>RECN01000099.1 GCA_007694005.1 Spirochaetaceae bacterium
GTACGAAGCTATCGGAGGCGCAGCGACGGGATTGGCTGCAGTTGCACTGGACCCCTGAACGAGAGAATCGGAGAAGCAGACGGGTAACTCCTTCCTACGCAGCTGCTTAGGAAGTAACGACCACCAGGGTGGTGAACAGTAAACAAAGTTTGACATACGAACACGAGCGGACTACGCTTAATGCCGGAGGATTAAGGATGCAAAAAACACTCCTTGTGTGCCTGTTACTGCTTGGCGCCCTGGCAGGACTGTCCGGACAGAACATGTACGAGGCAGAGACCGAGCATTATCGGGTGCTTTCATCTGTTTCCGCTGAGCACGCTCAGGAAACAGCAACAGCTGCCGAAGCACTCGCACACCTGTACAACCAGTATTTCCGTTTCGAGATGGATGAGCTTCCTTCGAGGATGACTGTACGTATATTCGCCGACCGGTCCGATTTTGACCGGCATCTGACCAGGATCATCGGCGAAACGCGGAACGAACCGGTGTATCTTCATTTCACCGATCATGCCCGCAGCGAACTCGTCGCGTATATTATGGACGACTTCGAGCAGTACCGGGCATCACTGACTCATCAGAGTGTGATTCAGTTCCTCAGGGCCTTTATTCAGAACCCGCCACTGTGGATACGAGAGGGTTTCGCCGTCTATTTCGAAAACTCTTATTATGATGATGAACGCGGCGAAGCGGTGTTCCAGGCGAATACGGCGTGGCTCGAAACCCTTCAGCAGCTGGTGTCAGGCTCACGGCCTGTCATGCCCTTGTCCACGGTACTCTCAGCAGACGTGGCGACAGCGCGCAGTCAGCTTGATACATTCTACCCGCAGACTTGGGGCATGATTACCTTCCTGACGGAGAGCGAGAACAGACAGCATAATCGAATGCTCTGGGACGCCATCGCGGCTCTGGAACCGCAAGCATCGCTCGCACAAAACGTGGAACAGATAGAGCGCCGTGTGCTTCGCTGGGTCAATACCGACGCTCTGGTCGATGAGTTCAGCACGTTCGTTTCGGAAATGCGCAGTTTCCGGCAACTTGTAGAACAGGGTATCGAATACTACGGTCGTGGTGAGTACGAAGCGGCTGAAGAACAGTTCCGGCGGGCCATCGCGCTGCGGGACGGCAATCATGTGCCCTACTACTACATCGGGCTGATTCTCTACGGTCAGGGATCATACGAAGAGGCTGACATGTACTACCGTGTTGCGCTTGAACGAGGTGCTCCCGAAGGTCTTGTCTACTTTGCGCTCGGTGTGAACGCCTTTGCGGGTAGTATGTTCGACGATGCTGTACAGTTTCTCGAACGTGCTCTGGAACGCGACCCTGGCGCGTACGGCGACCGTGCCGAGCAGCTGATCGCACGTATAGGAAACTGATAGTACACAGGCTGTGTGGGATCGAATTCTCCCACACAGCCTGTCTTCAGAATCTTAGCCTATCAGTCGAAAACCTTTTCGCTCATGTATCGCCGTTTCCTCTTCAGAAGAAAGGCAACGCCGTGTTCAACGTCACGGTTTGCCGGAACAAGCGGTCGAAGAAATGCTTTCACCGTCGCGAAAGCATCAGGGAAGGAAACACGGCGCTCGATATTCAGGCCCGAGAAGCCGAGTAAGAAGTCACCACAGAGATATGCAATGCACATGTCACGCCCGGGCGTTTCGCGCGCGGCCCGCTCGTCGAGTTTACCGATGGAGTACAGAAGCCGGCGCCGAAACTCTTTCTGTTTCAGATAATCACCACATCCTGGCAACAGATAGTGAAGCATGTCGTACTTTATGGCACGCTCGAAGATCGCCTTTGCGCGACCCGACTGTAGTATCTTGAAGAGCTCTTCGGTCAAGCGGGATGGAGACACGTCAGCTAACAGATGGACAGACTTAACCAGGGCCCGGTTTAAGGGCCTGACGATGCGAAATCCGGTAGAAACAGAATACTTGATCGCCCGAATCATGCGCACAGGGTCTTCTGCAAAAATCCGTTCCACAGGAATGACGGGCTTGAGCTTTCCAGCCTTGACGTCTTTAAATCCCCCGACGTAATCGACGAGTATGTTTTTGATCGGACAGTAAAACAGCGCATTCAGACTGAAATCGCGTCTCAGCGCGTCTTCTTCGATGTCACCGTAGATATTCTGGAAACCTTCGCTGTCACGCGATCGGAAAGTTGAGACCTCGACGATTTTTTCACCGGTAAAGAAAACGTGAACGAGTCGGAAGCGTTTGCCTATCACCCGCGAGTTCCGGAACAGTTTGCGTATTCGACCGGGCGGCGCGTCGGTGGCAATGTCAAAATCTTTCGGTGTTGTGCCGACGAGCAGATCACGGACCGCTCCACCGACGATGTAGGCTTCATGTCCGCGTGAGTTGAGTCTACGTACGATTTTGACGGCATCGGCATCAATTCGTGCAGGATCGATTCCGTGCTCGGCAGCGGTGTATACTTCGGCCTGTCGGACAGCCGATCCATTTTCAAGTGTTTTGTATCGTGTTAGCAAGGAGTTCCTACGCCCGTTTCAAATTTTTGTCCAGAGTAAGGCCATAATACACCGGCATCCGCCGGCACGGTCAAGGAACAGCAACGGATCCGCACGTCAGGATCGCCTGGCGATTTCCAGTCGCATGCTGTTAGTCAGGCTGTGCATGGCCAAAGCAGCAGGTCCCTCGGGATTTCGTCGGACAACGGGAACACCTGCATCTCCGGCAGGTACGACATCGCTGTCCATGGGTATGGTGCCGAGAAAAGCTATTTCGAGCTCTGACGCTGCGGTTCGTCCTCCACCGCTCCCGAAGAGTTTCGGCCCGTCCGCGGGGTCACTCATGTTCTCCACCATCCCGAGGACCGGTACACCGGCTTTCCGTGCAAAGTCCACGCTTTTTCGTGCGTCGAGAACTGATACCGCCTGCGGGGTCGTTACAATGACAGACCCTGAAAGCTCAGGAATGTACTGACATACGGTCATGACCTCATCCCCGGTGCCCGGTGGAGTATCAATAATGAGATAATCGAGCTCGCCCCACTCCACGTCTTCGAGAAACTGTTTAATGAGACCAAGTTTCATCGGGCCCCGCCAGATAAGTGCGCTGTCACGGTCGTAACCGATGAGTCCAACGCTCGCGAGGCGTATCCCGCTCTCCGCGATGATAGGCTCGATAACAGTCACGGTATCCTCGCCATCAGACTCTTCGCGCGTCACAAAGCGCGCATCCTCTACGCCCATCATAGTCGGAACATTAGGTCCATGAATGTCGACGTCAAGAATTCCGACCCGTGCTCCGCTCTGAGCGAGTGCTTCTGCAATGTTAACCGATACCGTACTCTTACCGACGCCACCCTTGCCACTCATGACAGCGATTTTGTAGGTAATTCGCGACATTCGCTCAGTGATTTTTTGTGTTGGCCGTGGGACCATATGTATGAACTCCGGAAGGGTCAGGGATTTACATTAGAGTGTAACCAGACCCTGAACCGTTCCCGAAAGGACCGTTCGCGAGCCATCACCATGTACGAGACCGCAACAAAAAGAAGATACACGCTCACGACAAGGACCGCCAACCAGAACCAACGGTTTTCTCCGCTGCTGTAGGCAAGGACAGGCAGATTTATGCTCAGGACAAGGGGTATCACCAGGGCGAATACGAGTCCGGAGGCATAGGCATAATCAGTGGCAACCGGTGTCTCGAAATCGGGATCGAGGACGCGTAACAGAGCGAGTCCTGTCGTCAGCGTTCCGGTACTCGCACCGTAAATCATAAGCATGCGCAGAAACCGGTGATCGTCCGGCCGGAATATTCGCGAACAGACCCACGGCACAAGAACGATGGTCAAGAGAGCACCGGTACTGGCAAGGATGCTGATCGGAATAATGTACTCAAGTACAACAAGAAGCGATATTGCCCCGAGCGATGCGGTAACGAGGACGTCGACGGCAAAACCGTTGACCCGATTCAGGGTCTGCGTGTCGGTTAGATGCTGGAGCTTCAGAGCGCGAATTATGTGTTTGAAGAGAATCGCAGCCAGAGCGGCAAAAATGAAACTCAGACCCCAGAGATTCGTCGCAAGCTCCACGCCGAGCGGCCCGATGAACGACAGCGAGTACTGCAACGCGCTGAGGACGAGAAAAGTCAGAAAATACACCAGGAACACGACGGCGGCGGTGAACGAGAGGCTGTCTATTGCCTCACTTTCAGTGACCATTCTACCCCCAACAGGCTGACTGTCTTTCGGATAGATACCGGTGCGTACCCGTTCGGTGTCGAGAACTTTGCTCTCGGCACGCGATATCCAGCCGTGGCGGATGCCATAGTTGATCAGGTAGACGCCACCAAAGCAGGCGAGAAGAAATCCTATCGCGGCGAAGGTAAGTCCGACACTGCCAGCACCCTCAATACCAGAACCTCGCCATCCTTCACCGATGGAAAGCGCCTGCCCGGGCCCGAGTGCAAAGCCGAGAGGCAATAAAAAGCCAAAACTGTGGTAAAGATCGGGCATGAAGGTGGATATCAGCGCAAAGGTGAGCATCAGACCGACAAAAGCCTGGACGGCATACTGGGAAAGGATTCCTATGCCCATGGCAAAAATCCGTCCGTCGCCTTTCTTACCGGTCCGTGCCGTCGGTCTGAGCGTCATGGCGATGAACGCTATGCTGAGCAGATGGTAGGTCAGCTCTTCAAGATTCCGCGTACCTATTCCCAACGCAGGCATTACAAAGTTGTACAGCGGGAGCAGCAGCAGGCCCGCCGTCAGTGCGTTTGGTATCAGATACTTCTGAAAAAAGCGGATGCGAGACCTGAGATACGTGGCTGCCAGCAGCGCGAGCCCGATCATTCCGAAGTCGACAAACAGCGTCCAGGTAAATGACATCACACTTTATACCCCGATTTCAGAGGTCTGGAAACCATTTTTCTGCTGCGAAATAATAACGAGGCCTGTATACTGCAGCCGATCATGGGACAGAACACACGCCGCAAGTCGGCTACGCATGTATTTTTCCGCTTTCTCCGATTGACCCTCGGACGGTGGCTCAGGTGGAAGTTTCGCATCACGATGAAAAATCGACAGATTCCACGGGATCTCGCACCTCCCTATCTGATCATCCCGAATCATATCGGTTTCTGGGACCCGTTCCAGATCGGACTCCCCGTGCCGCACCCGATTCACTATGTCGTCGCCGACGCGAACTTCAGGTCACCGGCGTTGCGATTCCTTCTCGGGCTGGTCAGCTCGATTCCAATCACCAAGTCAATGAGCGACCGTGATGCTGTCAAACGTATCATGGATGTCCGCCGCGATGGTGGTGTCATGTGCCTTTTTGCCGAAGGCAGACGGACCTGGGACGGTCGTACCCTGCCGGTCATCCCGTCCACCGCGAAGTTGATCAAACTGTTGAAGATACCGGTTGTCGTACCGGTACTCGAGGGAGCATTTTTTTCTCATCCCTGCTGGGGGACTTCGATTCGGCCCGGCAAGCTGAATATACGTTATCAGAAGCTGTTCGACGGCCCTGAACTTCGTTCGCTTTCGGCAGATGAAATACACGAGAAACTGGCTGCCGCGATGTGGCACGATGAGTACGAGTGGCAGGCACGAAAACAGATCAGCTATCGCAGTTCGCGCAAAGCCGAAATGATCGAGCGTGTCCTGTACAGTTGTGACTCGTGCGGACAGACAGGTGGAATGAAGTCTGCGGAAAATACGGTGCATTGCGCCTACTGCGGTGCTGTAACCGAGATGACCGAACTGGGATATTTACGCCACATAGAAGGCCAGGGTTCATCCCAAACGATTCCGGAATGGAACGATCGACAGACCGACCGGCTCCGAGCGCTCATTGAGGCAGCTCACGCGGCACTCGCCACAGATGCCGAAAGTGAGCCCATCTTTTCTGACGCACCGATTCGTTTGTATCTTGGGTCGCGGCGCAGACCACTGGCAAAGGTTGGAAGCGGGCGGCTGTACATGTTTCCGGACCGCGTCGAGTACCGGTTGACCCGCACATCCCTCAAGCGCACCGGCGGAGAGGCTCTGCTCCTCTCCGCGAACGCGAATGTTCCGGCACTTGCCGAGGACGGCTCCGTCACGCTGGTGTTTCCGATTACAGAAATCGCCGGCGTCGGAGTGCATAACCACGAACGTCTGGAATGGTATTATCGTCGACGGCTTTACCATTTCCGCGCGTACGGCGATACGCTTTCCGGCTACAAGTGGTATAGCGCCGTACGTATCGCTGCCGAATATACCGGCTCGATCGTAGACGCGTGAGTTCGCCTTGTAAGTCGTTCGCCTCTGCCATACAGTACAGACAGGAGACAGCAATGAGCCTTATTGAACCACGAGTACTGAAAGGGTTTCGGGACATGCTTCCCGACCAGGAACTCGTTCGCCGCAGCCTCATCCGCGACCTCGAACAGGGATTTCGAACCTTCGGATACGTTCCCATCGATACCCCGGTTCTCGAGTACACAGATGTGCTGCTCGGAAAAGGCGGTGGCGAAACGGACAAACAGATTTTCCGTTTCACTGATCACGGGAACCGTGACGTAGCGATGCGCTTCGATCTAACCGTACCGTTCGCCCGCTACATGGCGGCTCACCAGAATGAGCTGTACCTGCCGTTTCGCCGCTATCACATTGGCAAAGCCTATCGGGGTGAAAACACACAGCGGGGTCGTTACCGGGAGTTCGTGCAATGTGACTTCGACATAGTCGGAACCGACACCCCGAGCGCCGACCTCGACATTCTCCTGACGGTAGTCACCGCATTCGAGATACTCGGTGTGACTGAGGTATCGGTACACGTCGCACACCGCGGCCTTTTTAACCGCTTCCTCGCGCACATGGACGCAGCAGAACAGAGTGACGAGATCCTTCGGACCGTCGACAAGCTGCGCAAGGTCGGAGTGGAGAACACGCGTACGACGCTTGCAGACCTGCTCGACGATGCACGTGCGGAGCAGGTAATGGCCTACGTAACGGCCGACGGCAGCTTCGAGGACACCGTGTCGAAGCTTGAGACGCTCGCCGGTGGTCCGGGTGAAGACTCGGCTCGAATGCGGTCGGTCTATGCGGCAGCGGTGGAAGCCGGTGCTGCCGACAAACTTTGCTATGACCCTTCGATCACCCGCGGCCTCGACTATTATACGGGTATGGTCTTTGAAACCTTTCTGACGGAACTTCCATCAATCGGAAGCGTCTGCTCAGGCGGCAGATACAATGATCTCGCGAGTCTGTATACAAAGCAGAATCTGCCAGGCGTCGGCGGATCAATCGGTCTCGACCGCCTGCTTGCCGCCCTCGACGAACTCGAGGCGTCCGGAGAGCCGGAATCGGCTGCCGATGTGCTGATTTTCTGTATGGATGAGTCACTGCTTGGATACTATCACGGTCTCGCCCGCAGTCTGCGTAAAGCCGGATTTTCCTGTGAAGTCTATCCGGAAGCCCGAAAGATCTCGGCACAGTTCGGTTTCGCCGAAAAAAAGGGGATACCAACTGCCATCATCTGCGGTCCGGATGAACGCGCCTCAGGAGTGATTAACGGCAAGAATCTGAGAAGCCGGGAAAGCTTCACGGCAGATACTCTGCCGGTTGCGATACAGCTGCTTCAGGGTATTCTTCGCAGCTCATGAAAGCCCATGATCTTCCGGTCTACCGCGAACGCAGCCGCATCCTCGAATGCCTGTCGTCGTCGCAGGTAATGGTAGTCGAGAGTCCGACGGGAAGCGGTAAAACCACACAGATTCCGCTCATCCTCCACGAAGCAGGGTATGCTGAGCACGGAAAAATCGGGGTCACACAGCCGAGACGTATCGCTGCAGTGTCGGTCTGCGACTACATAGCCCGTCAGACGGGTTCAACACCTCCCGATCTCGTCGGCTTCAAAATGCGTTTCGACGACCAGACAGACCGCACGACCCGTATCAAGATCATGACTGACGGCATCCTGCTGCAGGAAATGAAGGCGAATCCCGGGCTTGACGAGTACAGCGTCATCGTCGTCGACGAGGCACACGAGCGGAGCCTGAATATCGATTTTATACTTGGACTGCTGAAGACGGTACTCCGCAAGCGTCCGGAGTTTCGCCTCATCATCAGCAGTGCGACCATCAACTCATCGGTCTTCAGTCAGTATTTTGACGACTGCCCGGTCCTGCACATCGACAGTCCGATGTATCCGGTCGAGGTGCGCTATACGCCACCGCCATCGGAGAACAGCGAAGAGTCCCTGCTCTATCGCATATCCACCGTCATGGGTGAAATTGTTGAGTCCGGGCACACCGGTGATGCACTGATTTTTCTCAGCGGTGAGATGGCAATTAAGAACTGTGTAGCAGAGCTTTCTCGTCAGTCGTATGCCGAAACGCTTCATATACTCCCCCTGTATGGCCGTCTCTCTCGGGAAGAACAGGAACGCGTGTTCGATCCACCGTCGCCCGGTAAACGCAAAGTCGTGGTATCCACGAACATTGCAGAGACCAGTGTGACGATAGAAGGCATTACCGCCGTCATCGATTCGGGTCTTGCAAAGCTGAACTTCTACAACCCGAAAACCTCTACGTCAAGCCTCATAGAAGGGCCGATTTCCCGTGCAAGTGCCAACCAGCGTAAAGGCCGTGCGGGTCGGACCCAGCCGGGTGTCTGTTACCGGCTCTACTCCGAAAAATCGTTTAATGCGCGCGACCTGTTTACCACAGAAGAGATCTACCGGACCGATCTTTCCGAAGTGGTTCTTCGCATGGCTGAGCTGGATATCAGGGATTTCGCCAGTTTTGACTTCCTCTCAGCACCGTCGTCGCGAGCACTTGTCGCAGCAGTCGAAACCCTCGAGCTCCTCGAAGCCCTTGATAATGACAACGGACTCACGGAAATCGGATCGCAGATGGCAAGGTTCCCCCTGTCACCCCGGCACAGCCGCATGATCGTAGAGGCGATACACCGCTATCCCGACGTCATAGAAGAAACGGTGATTGCAGCTGCCTTTCTCACGAGTCAGTCACCGTTTATCCTGCCCGAAGGCGAAGAGATACAGGCTCGGCAGGCCCACCACACCTTCCGACACGAATACGGTGATTTTGCAAGTTACCTGCGCCTGCTTGGTGCTTACGATGCGGCGAAGCGAAAGGACCGGTTCTGCAGCACACATTACCTTGATCCGCGTGCCGTTGCTGAAATCCGCAACGTTGCCACACAGCTCGGTGATATCGTATCCGACATGGGAGTACCGTTGGGAAACGGTGGACGCATTTCGGATTATCTCTGCGCAGTGGCCACAGGCCTTATACAGTTCGTCTGTGTACGAGACGGTAAGTTCACCTACGCCAGTCTCACGGCAGAGCGCATACAGATTCACCCTGGAAGCGTCATGTTCCGCGAAACACCCGATTACATTGTCGCCGGTGAAATCGTCCGCACATCGAAAACCTTCGCCCGCTCGGTTTCACCACTCGAACGAAGCTGGCTTTCACGGATTTCGCGCGATCTCGCGATCGGCCTTAAAGAAATAGGCAGGAGCTCGGACACGGGCAGAAAGGGCAAGTCGGGTAAGAAAGAAAGCAAAAAGCGTGACACAACGTGGCAGGTAAGTATCGCGGGCCGAACCTTTCCGATCCGACAACAGAAGGGCAAGAAGAAGACCGTCGTCGTGTCCTGGGAAGCCCTCGACGAGCTGTCGAACAGCCGCAGACTGGAGGTCCCCGCAGCGCAGGGCAATATCCGCTGTGTCCTGACCTACCGCGGAGTTGATCTCATAGCCGGCGAAAAGCTTGAGACCGTACTTCGACTCGCACGTCATATCCGTTTGCCGGATGATCTTGGATCAAACCGCCCGCTACAGCGGAGTTACACTGCGCAGACCGACCTGGCAGCGCTGCTTGAAACGATACCTGAGTGTCTTACTTTTGCACCGCTTCGGAAATCAAAAAAACAGCTCGGCGTCAATGCCCTGTTCACCGACGGTAACGGGACATACTGGTTCAGAACCGTGGGCCGGTACACTCAGGCGGTTGAAGAGACGCTTGGAAGTCTTGAATATCTGACCGACGAGATCCGGAACACGGGTTCAGATGCAGTTGAGGACGATGGTCTGAACTACGCGGCGCTCGGGGCCATGTACCGGCGTACAACCCGAATCTACGAGGATCTCTGACTCCCGTTTCATTTTGTGCCGGCATACAGAAGCTCATCCCTGAGCTGTGCGGTTTCGACCGGCACGACGACCGTGTCGCCGACACCACGGGACAGCACAAAGCGCACCGTACCTTCAAGACGTTTCTTGTCCTGCGACATGGCCCGGATCAGCGCGTCCACATCGACGCCCGCATCGCCGGTGCGATACGAGTACGCGTCGAGAATCGCTCTCATCCGATTGGCGTGCTCCGGGGGAGTCAGCCCGATGCGTTCCCCGAGTCCGACCGCCCGTGCCATTCCCCACGCCACAGCAGCGCCGTGCGTCCAGCTGCCTAATCCGGCGACTGTCTCAAGGGCGTGTGCAAAGGTATGACCGAAGTTGAGAAACGCGCGGGTACCGTGCTCGCGATAGTCGTCCCGGACGACATCTGCCTTGACTCGTACGGACCGGCGGCAGATATCTGTCAGAATTTCCAGGTCGCGATCGCGTATCCGTGGAACCTCTTTCTCGAAGCTGATCATGAGATCTTCGTCACCGAGGACTGCTGCCTTGATAGCCTCAGCGAGTCCGCTGTAATACTCGGGATCGGAGAGGCTTAACAGATAGTCTTCGCAAATCCGGACTTCAGCGGCGGTGTGGAAGGTTCCGACCATGTTCTTGTACCCGAGGAAGTTGATCCCGGTTTTTCCACCGACAGCGGCATCGACCATGGCCAGAAGCGAGGTCGGGATGAGTACGACTCGCAGCCCGCGCAGGTATACGCTCGCAGCGAAGGCTGCCAGGTCACACACGACCCCACCACCGAACGCGACGATAGTCGAATTACGATCAAGCCCCCGCCTGACCGCCTCGGTGAGCACCATTTCTACCTGTGTCCATGCTTTGGATGATTCACCTGCCGGAATGACAACACAGTCGGAGGCATCTACGGCCGACGGGAGCAGTGTCACCGTGTTGGTATCACACACCCAGAGTGCCGTTTCAAGTCCCTGCGCTATGCGGACCCGAGGCACCCGACCGACGGTGCTGGTGAACTGTCCTGTATCGATACGTTCCCAGACATCCAGATAATCTTCGAGCATTGGGCCGATGCCTCAGGACTCGAGCTCGTCGTCGACATCAGTGCGGGCCAGCTCTCCAAACTCGCTTTTCAGCGAAAGGATGAGTCTCCTGATATAGGGGTCTGAAATCGAGTAAATCCGACGGTTACCCTGCACCTCAGAGCTCACGATTCCCCGTTCCTTGAGAACGGCAAGATGCTGGGAAACAACTGGCTGCGGTTGCCTGACGCAGACCCAGAGTTCCGACACGCAGGGTTCCTGCTCCTTCGCGATAGCACAGAGAAGCTCAAGACGAACAGGGTGTCCGCAGACCTTCAGCTTCTGTGATACATCTCTTAATGTCTCCTCACGCTGTGAGGCGATGGTCCGTATTTTTGCCGTATCCATGCAGCTTTCCCCCTGCGAGCAGTCTCACGCGCTCAAGCGGTCTTCGCCTCGCTCGTACCCGTTGAAGGTGCTGCATCGGTGCTTTTCGCCGGCGACGTCTTCTTCGTGTCCGAAGCACTCCTGGATGCAGAACGGCTGTCGTTGACGTAAAATCCGCTGCCCTTGAAGATTATCCCCATTCCCCCGCCGATCAGCCTGCGCAGCGAGAGCTTCCCGCAGGAAGGGCATTTTTTCAGGGGAGCGTCAGACATGTACTGAAACTCTTCAAAGCTGTGACCACAGGACTTGCACTCATAATCATAACTGGGCATACCGGCAAATCTCCTATACCAGACAATCCATATATTGTTTCACCATATTATAGCGAGGAGTTGATCCGGCGGCAACTGAGTCCGGTCGTTTACCAGCGACGTCGCACGGGAATCGACTGTGCATGCATTTCCGCTTTGATATCGCTGACCGTGTAGTCGCCGTAGTGCACCATACTCGCAACAAGGGCCGCGTCTGCCCTTCCGTCGGCAAAAACTTCCGATACGTGAGCCGGCACGCCGGCTCCGCCGCTTGCCACGACTGGTACCGTCACTGCCTCGCTTATCATACGCGTAAGCTGAAGCTCGTACCCGTCTCTCGTGCCATCCGCATCAATGCTGTTCAGTACGATTTCCCCGACTCCGCGTTCCACCGCTTCGAGAGCCCACGCTCGTGCGTCCAGCTCGGTATGGGTGCGCCCTCCCTGTATCACGACCCGGTACCCGCTTGGCATCGACGGGTCGCGTAATGCGTCCATCCCGAGTACGATGCACTGCTGTCCGAAACGGCGTGCGCCTTCATCGATGATCGAGGGATTTCTGACAGCCTGACTGTTGACGCTGATCTTTTCGGCTCCGGCGAGCAGCACTTCGCGCATGGCGGATACGTCGGCAATACCCCCTCCCACGCTGAACGGTATAAAAATCTGCGATGCGACACGGCGCACAACGTCAATCATAATTCCGCGGTCTTCGGCACTCGCTGTTATGTCGTAGAAGACCAGTTCATCCGCCCCCTCCTCGTAATACCGTCGCGCCATCTCGACGGGATCGCCGATGTCGACGTTTCCCTCGAAGCGAACCCCTTTTGTGGTTCTTCCGTCGCGAACGTCAAGACAGACAATTACACGTTTTTCCAGCACGGTTCACCTCATTTCAGTCGGTGCAGTCCAGATAACTCTGGAGCATGGACAGGCCGAATCGTCCGCTCTTCTCGGGATGAAACTGGACCGCCCAGGTATTCTCCCTTCGAATAGCCGACGCAAAATCGATGCCTGCGTAGTGGGTCCGGGAGAGCACGAACTGTTCGTTCTCCGGGACCGGATAATATGAGTGCACGAAATAGAAACTTGCGTCGGCGGGCACCTGCTCAAACAGCGGGTGCGGCTGCACCGGTTCGACACGGTTCCAGCCCATGTGCGGAATCTTTTCACCGGCATCAGACGGAAACCTGACTGCCCGGCCGGGTATGAGCCCGAGGCATGTGGTAGCTGACTCTTCTGAGGAATCGAGAATGATCTGCGCTCCAAGACAGATGCCAAGGATCAGCTTGCCCGATCCGGCGAAGTCACGAAGCATCTGGTCGAGTCCCCGTTGTTTCAGAACCTGCATGGCGGAATCGGCGTCTCCGACTCCCGGAAAAATGAGCCGATCGCAGGACGCCAGTGCCTCGGGCTGGGATGAAACAAGATAGTCTGCGTCCAGTGCACGCAGGGCCGTTTCAACGCTGGTAAGATTCCCTGCATCGTAGTCAACTAGTCCGATCCTCATGATCCAGCCTCCCCTGCGCCAAGAGCCGCAGCAAATCCCGTCATCCAGCCGTGCAGTGTTACGTCGGTTACCCTCATTCCATCGAATCCGATACGCCTGCCGGTTCGGATGACTGATATATCCCGTATCCCGACACCTTCTGCGAGTGTTGCGATCACCAGTCGACCGATGACGTTGAAGACCTGCGCCGCCTGCTCGGTCGTAAACTCGACGTCTCCAGACACCGTATACGCCGCATCATCGTTCTCCCGCGAATGTACCAACAGTTCCGCAGATGCGAAGGGGAGCGAGCGAATCTCGCGTGGCAGCCGATCCCGCAACTCGCGCGTGATCTCCGGCAACCTGAGCACCAGCTCGGCGTCAGGATCAAGCGATAACAAGTCGGGCCCTGTTCCGAATCCTGCCATTCTCTGCAGCATGTCCGGTACGTTACCGTTTGAGAACAGGAGCACACGTGAGGATGGTACCGCAATCTGCGACAGACCGCCACGTTCCTGATAGTAGCGGGCAAAACTTCCCGCCGATTCTGCTTCAAGGCGCTGCCAGGAGCGGCTCAGCGAGAGGCCAAATCGAACCCGACCCGAGGGAAAGCTCCCTTCAGCCACCGCTGAGAACGCCTCCGGCCGGTCCTGGCCTCCGATAGCGGCGACGATGCGGTCACTCCGGTCGAGGATGTCGGCGATCTCATCGGCCTGAACACCGAAGGCATTCACGAGCGCTTCTATGGAGGCCCTGAGCCGTTCCGGACGAAACGACACATAGGCCATCGCGTCGGGCGGAAGAGATCTCTCCGCCTGTCCCGGCGAGATTGCAACGGACGTCCCGCAGCTCACAAGCAGCCACAAAACGAAAACGCCGGACAGAAGGCGGCCGAAATGAGCGGCGTGGCTTCTGCACCGTTGATACATCACTGCAGTCTCTCGAGAACCACCTCAGCAGAGTACTCACCGCAGGAAACCCGCGCCGCCGCGTCGAGCGGCTCAGACCGGATAAGCTCTGTTGAGAGCGTCTCGTTCATGAAGTACTCCTCGAAGTCGCTCAGCGCGGTAATGATCTCGTCATCGGCAGCTATCCTGACCCGGATGCGGTCGGTGACATCGAAGCCCTGAGATTTTCTCAGGTTCTGCACCGATCGGATCAGATCGCGGATGATCCCTTCGCGCTTCAGGTCTTCGGTGATCTCGGAATCCAGGGCAACGGTCAGGCTCCCTTCGTTGAGCACTTTAAGATTCTCGCGCTCAAGCCGTTGGACCTCTACCTTGCCTGCGTCGAGTTCAAGAGGCTCACCTTCGATATCAAGATGCAGAACGTTACCGTCCAGCAGCGAATGTATCTCTGATCCTGACAGCTGCTGTATGGCCACAGACGCAGCTTTTATTTTCTTGCCGAGGATGGGACCAAGGACACGGAAGTTCGGTTTCGCCCTGTAGTCGACCAGCTCCTCTTCGTTTTCCCGGAAGAGAACTTCCTTGACGTTGATCTCCTCACGGATGATCTCCTGCATTTCCCTGAGGATTCGTTTCTCGTCAGCGTTACGCGTCACCAGATGTATGGCGCGCAGCGGTTGGCGGTTCTTCAGGTTATGCATGCTTCGCAGGGCACGACCAAGACTAACCGCAGTCCGTATCGTAGCCATCTTCTTCTCAAGGTCGACGTCACGACGTGACTCATCGGGTTCAGGATAGTCGCAGAGATGAACGCTGACCGGGTCATGGTCACACCGTAAGTTCTGAAAGATCTCGTCAGTGATAAACGGGGCGAACGGTGCAGCGACTTTCACGAGTGTCATAAGCACCGAGTACAGAGTCTCGTAGGCCTGCATTTTGTCCGAGTCGTTCTCACTGCGCCAGAATCGGCGACGGGAACGTCTGATATACCAGTTATTCAGCAGGTCGATGAAAGCGACGACAGGCTCGCAGGCACGCTGCAGCTCATAGCGGTCAAGCGCGTCGGCGACCTGCCCGGTAAGCGTTTCCGCCTCGCTGAGGATCCAGCGGTCAAGAGGATTCGCCGGGTCTTCGGGAGCTCCTTCAGGCTGTGCGTTATCGATGTTTGCATAGGTCACAAAGAAACTGTAGGCATTCCACAGTGGAATAATGATGCCCTTGAGCACATCCTTGACCGATTCATCCGAGAACTTCAGATCCTCCGCCCGTACCACGGGAGAGTTCATAAGGCTCATACGCAGGGCGTCGGCACCGTAGGTATTCACGATCTCCATGGGATCGGTGTAGTTCCGAAGGCTCTTGCTCATTTTTTTTCCATCGGCGGCAAGAACGAGTCCGTTCACGACAACATTCTCAAAAGCCGGTTTGTCAAAGAGTGCAGCCGCGAGAACCGTGAGGGTGTAGAACCAGCCGCGGGTCTGATCGAGTCCTTCGGCGATAAAGTCGGCGGGGAAGTTCTGTTCGAACCATTCCTTGTTCTCAAAAGGATAGTGATTCTGCGCGTAGGGCATTGCCCCGCTTTCGAACCAGCAGTCAAGGACCTGCGACACCCGCCGCATGGTTCCCTGCCCCTCGGGTGCGGGCCAGGTGAGTTCATCGACGAAATGCTTGTGCAGGTCCGGAACGGGTCTACCAGCTTTCTTTTCAAGCTCTTCCCGGCTGGAGATCACCTCTATGTGGTCGCCGCCATCCGCCTTCCAGACAGGAATGGGGTTTCCCCAGAAACGATTGCGGCTTATCGCCCACTCCCTGGCACCTTCGAGCCACTTACCGAAACGGCCGTCTCTCAGATGGTCCGGCACCCAGCGGATCGTGCTGTTCGCAGCGAGCATCCTATCCTTGATCTTCTCTACGTCGACGAACCAGCTCGATACCGCTCGATAGATGAGCGGGCCACCGGTGCGATAGCAGAACGGATAGGGGTGTACGTAGTTGTCTCGTTTAACCAGCTTCCCTTCTTCTTTCAGGCGCCGGATGATTGCCTTGTCGGCATCCTTCACGAAACTTCCCGCGTACTCAGGGACTTCTTCGGTGAAGCGGCACTCATCGTCTATGGGCAGGACGATGGGAAGCCCGGTGTGTTTCAGAACGTTATAGTCGTCTTCTCCGAAACCGGGAGCAATGTGAACGATACCGGATCCGTCGTCGACGGTGACGAAATCAGCCTGATGGACGCGAAATGCGCCGTCACGCTCGAGTTCCGCGAAATACGGAAACAGCGGCTTGTATGAGCGCCCGACCAGCTCGCTACCCTTCATGCGTGCTACGATGCTGTACTCGTTCTCGTCACGGTAGAAGCCCGGCAGCAGATCCTCTGCGAGAATGTAGTACTCGTCTCCGTCCTTGACCTTGACGTAGGAAATCTCGGGCCCGACGGCGAGTCCGAGATTACTCGGAAGCGTCCACGGCGTCGTGGTCCACGCGAGAAAATAGGTGCCCGGCTCATCGGCAACTTCAAAGCGTACCGTGATCGCCGGGTCTGTAACTTCGTGGTAGCCGCCGAGGTTAACTTCGAAGTTGGACAGCGGCGTTGCGAGCTTCGGACTGTAGGGCAGAATGTAGTAGCCCTCGTATACAAGGCCCTGCTCCCACAGACGGTGGAAGACCCACCAGATGCTTTCCATGTACTCGGGATCCATGGTCTTGTAATCGTTTCTGAAATCTACCCAACGCCCGAGTCTGGTGACTATGCGCTCCCACTCTCCGGTAAACCGGAGTACGATGGACCGGCACTGTTCGTTGAACTCGGCGACGCCATACTCCTCGATCTCGTATTTACCGGAAATCCCGAGCTCTTTCTCCATTTCGTACTCGACCGGAAGCCCATGACAGTCCCAGCCGAAACGGCGTTCCACCCGTTTCCCCTTCATGGTCTGATAGCGTGGAATCACGTCCTTGATTGTTCCCGGGACAAAGTGCCCGAAATGTGGAAGTCCGGTCGCGAACGGAGGACCATCGTAAAACACAAACTCTTCGGCGCCCTCACGGGAGGAAAGTGATTTCTCGAAGATGGACTCTTTATTCCAGAAATCGAGTATTTGAGTCTCCATCTCAGGAAAACTCACTTTTGGATCAACCGGCGTATACAAGGACGGCCCCCTTTGACCTTCGTAGCAATATAGACTGATGGATTCTAGGAATGAGGTATACCCCTGTCAACCTCGCGGATTTGACAGAAACGCATCCTCATGGCACAAGATACGTACTATGAGACCACTTCGTGAACTGCACGCCCGGATAGAGTCGGGCGAAGCACAAAAAGACTTCTTCGAGAAGAGCTCGCCCCAGGAGCCTGCGGGCGAAACCCGGCGCATGGTATCTCTCCTGTCATCGTTCAGGAACAGACTTGACGATGAACGCTCGGCGGTTTTCGTGTCTGCACCCGGACGCACCGAACTCGCCGGCAATCACACCGACCACAACAGAGGGAGCGTTCTCGCGGGTGCATGCAACCTTGATACGCTCGGTGTCATCAGTCCGCGGAACGACGGCATCATTCGCATTCTCAGTGCCGGCTACGATTCGATCATCGAAGTCGACACGCAGGAACTCGACATACAGTCCACCGAACGTGGAAACCCGGAAGCGCTCGTGCGCGGGGTTGCGGCGTTCTTTGCCGACCAGGATCTGAAGGTCGGAGGGTTCGACGCGTCACTCGAGAGCCGTGTCCTTCCCGGCAGCGGCCTTTCGAGTTCCGCAGCATTTGAGGTGTTTATCGGGACAGCTCTGAACACGCTCTACAACCGGAACAAGGCAGGGGTCCTCGACATTGCGAAGGCCGGTCAGTTCGCCGAGAACGAGTACTTCGGGAAACCCTGCGGCCTTATGGACCAGATCGCGTGCGCCCACGGCGGAATCGTTGCCATAGATTTCTCCTGCGATCCGCCTGAGATCGATAGTGTGCAGACCGATTTCAGGGAAGCCGGATACACGCTGTGCGTCATCGATACTGGTGGCGACCACGCCGACCTGACGGATGACTACGCTTCGGTTCCTGAAGAGATGCGCTCGGTTGCCGAGGGGCTCGGGCACACGCTGCTCGGAGAGTCCAGCCTCGAGGCGTTCAGGACCGCTCTGCCGACCCTGCGCGAACGCTGTTCAGACCGTGCCCTGCTGCGTGCCCTGCATTTCTTTCGGGATAACGAGCGTGTTTCGCAGATGGTAACGGCACTGCGAGCGAAGCAGACCGAAGCATATCTGAAACTTGTGAACGAAAGCGGCCTTTCAAGCGCGACGAACCTGCAGAACTACTTCAGCACGCGGAATCCCGACACTCAGGGCATAAGCCTGGCCTGTGCGCTCGGGTCCGACTACTTCGCCACCAACAGACTCAGTGGCGCACTTCGGGTTCACGGTGGTGGCTTTGCAGGCACCATACAGGCCTACGTGCCGACAGACCACGCCAAAGGTTTTACCGAATGCATGGAAGCAGTCTTCGGAGCAGGATCGGTCATAGAGCTTCGCATTCGGGAAGCTGGACCTATGGTCTTCAGCTGATATCCGCACGGCGGCACGGGAACTTGCCAAAGACCGAGGTGCGTACTACCCTGTCGGTGTTATGCATGTATCAGATTTACAGAGTATTCGATATACCTACAGTCCCAAACTTCCCCCTGCCATAGCGGGTAAGATCGCCTCCATCGACGTGCAGAAGGGCGGCCCGACGGAGTCGGTCGCCGATCAGGACGCGCTTAAGGAAGTCTTCGCGCACAGTTACGGCCAGCCCATCGTAGAACTGATTGCAGGAACGACCGAGCACGAAGCTCCGAAGCGTGTCGTCGGTGCGATTCTGTCCGGAGGACAGGCCCCGGGAGGACATAATGTGATTGCCGGGCTTTTCGACGCCCTGAAGGCGGCGAATCCGGCGTCAACCCTTCTTGGATTTCGAGGCGGGCCCAGTGGTCTGCTCGAGAACAGGGCCATAGAGATCACCTCCGAACTCATCGACACGTACAGAAATACCGGTGGCTTCGACATCATCGGATCCGGTCGCACGAAGATCGAGAGTGCGGATGACTTCGCTCAGGCAGCAAAAGTCTGCCGTGAGCTCGAGCTCGACGGACTGATTGTTATTGGCGGCGACGACTCCAATACGAACGCCGCCCTGCTCGCCGAGTATTTCCTGTCCGAAGGTGTGGCGACTAAGGTCATAGGTGTCCCGAAGACAATAGACGGGGATCTGCGAAACGAGTACATCGAGGCGAGTTTCGGCTTTGATACGGCGACAAAAACCTACAGCGAACTCATCGGGAATATCGGCAGGGACGCCGCGAGTGCCCGTAAGTACTGGCACTTCATACGCCTCATGGGCCGCAGCGCGAGCCACATAGCGCTTGAATGCGCCCTGCAGACTCACCCGAACGTCTGTATCGTGTCCGAAGAGGTCGAAGCGAAGGCATGGACTCTGCACGACGTCGTCGATCAGATCTGTGACTCGGTGCGCGCTCGCGCGGCAAACGGCATGAACTTCGGTATCATTCTTGTTCCGGAAGGTCTCATCGAGTTCATCCCGGAGATCAAGAAACTCATTACGTCACTGAACGATCTTCTCGCTCACGAGGCGGATGCGTTCGGCAGACTTGAATCAGATGGCGATCGTATTACATTTGTTTCACAACATCTGTCGGACGACCTGAAAGCCACCTTCAACTCCCTGCCAGCAGGCATACAGTCACAGCTGCTCGACGATCGGGACCCGCACGGGAATGTGCAGGTGTCCCGCATCGAAACCGAGAAAATGCTGATCGAGATGGTTGAGGCTCAACTGAAACAGGATGCCCGGACCGGCGTGTACAAGGGAAAGTTCAGCGGACTCGCCCACTTCTTCGGATACGAAGGTCGTTGCGCCTTTCCTTCGAACTTCGACGCCGACTACTGCTACAGCCTCGGGTATACCGCATTCCTGCTGCTCGCGTCCGACCTCACCGGATACATCGCATCTATACGCAACATATCCCGACCGGCCGGCGAATGGAAGGCGGGAGGGATACCGCTGACTATGCTCATGAACATGGAGCAACGGCACGGCTCCCAAAAACCGGTGATACGCAAAGCCCTTGTGGAACTCGACGGGGCGCCGTTTCGTGAATTTGCATCAAAGCGTGACAGCTGGAAGGTGGAGACCTCGTTCTCATCACCCGGCGCAATTCAGTACTTCGGTCCACCGGAGGTCTGTGATCAACCGACCCTGACGCTCAAACTTGAGCGATCCTGAGAACGGCAATGTCACTCGTACAGTCCGACGCGACGATAGCGGTACAGGCAGAGGCAACACTCGGAGAAGGCGCTCTGTGGGATTCTGTTCGCTCGGTTTTGTACTGGGTCGATATCGCCGGCCGTGAGCTTCACAGCTTCCGTCCTTCTAATGGCACAGACACGCATATCTCGACCGACGAGCAGGTCACGACGGTTGTGCCTGTTTCCGATGGTGATGATGTCCTCGTTGGCATGGAGACCTGCATCGCGCGAATACACCCGGAGAGCGGGGAGATCCGTCAACGCGTTGCTCTGGAAGCCGACATCCCCGAAAATCGCTGCAACGACGGAAAATGCGACCCTCAGGGCCGCTTCTGGATCGGCACTATGAGCACCGTGAAACGCACCGGTACAGCCTCGCTGTACCGGGTATCACACGACTATGAAATAGATCGGGTCATCGGTGGAGTGACCACGTCAAACGGGATCGTATGGAATGCGGACCAGACCGCCCTGTTCTACATCGACACACCGACACGTCGAATCGATACTTTTGTGTACGATGCCGAGACCGGTTCGGTTGAACAGCGGAAAACACTCGTCGAAGTTCCTGAGGAGCTCGGCAAGCCCGACGGAATGACCATAGACAGCGAGGGCCGGCTCTGGGTTGCGATGTTTCATGGTGCCTGTGTCACCGTGTGGGACAGTGAGAGCGGAAGTTTTCTGGAAAAGATCGATATTCCGGCAAAAAACATAACCAGCGTCGCGTTCGGCGGGGACGATCTGTCCACACTCTTCGTGACGTCTGCTCGTGTTGGAATGTCCGAAGCGGACCTTTCGAAATACCCGGACGCGGGCTGTCTGTTCAGCGTCGCGACATCAGCGACCGGCACGCCGGCATCACGATTCGGCTCGCACTGATCACGCCGGGGATCCGGGACGACGTCAATCCGACGAAACGACCTCTTCAATAGCGGCAACAATGTCAACGAGCCCCCGAGTGTCCTGTGCACAGTAGTCACGAAGTCGTGATCCGAGTTCCCTGCGGTCGACCTCGCTGCTGAAATCAGCTTCTTCGTGCCTGGTAAACAGCCCGGTGGCATACTCATACTGCCACCTCAGACTGGCCTCCAGGCCGTCCTGCACGTCAAGATCCTCGTAGCCTGAGCCGCTCATGACCGGAAGCACTTTCTTCAGACCGGTCTTTCCGTATTGACGGGGATCGTAGTACCAGAACTCGGAAAATGGCTTCTGCAGATCGCGTATTCCTTCGGTTACTCCTGGTACCTGAGGCGAAAACTCCGGACACCAGTCAGCGAGTCGCAGCAGCGTTCGTCGTTCAAAGGCAGCAGCGTAGGCAATGATACTGCCAGCGCCCTCGATCACCGGTGTGAGGGCAGCCGCGAGGGCGCAGCGCTCATCCCTGTTCGGGGTCATTGCGTCGGCAACGTAGCCGAACTCGACCAGATCTGCCCCGGGCGACTCCTGCCGATGCGCTGAGAACTGCACTGGTATGTGCTCCCAGGGCTTTACACCGGACACCGGTGGTATGGCCCGACTGATCGTCTCGAAGTCAAGGTAAACCCGCGGGAACGAGAGTTCTTCAAGAAAGGCTCTCAGGCGCGCGTGGTCCACGTGGGGAACACCCGTACGAATTGCCTGCAGCTGCAGCTTGTGACGTCGACCCGGCAGCTGTTCGTCGGACAACTCACGAAGGTCGGTAAACCCCTGCTTCTCGAGTTCATCCACGAGTGCGCCACCACGAAACAGGGTGCGTATGTGATGCTCCGGTCGCTTCTCAGCGTGGTGTGGATAGCAGGTTTCGCACGAGAGCTGCCTCCTGCACCTCCCGGGCAGATTCGCGGAGGAAACGCCTGCATGAAGCTGAGCCATGAATGTTTCGGTCTCACCAAGGCTTCGCTCGAAAGTTTTCGGCGCACGAACCTCGCGAAACAGTTCCTGCGCGTCAACCGTGTTGCGCCCAGCGAGGTCATATTCCTTGTCGAGACAGAGGAACACGATCTGGCGAACATCGTATCCCGACCGCCTGAGCACGACCGTCTGAAGGCGCGCGTAATCGAGAGAGTGGGCCTTGGGCGCGAAGGCCGGAACAAGATGAAACAGGGTATGAGCACCCGAAAGGTCAACACCGAGAATATCCGGAGAGACGGCAAACCCGTCCACACTGACGGAAACCCCGTGCAGGATGCGTTCGAACCGGAATTGCTCGACAAGTACCGTTTTCGCGTGCTCAAGAAGGGTCGTCCGTTGCTCGGCAGCGTGCAGCTGACTCAGATCGCATACCGACCGTGATCGCTCTGCCTGCGTCTGTGGTATTCCTGCGCCAGGGTCGTCCGCTTCCGACCGGTACGAGATAATCCAGGATCGCAGACAGCGTTTCGCGTGACCGAGATCACGCTCGGTTATGAACCGGGTCTGCCCGAACGCAAACGGACGCGGCACGCGTCCGCGATAGCTCGTCGGGAATTCAGCCCTGTGAGACCAGATCGTAGGTATCGATAGCAATCTGCAGCTCTTCGTTTGTGGGTTGAACGACGATTGACGTCGGCGAGTACTCGGTCGAAACGATCCCCGTATCTGCTCCAACTTTCTGATTCGCCTCATAATCCATAACCATTCCGAGGTTCTCAAGACGCCGGCAGATCCGTTCCCGCATCTTCACGCCGAACTGGCCTATTCCGCCGGTAAAAATCAGAATATCAACCCGGACGATGTTCGCCGTATACGCACCGATGTAGTTTCGAACCCGATGTGCGTAGACATCGAGCGCTTCGGAGGCGGCCTGGTTACCCTGCTCTGCTGCCTGTTCGACATCCCGCAGGTCATTGCTGACGCCGGAGAGGCCGAGCAGGCCGCTCTTTTTGTTGAGCATGATATTCAGCTCTTCAGAGCTGTATCCCCGCTCGAGCAGATAGAAAAGAATCGCCGGATCGATGTCACCGCTGCGGGTCCCCATCATGAGCCCTTCGAGCGGGGTGAACCCCATGGACGTATCGATCGACCGGCCGTTCATGATCGCGGTGATCGATGCCCCGTTTCCAAGGTGACAGCTGATCACGTTCGTGTTCTCGACCGATCGCTTCATGTAGCGTATCGCTTCCCCTGCGACGTACCGATGACTGGTACCATGAAAACCGTAGCGCCTGATCCGGTACTTGTCGTAAAGCTCGCGTGGGATTCCGTACAGATACGCGCTTGGTGGCAGGGTCTGATGGAACGAGGTATCAAACACGGCGACCTGAGCAACGTTCGGAAGCATGGCCTGAGTCGCACGGATGCCCGAGAGATTGGCAGGGTTGTGTATCGGGGCAAGCTCTATGTTCTTGTCGATCGCGGCCATGACTTCATCATCAATAATGACCGACTCGGAATACTGCTCACCGCCGTGAACGACTCGATGTCCGACACCGGTTATGTCCGATATCCCGGAAACGATGCCTTTTTTGCTGTCGGTCAGCGCTTCGGTGACCAGTTTTGCCGCCGTTTCGTGATCAGGAATGTCCGCATTTCGTATGACCTCACCTCGGGGAGAAGTCTGCTTGAGCGTGCCACCACTGACACCGATACGCTCGACCTGCCCCTTGCCCAGGCTCTCCCGCGACGGCATTGCGTACACCTCATATTTCAGTGACGAGCTGCCGCTGTTCAGAACCAGAATACATGCTTCAGATGTGTTACTCATTTATACCATCGTTTTGGTCGGGATTGTTACTCCCGTATGCTATCAGCATAGCGAATATACGCAAGGCCCAGATTGTAGTAGGCCTCGGCAAAATCCTCATTCAGCTCTATAGATCGATAGAAATCCTGCATTGCGAGCCGGAATTCTCCCAGGGCGTACCGGGCATTTCCCCGGTTGAAGACCGCATCAAGACGGTCCGGGTTGGCTTCAATAACAGCAGTGAAGTCGGTTACTGCAGCCTCGTAGGACCCCATATCAAGGCGAACATTACCCCGGTTGTACCAGGCTTCGATGAAGTCACTGTCCAGATCGATGGCCCGCGAAAAATCTTCCTCGGCCCGCTGCAGATCACCCATGCGGACGAGTACTACGCCGCGGTTGTTAAGGGCCTGAAGGTCATCGGGCACACGCTCTATGTATTCGCTGAAGTCGATCAGTGCGAGGTCGTAGCGCTCAAGTCTGAGGTATGCAGTTGCCCGCTGAAAAAAAAGCTCTTCGACGTCCGTCTTGAGTTCTTCCGCGCGGTCGAAATCATCGATGGCCCGCTGATAGTCACCGCGCTCAAAATGTGTGAGCGCACGATTATACCAGGCTTCGAAGAGGTCCGGATTATCCTCGAGGATGAGGTCGTACCGCTCAAGCGCTGCCTCAAAATCGCCTTCAGAAAATAATTCGGCTGCCTCGTCGAACAGCTCGGCAACGGCAAAGCCCGGCGTTCCCGCCAGAACAAGGGTTATTGCGGCAAACATGAAGCGAATAAGTCTGCTTTTCGGATAACGCATGCTCAGAAGCATATCGTGTCAGGATATCAAACACAACACATACCAGATCCGCCGCGTCGCAAGCGTAATGACGAACTTCGAAAGCTATGACACAATATGCGCATGGCAGAAATCAATCCTATCGTTGTATCAGACAGCGCGTACGATGAACTCGAACAGTATTTGAGAAAAGAGGCCTTCACGAACTGCACCGTCGTTTCGGACGAGCAGACTCATGCAGCAGCCGGCGCCGAAGTCGCCGCGCGCGCACGCGCCGCCGGTCTCCGGGTCCGCGAAATTGTCCTCAGCCCGGGCGAGGTTGTCGCAGACGAAGTCCGCCTGATCGAAATACTCAGACAGACAAGCCCGGAAGACGAACTGTTCATCGCGGCAGGCTCCGGAACGATAACCGACATGACCCGTTTTGTAAGCTTCAAACTCGGCGTTCCCTTCGTGAGCTGTCCGACCGCCGCTTCGGTCGACGGCTTTACTTCAATCGGGGCTCCTCTGGTTCTCAAGGGAATCAAGCAGACGGTGATCTCGCAGCCACCGCTTGCGATGTTTGCCGACACGAACGTCCTGTGCGGGGCGCCACCGGAAATGACGGCTGCCGGATACGGTGACATCATTGGAAAAATCACCTCGCTTGCGGACTGGAAGATCGGAAGACTGCTGTGGAACGAACCCTACGACGAATCAATCGCCGAACGTACGCAAAAGGCAATTGATGCCTGCGTGAAACACCGCCACGAGATCGGAACCGGTACGGCCGCAGGCGTGGAGATTCTGATGCACGCGCTTGTTGAGTCGGGGCTCTGTCTCGTCGACTTCGGCGAAAGCAGACCCGCGTCAGGAGCCGAACATCACCTTTCTCATTTCTGGGAAATGCAGCTTCTGCGTGACGGGCGACCGGCGATTCTCCACGGAGCGAAGGTCGGTGTGGCGACGGTCATAATCGCACAACTCTACGAGCGCATTGCATCCATTTCTCGCGAAGGCCTCGCTGAGCGCCTCGCCGGCGTTCATTTTCCAAGCCTGTCGTCGGAGAAAGACGCAATACACTCGGCCTACGGAAGCTATGCCGAGCAGCTCATACAGAGCAGCGATTTTCTCGATTTCGATCAGGAGAAGGTTCGCGAAATCCGCGAACGCATAGTAAAGCACTGGGGCGAAATACAGGATATTGCGGCTGCCGTTCCAAAAGCACGAGAAGTGGCAGGACTGCTGCGCGACGCCGATGCCCCGACAACAGCGTCCGACCTCGGCCTCTCGGCCGAACTCGAAAACGCGGCATACCGATATGCCCATTACCTGCGAAACAGATTTACCTCGGTGAAGCTTGCCCGTTTTCTCGGGATACACAGCTGACCGACAGCTCGTACGCACCGGGAGCCAGATCGACGCCGACGGCGTTTCCAAAAACAGCGAATCCGATCTGGCTTCCGTTCAGAATGACATTACTCTCTGTTGCCGCTCCGCGGTCCGGGCAGATCAATATCGTCGAGACACCGGATTCGGAGGATTCATCCACCTGCAGTGACAGCGAAAGGACACCCTGAGACGCGGAGCGACGGAGTATCCAGGTATCAAGACCGACGGTGACGGTACCAGGCTGGTAGTATGCAGCATACCAGTTCAGAACGGGCGATGAGAGGCCACCAAACTGATGCCATCCGGCCCCTCTCCCGGTCGAAAGTGGAAAATGCTCATAACAGCGTCGGCTCTCCTGAACTTCACGGGCCCACAACTCCAGGGCGGTCCGGGCGATTTTCCATGCTTCCGATCCAAGCCCGAGATCCAGACAGGTCTTCCACATGAACCACTGATGAGGCATCCAGACTGCACCGTTCCAGTATCCGTCACTCCGCGCATACGAGGCGGACACATCGACGGTACTGATGCCGATCCCGGTCCACATGTGATCAGGGCTGAAAAGGCGTGCAATCAGGGCGTCGCGCTCGTAAGACAAAAGCGCTCCTGTCACCAGAGGTGAAAGACCGTCGAGGCCGAGGTTCGCATTCTCTCCGCCAGGAGCGCGAAGGACACCGATGACCTGGCCTGTTTCATCGTGCTCCACATAGCCGAATATCTTCGCGTCTTCGTCCCAGGCGTGCGCGCGCAGAGCATGCATGATCTCTTCAAGGTCAGCTGAGACCGTTTCGGGCAGCTGCTCGTCGTCCAGCAGGCGCGCGAATCCCGAGAGCAGACGAGCGAACCGGACCAGGTGGGCATTGGTTACAACCGGTGCAACTCTATCGGCGATTCCCCGTGCGTGAACCATGTTTTGCGCAGGGTAGTCGTCCCAACCGCCTGAGTTATAGAAATATGCAAAGGTAGTCCTCAGCTTGCTGCGAAACGGATTGGTAGCAGAACTTCCCCCACGCCCTGCGAGAAACTCGTAGTACCGCAGGAGCCGCCGGTAGTCACGAGTCCGGTTTTCGTGGCCGGGAAACTGGTCCATCAGTTCCTTCGCGAGGTAGGCCTGAACTGGAACAGGCGACCCGTGATGAAGGAAGGCCCGGTGCAGGTCCTTGTCGGCACCGAGGTAGGTGTCGAGTGACTCACGGGCGCGCTCGGGCGAGAAGACGCTCAGTCCGATACCTGAGAACCCGGCATCCCAGGTATACACGCTGTCCCACCATCGCCCGGGTGTCGTGTGGCACGTGTATTGTCCGCGGATCTGCACCGGGTACACCACGTTGCTCAGCGCGACCGCAGCGAGTCGGTCCGCGCCGTGTCGTATGCCCGGCTCGGGAGGATCACCGTCGAAGGTAAAGTACGGTGGTGCAGTTCCACCGCGTGGAAAGTCCGCTGTTTCCAGGCACGACGCCGCATCCGGCCCCTCTATGCGAAAAACGAAAGAGAGCTCACCACCCGCCTCGACGGCCAGAGGCCGCAGAAACAGATCCAGGTAGTACGGCTCGTACAAGCCGGGTACCGGGGCGTAGCGCTTGTCCCTGATGTGCAGCTGTACGTGATTGTGTGTGAGGTGAGCCATGACCTCGTCGAGGTTTCGTGTCTCCACGGTCCTGAGCACGGTGTCGTAGCGATGATCCCGGAAAAGCCTGAAACGTTCGCCGCCTGCATAGGTGAGTTCAAGGGCGTCGCGCGACCGTATACCCTGCGATACCGCAGGTCTATCGGCTGGAAGGCCGACCGAACACGGATCGGGGAGTATACCTTCGCGCACGTCCTCGAAGCAGAAGAAGCCGTCGAGGCATAGACCTGCTGCTCCTGATACCGTTTCTAGCTCAAGGCGACAGGAGGATTCCGGAGGGCCGGAGAGAGGAAGCACCGAGACCTGAAACCCGTCAGACGGAGGCAGAGCCACTTCTACGGTATGCGCATCGGCGCCGCCCGGTGACTCATCAGACGGAAACAGCTTCAGTCTGATCCGGATACTGGTGTCGGACGCGTTGCTGTACCGTATACCGAGACTGCGAAATCCGGGTTCTGCGCAGTGCAGTGTTGCGATCATCGTATCACCGGTATCGGCACCCCATCCGGACGCGACAGCGACTCCCCGGACCGATCCCTGTACCGGTTCAATACCTCGGCGGTACCCGTCGTACACAAGCGAATCACGTATGCCCGGCCGGGCGAAGAACAGATCCACGTAGTCAGCAGCAGCGGACCAGCGGTCAGCGAGCCCGGCAGGGACTGCGACGCTCAGACGGACCTCATCGCTTCCCGGTTTCAGTCGTGGTGGTGCGAGACGGAAAAGGATATGACAGCAGGTCGATACCGGAAGGCTGCTCGCGTTCCGGAACCGGACCGTGGCCGTGACGATATCCGTCGTCTCCGTGCGCCAGTCTACCTCAGCAGACAGGGTTTCCGTCATCTCGTGGAGCATGCGCACCGCCCCGAGGTCGACAGCGGCAGCATCGACAAGACAGCCGGCGTCCCAGACGGCGCTCGGCACGAACACCCGCCCGCGATAGATCCCCGGAACAACGATGCAATCGAGGCGTTCGCCGGTCTCGTCGCTCAGTCGACGACTGAATCCCATATGCTCTTTCGAGTAGGGTCCCCAAGCCGGATAGTACCGGGTATCAAGCCGCTCCCTGAGTGACATGCGCGGACGCTCCTCAGTCACCGACCCGAATCGCCATCTCCTGCGCCTGCAGACAGAGCTCAGCCGCCAGGAAGGTATGATCCTGAGGCATGGCCGTATCGGTACCGTTCAGACAGTCAAGAATGAGCTCTCCAAAATACGGATACCCGACGGTTCCGTGTACGGGAATGTGATGCTCGCCGGATCCGTCCACAAGATACACGTGATCTGGAGCTTCATCCCGGGCAACATCGATGTACTTCCGCAGTTCAATGTAGCCTTCTGTTCCGAGAATGATGGTTCGACCGTCGCCCCAGGTGCGCAGACCGTCCGGGGTAAACCAGTCGACTCTGAAATAGTTCGTTGCACCGGTATCACCGACGAGGGTGGCGTCACCGAAGTCCTCGAGCTCGGGGTACTCGGGATGTGCGTAGTTGGCGACTTTACTGTGAAGCACCTTCGCGCTCTTCGATCCGGAAAACGAGAGAAACTGCTCGATCTGATGGCTTCCGATGTCAGTCAGGATTCCACCATAGTACTTCTTCTGAAAGAACCACGCAGGTCGGTTCGGCGCACTTAGTCGGTGCGGCCCGGTGCCGAGAACCTGCAGAACGCGCCCGATCGCTCCTGACGCGATCAGCCGTCCGGCGTGCACCGCTGCTTCGTTCTGCACCCGCTCGCTGTAACAGACCGCCCAGTGCAGACCGGTTTCCTTCACCTTTGCCCGCGCCGAGGCCAGCTGTTCGGTCGTCGTGAACGGCGCCTTGTCGGAAAAGTAGTGCTTTCCGGCGTCGAGGACCTGAAGGCCCAAAGGGCCGCGCTTCGAAGGGATGGCGGCGCTTGCGACCATCTGCACACTCTGGTCCTCAAGAATCTGCTCGAGACTGTCTGATACCTTCGCCTCGGGAAACTTCCCCAAAAAGGATTTGACCTGTGCAGGGTCATCCGCGTACACCGCTGATAGTGTTCCTCCTGCGTCGATCAGGCTTTGTGTCATCCCGAAGATGTGACCGTGATCGAGCCCGACCGCCGCAAAACGGAACTCGCCCGGTTTCACAACGGGATCAGGTCTGCCCTCGGGAGCGTAATTCATACCATCTGCATGTGCCATACCAGCCTCCTTACAGCAGTCCCATGCTGCGCATGTTCTGTATTGAAAGATCAATCGACGCGAATATGTCCCGAACTTCTCGTGGTTTGTCCTGCTCGACTATGAACATGGTAATTTCGTGGTCGCTGCAGGCCTTGAGAATTGCCGGCCAGTTCATGTTTCCTTCGCCGACTTCGGCAAATACCGGTTCGCCGCCGTCAACAGCGAAATCCTTGATATGTATCGCACCGATCCGTCCACCGTGGGTCTGTATAAAGGCTTCGGGACTTGCTCCTCCGCGCATGACCCAGTGAACGTCCAGTTCCAGATTGACCGGTGCCGACTCGGTCTCCTTGAGAAAGACCTCCATGAAGGTACTCCGCTCGAAACGCTCGAACTCGCGGTGGTGGTTATGAAATCCGAGCCTGCACCCGGCTTCCGCAAAACGCTTCGCGGGCTCAAGAAACATGCCGGCGAGCTCACGCGCGCCGCCCGGTCGGAAAAAATCGGGCCCGGGACTACCAAGCGCGCAGTAATCGCTTCCGAGTATCTTGAGCTTCTCGATTGCGTAATCGGTGCGATTTACAATTGTGTCGAGATTTTCGTGAGTCGCACAGACGGCAAGCCCATGCATGTCAGTGATCTGTCTGATCCGCTCCGGAGCAATGTCGCCGACCCCGGACACCTGCACCGACGGATATCCCATACCTGCGATGCGTTCAAGCGTTCGGGCGAGATCATTCTCGTTCTGGCAATGCTCCCTGACTGAGAACAGGTTAATGCCGATTGTATTACTGTTTTTCATAGATATCCTCTTAGTATGTACCTGAAAGGTTTTCGGGTCCCTTTTCTGCTTCGAAAGCTGCTGGATCGTATGACGATCCTGCTTTCAGTTCCGCGAGCCGCGTCGCATAGGCAGCTTCGTCCATGGGCATCTCGACTGTTCGGGACTCAAACGACGAGAGCATGATCGCGTTCCCGAGCAGCACGGAGTTGAGTCCTTCGGGCGCCTCTGCGACTACGCTGCCCTGACCCTGTACCGCTTTCACGAACTGTTCCGTCAGAATGCGGTGTCCTCCCTCTCCGTGATGGCTGAACGGTATGGTTGCCGGCCAGTACTCCGCCTTCGCGAAGGAAACCGGTGACTCCGCAATCGTTTTGAGCATCGACTCACGATTCCGGCCAAAGCTAAGCGTATCGTTTTCGAACACCAGCCGACCCTGTTCACCGACAATCTCAAGACGATTGGTACCTGGTGACTCCCCGGTGGATGTGATGAAGTGGCCGACCATGCCGTTCTGATGCTCGAAATACGCGGTTACCTCATCTTCGACTTCAATCTGATGATACTTTCCCAGCGAGGCGAATCCCCGGACCTTTGAAGGAAGGCCGAAAAACCACTGATACAGATCGAGGTTATGCGGACACTGGTTCAGGAGTACTCCTCCCCCCTCACCTGCCCAGGTAGCACGCCAGCCCCCGGTGTCATAATAGTGCTGGGTGCGAAACCAGTCGGTAATAATCCACGTCGCTCTGACGAGGCGCCCAAGCTCGCCTGATTCAAGCAGATCCTTGATCTTCTTCCAGTGCCCGAAGGTGCGCTGGTTGAACATGGCGCCAAACTGTATCCCCGGATAGCGTTTCTGCGCTTCCTTATAGGCTGCGATCGCCCGGCGTGCATCCGTGCCTTCGACGGCAAGCGGTTTTTCCACCAGAACGTGTATTCCCTGGGAAAGCGCCTCGATGGAAATAGGCACGTGATCATAATGCGGCGTCGCCACGAGAACGGCGTCCGGCTTTGCACTCCGGAACATATCCGACACATTCGTGTATGCGGTGCATGAGCCGGCCTCGGCTCCCGCGTCCGCGCGTTCCTGTATCCGGTCACAGACCGCAACGAGCTCTACTCCATCCATCTGGGAAAGATGGCCTATATGCGTGCTGCCCATGTTTCCGAGGCCGACAACCGAAAAACGGACCGGGGTGTTTTGTGCTGTATCTGACATCAACCTGACTCCTTTATTATCACGAACGCCAGTCTAGACCCGGATTCCGGTGACCGGTATTGACGGACCCGTTGTGCAGCATGGATAAAACCGGCAAGAATCATGCATATGCGTTCAGACAGTATGCTTCTCAGGGACCTGCTACCGGACCAGATGCACGTCACGTTTACCGAGCGACCCATCCCGCAGAAGCAGGGAACCGACTGGTCCATAGACCCCCGGGTAATCAACGACTACGATCTCTTTGTCTGTCTCTCCGGGAGCGCCGTGTTCCGGGTGCAGGATGCCGAGTATCTGCTTTCGCGGGGTGAAGCGCTGCTTGTACCGCCGTACACGATTTTTTCCGCTCGACACGGGGGACAGGGACGCTTCGAAGCAGTCGCGCAGCATTTCACCGTCGATGTGCTCGGACGTTACGATCTTTTCAGTCTCATACGATACGAACGCCATGTCCGGTTTGATCGGGCGTGGCCCTACGTAGCCGAGACGGTACGGCTCTACATCGATTCCTGGCAGCAGGACGGAACAAGCCTCTTCGGTCACGCACACTTCCTGACCCTGCTCACGCAATTTCTCCGGAAGGCCTACCGTGGAGAAAGCGCAGACACGGCTGTGCACGACATGTTTATTATCGAAATGGCACATCTGCTGCAGACACGATTTGCGTCGCCCGATGTCATGGAGGAGGCCATTTCGCGTTCACCATACAGCCGCGACTACACGACGCGACTATTCCGCGAGCACACGGGCGTCACTCCGAAACAATACCTCATACAGGCCCGCATCCGTGCCGCGAGAGAGATGCTTCAGCAGGGATCATCGGTCAAGGACGCAGCGTTTGCTACGGGCCACAAGGACGAGTTATATTTCTCGCGGCTATTCAGACAGAAGACCGGCACTCCGCCGAGCGCCTACCGATCAGGAGTATAGGTATCATAACCCACAAGATCAGCCGATGGACGCCGCCGCGGCGCGTCATATTCGTTGCCGCGGTCATGGCCTTCGTCATGAGCCTGCCCGGCCAGACAAACGGGGTAAGCCCCTTCACGGACCCGCTCATCGAAGCCTTACGCATAAGCCGGAACGCACTGAGTCTTGCGTATCTCGTCGGAACAATCTCAAGCGCTGCTCTTCTCACCTTCGCCGGGCGGGCCTACGACAGGCTCGGCTCGCAGACAACAGGAGCAATAGCCGCGACCGGCCTGGGCCTCAGTCTCTTCGGTCTGAGCAGCCTGCCCGCTATTTCTCGCGGACTGACCACCGCCGGCGTAGATCCGGCGATCGCAACGATAACGTCGCTCACCGCCGGATTCTTCCTGATCCGCTTCTTCGGTCAGGGTCTGATAACGCTGGTCGGAAAAACAATGCTCTTCAAGTGGTACGATGATAAACGCGGTCAGGCGAATGCGGTCCTCTCCATCGCGGTCCCGCTGGTTTTCTCCGGTGCGCCGCTCGTGTTCGATGGTCTGATCCGGGGAGCCGGGTGGCAGGGCGCATGGATGATTCTTGGACTGATCCTGTTTCCCGGATTTGCTGTAGTAAGTTTCCTGGTATTCCGGGACCCGCCGAAGCAGGGAACCACCCCTACCGCTTTACCCGGTGTCGGAAGGCGGCCCGGTTTTATACCCGCATGGCTTGTGCGACTGATCGCCCGCACCGGGATCCGACCGACGCGCGAGCCGAGGCGACCTCCGGTCGACGCAGATCTGTCTGAGGTAGTGCGAAGCCTGCCCTTCTGGGCTTTCAATGGAGTCGTTACCCTGAGCTCAATGCTGATTACAGGATTCACGTTTCACGTCGTCGGAATATTCGCGGAAGCCGGCATCGGACGGGCTACCGCACTCGCGGTGTTTCTGCCGAGCTCATTCGTCTCGATAGCGGTGCAGAGCCTCGGCAGTCTGCTGAGTGATTACGTTCGTCTGAAATATTTCGCGATCCTGCACGCCGTATCTCTTATCGCGTTGCTGGCACTGTTGCCCTTTCTGGGGAGCGGACCACTCCCATACATGCTTGTTGTCGTAGCACACGGGGTGAGTCTCGCACTCTTCGGAATAAACAGCTCGGTTGTGTGGCCCCGTTTCTACGGATTGACCCACCTCGGCAGCATCAATGGTTTTGCCGGTGCTTCCATGGCTGCCGGAAGCGCACTTGGGCCCTACGCGTTCAGCCTGAGCTACGACCTGCTCGGTCGTTTCTCAGCACTGGGTATCGTATTCATACCAGTATGCGCCGTGCTCGTCGTTACCGGTTTCGCGGCAAACAACCCGAACAGGCGCTTTATTACCGAGAGCTCCTAACAGGTACCACATCCGCCGGCATGTGGTGCCGCGATCCGGGCAAAGTCAAAACCGATCTGTTCAGAGATGAGCTCGTTGCAGGCGGCAAAGCGTTCTTTCAGCAGAGACTCGGCGTCCCTGAAGTCACGATTCACCTCGTGAAACTGCACAAGCTGCTGCAGTTGTTGCACCTGTGAGATCATTTCGTGGGTCACGGTGCCGTCGGCGTGGGCAGCATTGTACTGCCCGGCAGCTTCGCCGAGCTCACGGCGCAGCCGCGAGAACTCTGCATCCGTCTCGACCCGCTCGACAGCTTCGCGGTACGAACGGCTTTCTGCACACTGCTCAAGGGCGACGGCAAACCTGTCGGCTGCTTCCCTGACCTGCAGGTCAAGCTTCATGCTCTGTTCTGGTGTTTTTGTCTGTGGCATGGGTTAATCCTGTGTCAGTGCGATCCACAGCCGCAACTGTGGGCGGGAGCAGCAAGTCGGGCGAAATCGGCTCCAAGTTTCTGCGAAACATATTCGTTCAGCTGCTTTGTATAGTCGATAACGTCTTCCTGAGCGGCCACGTAGCGGCCAGCGGGTTCGTAGGCCTTCATGGCTGCCTCAAGATCATTCAACTGTTCTATGTCCTCAGGGGTAATCCCACCCCAGGACTTCTTCGCGTGTAGATCTGCCTGGGCTTCCTCGATCTGTCTGAGCAGCTGCTGCGCTTTCTCGTCGCGTTCCACGGCAGCAGCAGCGGCGAGATACTCCTGGTATACCTGGGTATTCATGAAAGCCTGCGCAAGATCCAGCGAGGAGTCCATGACCGGGCTCTTCGAGGCGGCTTCGGCAGGTTTGAGATCTGTCGACATAATAACTCCTTGCGTCAAAACCATGCTGTTCGTCGTGTAAAGGGTAACAGTATTGAGACGGCTTCGTCAGCACCCTTGTCCATCAACATCCCCGGTTCCTCCATCGGGTTCATGCGATTGTGCCTTGGATGAGCGAGCGCGACCGTGCTCCAGAATGTGGTAGGTATCGAGCACGTTCGAAAAGCGATTCCGCTTCAGACGTGCATAGAGCTCCGCGTTCGTCTCACTCATGTCGGCACTCCGCTTGTAGCGACTAAGCTGACTCCGGCGACGGGAGACACTCGCCGCAGGCCCGGCATCAACCTGCCTGTCCTCGCTTTCCGGATTGACCGAGGCGACAAGCCGCCTGAGCAGTCGATGAATACGTTCCATGACGGTCAGGCGGCCTTCACTCATACGACTATGGTAAGCGGCTTCTCGAGCAGCGTTCTGAGCGTTGCCAGAAACTGAGCACCCTGCGCGCCGTCAATAACGCGATGATCAATCGTCAGACTGAGCATCATCCGATAGCGCCGGGAAACCGTCCCTTCATCGTCCATGACCAGTTCCTGCTCGGCGGTGTTCACACCGAGAATTGCGCTCTGAGGAGGGTTGATGATGGGGGTAAAGCTGTGTATTCCGAACATACCGAGATTGGTGACGGTAAAGGTGCCCCCTTTGAGCTCATCGGGTGCAATTTTTCCACCTCTGACCTTATCAGCAAGCGAGCGGGCCTCGGCGGATAGTTCGCTCAGAGTCAGCCGATCGGCGTCGGGTATAACCGGTACCATGAGCCCGTTCTCGACGGCGACTGCCATACCCAGGTGAACCGACGCCCACGTCACCAGTTCATCGCCGTCTATGGCGGTTCGAACCTGTGGATGCGCTTTGACCGCTTTTGCCGTCGCCTTCAGAATAAAATCATTCAGCGAGAAACGGATGTCGGATTCTGCATTCAGCCGCGCACGAAACTCCATGAGCTCCGTCACGTCTACCTTTGCGTTCAGCGTGACCGGTGGCATCGTCAGATGACTCTCGAGCATGCGGTCGCGGATTGCCTTCCGCATCCCGCTCATCACGGTGCGCTCCTCGTGTCCTGCCTCGCCTGCTTTGATCTCCCGCGTCCGCGCAAATGCCGAAACAACATCCCGACGCATGACCCTGCCTGCCGGTCCGCTGCCTTCAACATCTTCGAGGCGCACGCCTTCACTCTCGGCCATCTTGCGTGCGAGAGGGCTCGCAGGTGACCGTGTAGCCGTACTACCACTACCGTCAGCGCTCTCGACGTCGCGCAGCTTGACCTCGCCATGCACCCCACTCGCAGTCACGGCAGACAGATCGATATTTCGCTCGGCGGCCAGACGCTTCGCGGCAGGGGTTGCGGCTACCTTTCCGTCCTGCGAAACAGGCACCGGGGAGGGAGCGGTTTCCCGAGATGATGCGCTGCCGGAATCCGCCGTGGATACATCGGAGGCATGCTCGTTCTCGCCGGAGGCCTGGACAGCGGTCTCGTCGACGGATTCATCCGTCCCGGCACCTCCGGGGGCAGATGGTACGTCGGGCAGCTGTTCGCCTTTCTCGCCAAGGTACCCGATCGTCTCGATGACCGGAACGACCTCACCTGGTTCGCGAAGTATGGAAAGCACGTAACCGGAGGTCTCGGCTTCCACTTCCATACTGACCTTGTCCGTTTCTATCTCGAGAAGCGGCTCCCCGCTCTCTACGTAATCTCCAACCTGTTTGAACCACTGAATGACGGTTCCGGTTTCCATGGCCATGCCGGCCTTGGGCATGATGATTTCATAGGCCATACAACGTGCTCCTTTGCATTACGCCATCAGATCCCGGATCGCCTGCTCGATTTTCTCCGGAGTCGGGACTGCATTCCGCTCGAGCTCGGGATTATAGGGAATCGGGATATCAAGACCGCCGAGACGCTTGATTGGTGCGTCGAGATAATAGAACGCTTCACTGTCGGCGACTGTGGCGACGATTTCTCCTCCGTATCCACCGGTCTGTACCGCTTCATGAACTACGAGAACGTGCCCGGTTTTCTTTGCCGACGTTACAATCGCGTCACGATCAAGCGGCACGAGTGTACGCGGGTCCAGGACCTCAATGCTGAACTGGTCCTTGAGAGCATCGGCAACCTCAAGCACCATACTGACCATCCGACCCCAGGTTACAATTGTCAGGTCGCTTCCTTCCCGCTTTATATCAGCCTTGCCGAGCGGGATGGTGTATTCCTCCTCAGGAACTTCGCCTTTTTTCCGGTACAGCAACTTCTGTTCGAGAAACACAACGGGATTGTTATCGCGTATCGACGTCTTCAGAAGACCTTTTGCATCGTAGGGAGTTGACGGAATAACGACCTTGAGACCGGGTATGTGACAATACCAGGCCTCCTGACTCTGACTGTGCTGTGCAGCAGCACCGGTACCCGATCCGGCCGGAGCCCGGACAACCATGGGTACTTCGGCGTGTCCACCGAACATATAGCGCATTTTTGCAGCCTGATTCCCGAGCTGATCCATTCCTATAGAGATGAAGTCACTGAACTGTATCTCGGCGATAGGCCGTGACCCGCTGACCGCCGCTCCTGCGGCGGCACCGATGATCGCTGCTTCGCTGATCGGGGTGTCCCGGACACGCTCGGCTCCGAACTCGTCGATCATGCCGACACTGACACCGAAGGCGCCACCGTAGATCCCGATATCCTCTCCGAAGAAGAACACCGACTCGTCCCGGCGCATCTCTTCGCTCATTGCTTCTCGAATTGCTTCCGCGTAGGTAATTTCTCTCATTGTTTCAAATCCTCAGTTTCAGTTGGAGGGCGCAAATACATCGTCAAGGATGCTGTCCACCGACGGGTCGGCACTGTTCTCTGCAAACTTCACCGCTTCTTCAATATCCTGTTTGCACTGCTCTTCGATCGCGTCGAGCTCGGAATCCGTGAACTGCCCTGTTTCCACGAGGATCGCACGCATGCGCGGAATCGGATCGCGATCCTTCCACTCGGCAATTTCTTCCTTGCTCCGGTACTTGTTAGCATCGCTCTTGGAGTGCCCCATGAACCGGTATGTTTCCGATACGATAAAATACGGCCCGGTCTTCAGGGCGTGTTTTTTCGCCTTCTTTACCGCTTCGTAAACGGCAAAGATGTCATTTCCGTCGACGGTTACTCCCGGTATCCCGTAGGCTTTCGCACGCACCGACAGATCGTCCACGTTCATGCTTTTTTTGGCGCTGAACGACATGCCGTACTGATTGTTCTCGCAGATGTAGATTACCGGCAGATCCCATATCGATGCCAGGTTCACCGATTCGTGGAAGGTTCCTTCGTTCAGGGCGCCGTCACCGAAGAAACAGACGACAACGCGTCCCTCGTTACGAAGTTTCAGCGTAATTCCGGCTCCAGTTGCGATGGGAATACCCCCGCCGACTATCCCGTTCGCACCGAGATTCCCACGGGTCAGGTCAGCGATGTGCATGCTGCCACCCTTGCCGCGACAATACCCGGTTTCCTTTCCGAGCAGCTCTGCCATCATTTTTTTCAGATCGATTCCCTTCCCTATCGTATGCCCGTGTCCTCGATGCGTGCTCGTCATGAGGTCATCATCGTCGAGATTGGCGAGGGCACCGATCGCGGTAGCTTCTTCACCGCTGTATAGATGGGTCGTACCGTGAACCATGCCTCGTGAGAAAAAGTACGCAACCTTGTCTTCGAAGGCGCGCACGTGGTTCATTTTTGTATACATGTCGTGCAGTTTGTCTTTTGAAAGCGACTGTGCCGTTTTCAGGGCTTGTGCCTTCTGCTTCTCTGTCAACTCTCCCATTGAATACTCCTTGCGATCGTTTGTGCATATGATAAATGTTACAAACGTTCTTTATGTAAGAACGTTCGCGCACCGCTTGTAACAAAGAATATGGCCTATTACGCGTTGCGTCAACGATATCAAACTCAAGCACAGAAGATTTTTCTTGACAGATCGTAAAAACAGCCACAATATCATTTCAGCTTAACGAACGAATGTGAATTATTAGTTCACATATGTGAATGCGGTATGGATGAAACACGACTTGAACTTCTTGGACAGGTAGCAGTCTGGTATTACGAGGACAAACTCGATCAGGCGGAAATCGCGTCTCGGGTAGGCAAGTCTCGTTCTATGATTTCGAAGATGCTGAACGAAGTGCGTGAACTGGGATTCGTGGAAACAAGAGTAAACTATCCGCTGCGACGCGATGCAGGCCTCGAGGAAGGCCTTTGCGAAAGCTTTGGTCTCGAGCAGGCGTGGGTGCTCGCGCGACAGCGTTTCGACAACACCGAAGATTCCACCCTCCGTCTGGTGGGCAAACTGGCGGCAAAGTGTCTGCAGTCACGGCTGTTTGACGGCATACGCATAGGCGTGAGCTGGGGTATGGCAGTCGAGGAGCTTGTACAGGCCATGCCTCGTATCGAGCTGCGGGAAGCTGAAGTGGTCCAGATCATCGGGTCAATCAGCTACGGTGGAAGCCCTTCCGACGGGTCAGAGCTCGTGCGCTCGCTCTCCGGTAAACTGAATGCCAACTTCCGGTTTCTGCCGGCTCCGCTTATCGTAAACTCTAACACTGCTGCAAAGAGTCTGCTCGACCAGCAGACGATACGGGACACTCTGAACGTGGCTCGGCAGGTTGACGTTGCAGTAGTTGGAATCGGTACGACGCACCCGAGCCTGTCAACGCTTTTCACCTCAGGATACATCACTGAAGAGGACCTTGAGCATCTATCCACACGGGGCGCGGTCGGTGACGTTCTCTCGCGAAGCATAGACCGCTGGGGCAGGGAGATCGAAGGCGGGTTTAACGAACGGACGATAGGTCTCGAGCTCGCTGCCCTGCATTCGATTCCTTCGGTGATCGGATTAGCCGGGCATGTACTGAAAGCCGAGGCGGTACTGGCCGCACTCAGAGGCGGTTACATCGACACCTTAGTCACCGACTACGCTACAGCTCACCAAGTCCTTGACCTTCAGACCTCGACGAAAACAATGCACGAGCAGGAGCGCGGCGCATGAATGACATTACCTCCATCCTTCTGGCTCTCGGGCTGGTGTGGATCATTAACCTGACGCTTTCCGGTTATCAGACCAAACGCTTTCACCAGCGGGTGATCGCCCTGCGCAAGCACGGAAGCTACACGGCAGTCGGGCAGTCGGGAACCAACATAAAACTGAAGCAGTACGTGGTTCTCGTCGTCGACACCGACGAGGACGACAACGTGGAAAAGGTGGTGGTAGCCGAGCGCCTGTCGGGCGTGACGGTGTTCGCGAACCTGAAACCGGTGCCGGAACTGGTTGGATTATCGCTTGACGACATAGAACACGGAGAACGTCCGGTATCGGTGTCGGAGAAGACCTGGTCGGCTGCGCAGAGTTCAGTCGGGTTCATCCGAAACGCGCAGAAACACGAACACGAAGCAGACGACGGGACCGAGTTTGCCGATGCAGAGGACGCGGACCCGGAAGACGCAGAACTTGACCTGAAACCGCTTCGCCTTCGCGAAGCGGATCAGAGCATAGAGGGTAGATAGCCCCGGTACCCGGGGGATTCGCGCGGGTACATACACGAATTCGGACCACGGGTTCCTGACGAAGCAAGGATCGACAGGGATCTGTGTGCCGAACATACCGAAGACAGGAGGTATGCATGGAAACTTTAGCAAATCTTGCTGAAGGTTTTATCGGCCTGTTCCAGGAAGGCGGCGGCGTCTTCATGAGTCTGGTCACGGGCATCGTTCCGCTTCTGGTTGTTCTGATGACGGCGGTCAACGCCCTCATCGCAATGATCGGATCGGACCGAATCGACAAGGTCGGCGAATGGGCCGGTCGCAGCGGGTTGCTGTTTTACCCGATCCGCTACGTCGTTCTTCCATTCCTGGCGGTGTTCTTTCTGACCAACCCGATGGCGTATACCATGGGCCGCTTCCTTCCGGAACGGCTGAAGCCCGCGTTCTACGACGCGGCGGTCAGTTTCGTTCACCCGCCACTGGGGCTGTTTCCGCACATCAACCCCGGCGAAATCTTTGTCTGGGCGGGGATCGCAGCCGGAATCACCGAACTCGGGCTGGGTCTGGGAGCACTTGCGATACGGTACTTCGTCGTAGGTCTCATCGTTATCTTTATTCGCGGTATCGTGACTGAATGGATCAGTGGGGTCATGTTCGGTCGCCGCGCGAAAGCAACACAGGGGGGTTGATGTATGGCTGGAGGAATTACTGGCTTCCTTGAAGTTATTGGACGAAAAGTCGGTGTAGTCGTAAGCGCTCTGTATCAGGCAGGCCGGGACAGCATCGACCAGATCATCAAGAACATACTTCCGTTTATGGCCTTCATAAGTCTCATAATCGGTATCATTCTCGCCACAAACGTTGGTGACTGGATTGCCGGAGGACTGACCGGGCTCGCAGACAACATCGTTGGACTTCTGGTGCTGTCGCTCATCGTTGGTTTTCCTGTTCTGTCGCCGCTGCTCGGTCCCGGTGCTGTCATCGCACAGATCATCGGTACCCTGATCGGTGTCGAGATCGGTCGAGGCAACATCCCGCCACAGTGGGCACTTCCGGCTCTGTTCGCGATCAACCCGCAGGTCGGTTGTGACTTCATACCGGTCGGCCTGAGCCTGGGTGAAGCAGAACCTGCAACCGTAGAAGTGGGCGTGCCCGCGATACTGTTCTCACGTTTTGTTACCGGGCCGCTTGCTGTCGTTATTGCGTGGCTCTTCAGCGCAGGACTATACAGCTAGAACCGGGTATGTGCAGTTCCCGCCGGCGTGAAAAGACGCCCGGCGGGAATGCGCATATTCTATCGTGACGCGACCGAAGAAAAGGAATTACGCAATGGCTATGTGGGATAAAGTAAAGAAAGCTCTTGTCGGTGATACACCGAAAGAAGAACCGAAGAAGAAAGAGTCAACGGCCCAACCCGCGGCCGCCGAGTCCGCCTGGGGTGGTGGTTCAGCCACTGCGGATACCCCGACGTCCCCGCAGGATGCGAGTCCTGCTCCCTCCGGGAACTACAAGCGGGTCAAAGTCTCGGCGAGCGGAAAGGGATGGGGTGGACCTCTGATTATCGAACCGAAGCCGGGCAAGGATCTGATCTATTCGGTGACCGGTGGCGGCATACATCCAATAGCACAGAAAATCGCTGAACTGTCGGGCGGCCGGCCGTTTGATGGATTCAACTCGAGTGCAGGCTTCGACGAAATCGCCTGTGCGGTAATCGATTGCGGTGGAACGGCCCGGGTCGGCGTCTATCCCATGAAGAAGGTTCCGACCATAGACATCTATCCGACAAGTCCGTCGGGACCACTCTCGAGGTTCATTACCGAAGATATATTCGTTTCAGGTGTAAAGATCGAAACCATCGAACTCGCAGACTGAAGCGTGACACACTACGACTCGTATTCAGGCGTCGGTGCCCGGCTTGTCGCGGCACCGAGTCGCGTAGCGTAACAGCACTCGCTCCAGCGTTCGCGCGCTGCGTAGCGACGGAATTCAGGGAAATACTATGGAAAAATACAGAGCAGAGGTCGTCTCCCTCGGCGAATTTGCCTCGGAGTTCATTGCCGAACAGATCATGGTCTTTTTTGGCACCAATGCACCGGATGAGCTGAAGGAGCACTCGATCGTTCATAAGCACGGAGACCTCGCTGCGCCGGTGGTCGCCGGTGACACAATACGCATCGGTACCGACAGTTTTACCGTGCACGCCATCGGAAAGGTGGCTAATGAGAATCTGAAGAACCTGGGACACTTCGTCCTGAAGTTCAACGGGCTTGCCGAGCCGGAAATGGACGGGGATATCTGCGTCGACAATACGACGCTCCCTCCCATTGGTCCGGGAACCGTTGTTATCATAGAAGGATAAGACAATGTTTATTACAGAAGCACTGAACACACGTGAACGTTCTCCCATGGGACCGGTCAAGGTAGCCATCATAGGCGCCGGTCAGATGGGCGAAGGACTGATTGCACAGATGGAGATCATGAAGGGCTTGAGTCCTGCAGCGGTCTGCGACGTCCGACCCGGGCGAGCCCGGGAGGTCCTCGAAAGCGCTCGCGTGTCCGTCCCCATCGTCGAAACAGATGATCCGGCAGTCGCGTCGCAGGCGCTTGTCGACGGAAAACGGGTCGCAACGACACGCCCCGAGGCGGTGTTTGCAGCTGAACCGGTGGAAATCGTCGTAGAGGCGACCGGCGTTCCCGAGGTCGGTGCCTACGTTGCCTATCATGCAATACTTGCCCGCAAACACGTTCTACAGATGAACGTGGAGACAGACGCAACAGTCGGGTACATTCTCCGTAAGACCGCTCGTGCGGCCGGCGTGGTGTACACGCTGACCGCCGGGGATGAACCCGGCACTACCATGGAGCTCTATGATTTTGCTGTCGGGCTCGGATTTCAGGTAGTGAGCGCAGGAAAAGGCAAGAACAATCCGCTGAACCGTCACGGAAACCCGGAAACCGAAGCCGCACGCGCGCAGAAGCAGATGATGAATCCAAAAATGCTCGCAAGCTTTGTCGACGGTACCAAAACCATGGTGGAGATGACCTCGCTCGGAAACGCAATCGGGTTTCCACCCGACGTACGGGGCATGCACGGTCCCGAAGCAACGCCCAAAACCATACAGAACGTTTTTGTCCCGAAGGAGGCAGGAGGCGTTCTTTCCCGGCCCGGAGTCGTCGATTACGGCCTCGGTATTGCACCGGGCGTGTTTGTCGTCATTACAGCCGAGCACCCGAAACTGCTTCGTGACCTGACCTATCTTGGTCTTGGAGACGGTCCCTACTACGCTCTGTACCGGCCCTACCATCTGACGAGTCTTGAAACACCGATCTCGATCGCACGAGCGGTACTGCACGGGCAGACAACCATTGCGACCGACCTGGTTCCGGTCTGCGAGACGGCCACCTACGCCAAGAAAGATCTTAAAGCGGGAGAAACCATAGATTCGCTCGGTGGATTCACCGTATATGGTATGATCGAGCACGCCGACACGGCACGGGCCGAGTCTCTGCTACCCCTTGGTCTCGCCCCGGGCGCGGTGCTCAAACGAGACGTCGCAATCGATACGCCGGTCACATACGACGACGTAGAGCTTAATCCTGACAGCTACATAGTCCAGCTTCGCAGAATGCAGGACACGCTCATCAAGGAGCAGATCAAATGAAAGAAACGACTCTCACGGTCAAGCACAAGGTCGGGCTGCACGCCCGACCAGCAGCCAAGTTCGTCAAGGCTGCCAAGCAGTTTGACAGCAAAATTCAGATAAGCAACATAACGCGTGGAGGCGACCGGGTCAGCGCGAAAAGCCTCGTGAGTCTCGTCAAGATCGCCGTCGCCTGCGGTCATCAGGTGCACATAACGGCCGACGGCTCCGATGAGGATCAGGCTATTGAAGCCCTCACAGAGTTTATCGTGAACACCATGGAGGAACAGCCGTGACCCGTATGCAGGGCATAGCAGCGAGCAATGGAATCGCGATTGGCCCTGCGTTCCTCTATCGCGTCGAACTGCCGGACATTCCGGTCCGTTCGGACGCAGATCCGACAGAGGAACTCGAACGCTTCGAGCAATCTGTCGATGCGGTACGAACGCACCTTGAGTCGATCAAAGAGCGCAAGCGCGGTCAGATGCACGCGGATAACTTCGAGATTCTTGACGTGCAGAAAGAACTGCTCTCCGACGAAGAATATGGAGACAAGATCCGGACGCTGATACAGCATCAGGGCAGGAATGCTGAGGCCGCGGTTCAGGAAGTGACCGAGGCGGTTGTGACCGAGTTCTCCATGCTGGAGGACGAGTATTTCCGGCAACGGGCCGCCGATGTCGCAGATCTCGGTAACCGGCTGATTCGCAATCTCATGGAGATCGCCGACGTTGATCTCGGAGATCTGACCGAACCGGTAGTCCTGCTTGCGCACGATCTCTCCCCGTCGGATACCATAGGGTTTGAACTCGATAAGGTCGCTGCCATGTGCACCGAAGCAGGCAGCTCCACGTCGCACACGGCTATTGTCGCGCGAAGCATAGGAATACCCGCGGTCGTAGGCGTCGGCACAATAGATGTACGCGAAGGGGCTACAATCATACTCGATGGCAACGAAGGAGTTGCGATTGCCGATCCGGACGATGCGACGCTCGCGGAGTACCACGAACGTAAAACCAGAGACGAGAAGAGGCGCGAAGAACTGCTCGCGAAAGCGGCGGCGCCGGCGATTACGGCCGACGACGTTCACATTCACTGTGTCGCAAACGTCGGCAGCGTCGACTCCGCGCGAACTGCTGCAGAGTACGGTGCCGACGGTATAGGCCTCCTGCGGAGCGAGTTTCTCTACCTCGAACGGCCCAGACTTCCCGACGAAGAAGAGCAGTACACTGCCTTCTCACAGATCGCAGACTGCCTTCCGGACACGACGGTCGTTGTACGGACGCTTGACGTGGGAGGAGACAAGTCGGTTCCCTCGATCAGGATGCCGAAGGAGGAAAACCCCTTTCTCGGTCATCGTGCAATACGATTGACCCTTGAAGAGCCTGACCTCTTTGAACCGCAGATACGGGCACTTTTACGCACTGCCGCCGACCGGGACGTCCGCATTATGCTGCCGTTCGTGAGCACGCTGACGGAACTGCGTACGGCACGGGAGAAGATCGGTACCATCCATGCTTCTATGACCGCACAGGGAACAGCAGTGTGTGACCGTCCGAAGATCGGCATCATGATCGAAATTCCCAGTGCCGCCGTCATTGCCGACGCGTTCGCCCGGGAAGCAGATTTTTTCAGCATAGGGACGAATGACCTCTGTCAGTACACCATGGCCGCTGACCGCACCAACGAGAAGGTCGCCGAACTTGCGAACTTTCTCGATCCGGCCGTTCTGTTTCTGATCAAGAGAAGCATCGACGCCGCACAGAACGCGGGAATCCCGGTCGCCATGTGCGGGGAGATGGCAGGGTCAGTCATTGCAACCCCCCTGCTGCTTGGAATGGGATTGCGGGAGTTCAGTATGTCTCCGTCCCAGCTTCCGGAGATCAAGGACGCTGTTCGCAGGCTGGCAGTCGAAGACTGCAGGCCGCTCGTGGATACATGTCTGCAGTGCGCGACGGCTTCAGACGTCCGGGACATCCTTCAGGACTTTCTCGACTCACGATAGAGCCTCGTGTAACTCGCCTCCAGATCCACGACGGGCCGCGGATAGCGGCCCGCATCGACTGAGTTCTTCCACGGCCGGTGCATCGCTTCGGTGCTCAGACGCTTAAGTTCCGGGACCCACAAGGAAATATACTCTGCGTTTCTATCGTAGCGCTCCCCCTGCCCCACCACGTCAAAGAAACGGTCTCGTGGATCGCAGCCCACCCGACTGTTGTAGGCCCAGTTTCCCCAGTTACTTGAGACATCATAGTCGAGCAGATGCGCTTCAAACCACTGCGCTCCGAGTCGCCAGTCGATGTTGAGATTATTCGACAGAAAACTCGCACAATTCTGCCGGCTCCGATTCGACATATAGCCGGTGGCGGTGACCTCCCGCATGCCGGCGTCCACAAAGGGAACTCCCGTTCGCCCGCACTTCCAGGCTTCGAGTCCTTTCTCGTCTTCACCCCAGCTTCTCGCTTTGTTGAACGGCCCGTGCAGGTTAAAAGATCTTTTCCCGTGTTTCAGCATCTGGAACATGTAAAAGTCCCGCCAGCGAAGTTCAAATATGAGCCAGTAGGTTGATTCGTTGCGAACCCGCTGCTGCTCGTACTGTAAGAGTTCAGCAAATACCGCCCGCGGACTGATGCACCCGACAGCGAGCCAGGGAGATAGTTTCGATGAGTACTCCGTGCCCACAAGTCCGTTTCGGGTTTCCTTATACCGTTCGATCCCGCGCGTTTCCCAGAAATACGACTTCAGCCGTTTTAAGGCTGCGTTCTCTCCCCCGACGAACGGGAATGCCGTATGCTCAGAAGTTTCAGCCTTTCCGGCACACTCACTCAACCACGACGGCAGCGTGAACGAGTCGTGACGAACCTGGAGAGGGCTTTTGAGATACACCGGCTTTGGAAATGGTGGTCGTATGTTCCCGGTCTTTTCAACGTTTGTGCGAAACGACGTAAACACGTCAGGCGTGTCTGCTATTTCGAATGGGACGTCATCGGGATGATGAAGACTGGCCCCGAAAAATTGATGTACCTCAATACCGAAACGGCTGGCAACGCTCAGGCATATCTCCGCCTCGCGTGCTTCCTCGTCTCCCGGTTCGTCGTGAAAAAATAGTGCGTCGACGCGATGCTCCCGGAACAAGGCTTCCAGCGTTTCAGAAAAACCGGAGTCCGTCACGTACAGGCCCGCTCCAAGCTCGGACAATCCCCCCGCGAGATCCGTCAGGCTTTCTTTCAGAAATCGCGCGCGCAAACGTGAAAACCGGGGGAGACCACCGTATCCCATCCCCTGAAGCGCGACCGGGATAAAATAGAGGCACACTACCGTCTCGCACGCTTCAGAAGCCCTGAAGAGTGCTTCGTGATCGCTCAGCCGTAAATCATTCCGGAACCAGATCAGTCCACACCTATAGGTCTTATTCCCGTCGCTCATGACCGAAAGGTACTGACTATTTCTCAATATCGACGAATGTTTACTGTCCGCGACCGTGGTGATTTTCTCATCATTTCCGACAATCAAAGTGCATCTCCTGCGGGTAAAGGTATATGAGTCGCTCTGACTCGATATTCCTGCTTCACAGAAGGGAGGTGAGCCATGAAGAAACATGGAC
>RECN01000135.1 GCA_007694005.1 Spirochaetaceae bacterium
CGTTCAGACGCTTCGAACGCGCATCCGAACAGATCAGGGCAGCGCAGGCGCGGGTGTCTCGTGCCGAATCGCTCCTGCATGTCGGTGATGCCACCGAAGACGACGTATTGCGGGCACGGTTCGACCTCGAGCGCAGACGCGTAGAGCAGCGTCGCGCTGAGTCCGATTACCTTACGGCGATGCTCCGGCATCTGTCGCTGCAGGGACACCGCGTGCTGACGATACTGTCGCCTAATCTGCAGGAGTAATCGTTACGTCAACGTTCATACCGGGAAGGATAAAGTCATCAGTGTCCTCAAGGAGTATGCGGGTGCGAACCGTCGTTTCGTTCCCGGATCGCTGTGCAAGCGAGGCAATCCACTCAACGCGCCCCTGGTAAAGTCTGTTCCGGTCGGCCAGGGGAACGATCTCTGCCCGGTCACCCGATTGTACGTCCAGGAGAAACTCCTCGGGCAGGTCGGCAATGACCTCGAGGGAGTCACGGTCCGCCACCCGCGCAAGCCGCGCACCGGGAGATACGCGGTCACCGGGAATGACGAAGACCTCCGTGACAAGTCCATTCCGGAAAGGACTCACGATGCTGCTTTCGGAAAGCCCGCTCCCGGCTATGCGTCGCATGAGATCGCTGCGTTCTTCGCGAATGCGGTCACGGTCAAGACGTGACAGCTCGATTTCGCGTTCCAGGTCGCGTGCCGTTCGCGAAAGTCGCTCTGTTGTGGCACGCTCCGATAGCCGCGCCCGCTGAAGCGCGCGTTCCGCTGCCGCGAGGCCTTCCCGTGCGTCATCGAGCACTCTCTGTGTAACGGCTAATTCCGAAAAGAGCTGTCCGGTCCGATCAAGGTTGATGCGCGCCCGCCTGACTTCATCCTCTGCGGCCTCGACATTCAGCGACGCCTCGGTTCGCTCAGGGTGTTCCACAGCCGTTGCGGCACGCAGCCGGGTGCGAAGGTCGTCGATCTGCAGTTCGATACGACGGTACTGGTCTGCGAGCGAGGTCTGCTCGCGCTCAAGCTGACTCAAGTCAAGCGTGATCAGGGCGTCGCCGCCGACTGCGCGTGCCCCCGCATCGAGATGTACAGCCACGATTCGAGCGGGAAACTCGGCTGTTATCGTCTGCTCATTACCCATTGTTACTCTGCCGAATATCTGTACCGGAGTTCGCGCAGCTGCCACCGGTGGCGTAGCTGCACGGGGCCCGGACGACGAATCCGTACTGTCTTGCCGGGTCTCAGGACCGGTGCATGACACAAAAAGAAACGATACCACCAGCAGCATGTACTTAGGCTTCATCAACAATTGAACCATCCCTCACGACGATGCGTCGTGATCCGTAATCGGCACACTCGTGTGAGTGAGTTACCATAATGATCGATGTGTGTGTTTCCCGGTTGATCTTTCCGAGCAGATCCATGACCTCGGTGCTCGTAACGCTGTCGAGGTTGCCGGTCGGCTCATCGGCGAGCAGCAGCTCGGGCCTGTTTATCAGCGCTCGTGCGATCGCGACACGCTGCTGCTGCCCGCCGGAGAGTTCCGACGGTCGATGACGCCTGCGATGTGTCAGTTCGACGGTCTCAAGGATCTCGGTCAGCCGTCCCCGGGCTGCCGACAGATTACCGCCGTCGAGCAGGATGGGAAGCAGCACGTTCTCTTCTACGGTCAGATTCGGGACGAGATTGAAGAACTGAAATACGAAGCCGAGACGCGTGCGCCGGATAGCGCTCATTTCTTCATCACTGAGGGTGGCAAGGTTTCGGTCAGCGATATAGATGTCCCCGCTGTCCGGCTTGTCGAGTCCTCCGATGAGATACAGGAGCGTGCTCTTACCCGAGCCGCTCTGACCCATGACCGAGACAAACTCGCCGCGTTCAACCGTCAGATCGACACCCTGCAGGACACTCACGTCGAGGTCTCCACTGCGATAGGACTTGAATAGCTGATGCACCTCGACGATGTGCTCACTCATATTTCAGCGCCTCGATAATGTTCATGCGCCCGGTGCGGACGGTAGGGCCGACACTCGCGAAGACAGTAATGAGCATCCCGGCAGCGATCATGGCCAGAGCGGAGCCAGGCGGAAAGGACAGCGGAATAAACACGCGGAAGGATTCCAGAAGCAGGGGAATCGAGTAAAGCATGAGGGCAGCAATCATCAGGCCGGCACTCGCCCCGACGATCCCCACCGTGGCGGCCTCGATAAACAGCATTCGCCGGAGCTGCTTCCGGCTCATGCCGGAACTGCGAAACAGTGCGAAACTGCGTTTCCGATCCAGAAAGCTGATGATGAAGTTATTCACGATGCCCACCGTCCCAAGCAGCATGGCCATGAGCGAGAACCCGCGGAGCAGAAAGAAAAGTTCCTGGTTCGAGTCCCGACCCCGCTGCGCAATCTGTGCCACAGTCCGGCTCCAGAAGCCCTCCCGTCCGAAGAGCCTGGTAATCGCGGTCTGGGCGTCCTCCGCGGTACCCGTGGCAGTTGCATACAGGGCGTTGTACTGGCCTGCTCCGTGATCCTGTCGGAAAAACCGCTCCGACACCATGGCCATGTCGCCGTTGCTCCAGAGTGTGGAGACGAAGCCGATGACCCGGTAGGACGCGGTGCGACGGTTGAACTCGAGCTCAACTGTGTCGCCGACGGCGAGTCCGTAGCGCTCCCGAAGCGAGTAGCTGACAATCACGTTCCGGCCGCTATCCAGGCGTGGAAGCAGGGTCTCTGCCGCCTCTGAGTACTCGAAACGCCAGAATCGGTGAAAGCGATCCGGGTATACGCCCATGATCCGGCGGATGCGACGGGCGTGCCCGCTCACCGGGACGTGTGACGCAATAAAATGACCG
>RECN01000013.1 GCA_007694005.1 Spirochaetaceae bacterium
CTCTTTCTCGAACCGAAGGTTCGGGTTGATGACAGCCTCAAAGAGGCGATCCATCGTGGAAAACAACGCCTTGCCGAAGCCCACGGCTGCAGTACCGTTGAGCTGCCCCGCCTGCAACGGACGTAAAAACTACCGGCGATCGGACTCGAACCGATACACCCTTGCGGGCGGCAGATTTTGAGTCTGCTGCGTCTACCAATTCCGCCACGCCGGCCTTCCTGAACGGTTATCGCAGGAGCTTATCAGGGAGCGGGGCGCGCGACAAGCGGCCGCACGGGTAAGGCCGTGCGGCTTCCGCCACGGGTGCGACGTTGACCTCGCACCGCCTATTGTCTACGCTGATGCCGGACCCGAATTCATGCACAGATCGGCACGACCTCGCATCATCCCAGTTCTGGCCTCTCTTTTCGTGCTGTTCACATCCTGTGCGACCGTGCGGCAGACGCAACCCGCCCCGGTAACGGTCGAGGGCGACTCCGACAGCGCTCTTGCGGTCAGCCTGCAGATCGCGTCGGTCGTTCCTGACGTGTTTACCCAGGCGCTTCTATACACCCGCATCGCCGAGGCGTACATCGACGTCGGGCTCATTCTCCCTGCAACGAGTGTGCTCGAACGCGCGGTCAGACTCGCCGAGGCCGAGGAGGTTGGCGTCGCCCGGGCTGAGGTGTTCGTACAGCTTGCATTTCCCTTCATCGATCTCGGGCGTATCGAACGCGCGAGGACCCTGCTCGATCGAGCCCTGCGCGAAAGCGAGAGTGCGTCGGAAACGATACGAACCGTCGTATTGCAGGAGGTAATCAACGCCTCCTTCATCGCGGGGGAAGAGTTGTTCGACGTTCTCGTGCGGGCGGTCGACCAGGTGTACATTCTGCAGGATCTTCCGTCGCGCGCTTCGCTGCTCACCGATATTGCCCGGCAGTACCAGGCGAGCGGGCTCGGCCAGCAGGTAAATACCCTCGTTCAACAGGCCATTACCGCGGTGGGAGGGATACGCAATCCCTGGCAGCGTGCCGAAGGCTACACGGCAGTGGCGCGTCGCTTTCATGTCGCCGGAAACGAGGCGGACGCGGCGACCTACGTCGCGCGCGCGCTGAGAGAGATCGACAACGTGCGGGTGCTGACCCGATCGCCGGCAGACGCGGCGGTTCTCCTGCGAGTCGCCGATGACCTGTCCGGCATGTCGCGCTTGTCGGCGGCCGAACAGGTCATAGAGACCATAGAGTTTCCCGGTATCTACGCCCGCGGTCTCGCCGAGCTTGGCAGTCGCTTTCTCGAGCGTGACCAGCCCGATGAGGCACAGCGCGTGTTTGATCTGGCCATCAATCTGATCGCATTTGAGGGTACGGATGCGCAGCTCGCCGATGTCATTACCGATGTGGCCGAACGTCTTCTTGCCGCCGGTCAGGATGCAACTGCCGAGCAGAACGCCGAGGTCGCATTGATTGTCGTCAGGGATGTTGATGATGAGTTTACCCGTTCGGACGTGCTGCGACGGCTCGGGCGGCTGTTTGTGCGCGCGGGGCGGGTTGACCTTGCCCTTGAGGCCGCGGAGGCCCTGCCGGATGAGACGCAGCGAGCCCGACTTCTTGTCGCGATCGCGCTGGAGTCGCTGAATCTTGAAGAGACGACCGAAGCGTTTACGATCGCCGAGCAGGCACGGGTTGCGGGTCTGCAGGCGGATTATCAGATCGATGAAGTAACCGGTGAGCTCGTCGAGCTCCTCTCACGGCTCGGCCTGTATGAGCAGGCCATTGCGCTTCTCGACCAGATCATTTCGCCGGTCGCCTTTGGTCAGGCTCTCGTGGATCTCGGGCGCTACAGTCTCCGCGCAGGTGGGCTCACCGGAGCCGAGACCGAGATGCTTCGGAATCGGGCGGCCCGCTTTTTCCCGGGGCTCTGAGCGTTATCAGCCTATCGTCGTTCCGAGGAAGTCTGACTTTCCCTCGAGGATTGCCTCGACGGTGTCGAGGTTTCGTCCGGACGCGACTATAACCTTGAACCCGAGCTCCATGGCGCGTCGTGCCGCGATGGGATCAAAGGGTACATTTGCCCCGGGATTCCACGTGTCGCCGACCATGTGCCGGAAATCGGCCCAGGAGATACGCTCAAGCGGTTCCGCATCCGTATCTTTCGAAGGATCTGCGGTATACACCTGTTTGATGTTCGAAAGGTTTACGACGGTATCGGCCCCGTAGCGCTCGGCGAGGCATACGGCGTCAAAGTCGGTCGAAAATCCGGGTTTCCATCCGGCTCCTACCAGCACCCGCCCCTCGAAACTGAGTTCGGCGGTAGGGTCGGTAACCAGCTGGTTGTCACCGTAGGCCAGGAAAATACCCCTGACGAGTTCGGCATTGAGTCGGGTTGCCGCTATGCCGACATGGTCCTGCTGTTCCGGCGGGGCGTCGCCGGCGAGCGCCCGCAGCGCGTTCTGGTAATGGCGGGCCGGACCGCCCCCGCCTATCACGAGGATAAGCCGGTCCTCGGGATGTCGATCAAGGAATCCACCGATGCGTTCCTTGAACAGCCGCAGAAAGGCTACATCGACCTGATCGGGAGCTACGATGCTTCCACCGAGCGACAAAACGTGTGTTTTCATATCTGTTTCCTATCCTAGCCTCTGATCACCTTGCCTGCAAGCCGGGAAACGTCGGTTTTGTGCGGTCTTTTTCAGTGCTTTTTCACGGACTGCGGTATAATCTACGATATATCCATTCTGGCCCGGGCCAATGTGAGATAGCCGATGAACCATGATCTGACATCTGTTTTCGAGGAATGGCCGTACGATGCGGAGAATACCACGCGCATCGTCCCGGCGGACGACGGACGTCCCGTTCTGCAGGTCAGACTGCCGCTCGGTGTGGAGCAGTACGAGCTGACGAACCGGCCGGACGGGGCGTCGCCGTTCGGGTTCAGCAGTGTGCTTGCGCATCTCGAGTCACAGATCGCCGAGTATCGGCACCTGCATGGTTCAGACGTGGGGTACGAGCTTTCGCGTTCAGAGTGCGAAATGCTGCAGGAAGAGGCCATACTCTACTATTATCGCTATCTGCTCCTCTTCCAGCGGAATGATTTCGAGCGGGTGACGGCCGATACCGAGCACAATCTGCGAATCTGCAAAATTCTTGAACAGTTCTGTCCACTTGTCGAGTTGCGCGAGCCTGTCGTGCAGTACAAGCCGTATATCGTGCGTCTTCACGCCATGGCCCTCGCCATGATTGCCATGAAGAGCCACCGCATGGATGAGGCTGCGCGCCTGATTCAGAATGCCATAGACTTTATCGAAGCTATGGAGGATCTGGACTCTCCGGCCTTCCATTTTGAGCGGATACGAAGTGTGCATTATCTGAAATCTGCCATCGGGCAGCTTACGGCCGTGAGCGACGAGGTGCCCGGTGAGACACTCGAGGTGGAGCTTGAGAAGGCCGTCGTAAAAGAAGACTATGAGCGCGCAGCCGAGCTGCGTGATCGCATCAGGGACCTCAGATCACGGTGATTGACACGATAGCCTGCACGCATACTAAACTCTTGCGAAGAATGATGTTGCTTCATAATCGCGAGAGTTACCGATTTTTCATCGTCCTCATCCTGTTTGGCATTACAATCGCGCCCGTATCATCGCAGCAGATTCGCACCGCAAGTCAGTTTCTGCAGCGGGTCAGCGAGGAATACGCAGGTTTTGAAGACTACATGGCCGATATCGTGTTTACCACCGAACGCGAACGCATGGTTGGTACGATGTATCACCGCCGACCAAACCTCATGAACATAGAGTTCACCGAGCCTCAGGACCAGTTCATAATTACCGACGGTCGGTTTCTGAGGGTTCACGTTCCGTCCCTCAATACGACCCTCAGCCAGCGTCTTCGCACGACAGCCGATGCCCCGGGTGGCATTGCAACGGCGGAAGGGCTCGCGCTTCTGCGGCGGAATTTTTCCGTCGCGTTTCAGTCGTCTCCCGAGCTTGTCGGAGTCAATTCTACGGCTAATTATATAGAGCCTGTCGGACCCGACACACCGGTAGTGAACCTCAGGTTCGACACCTCGACGCCGGATGAAGGCTACCGGCAGCTGATCGTCAGCGTGGATTCCAACTATCGCATACGGAGAATCGTCGGGACGACCGTTGACCTGAACAGGGTGCAGTTTGACTTCACGAATATCCGGGTAAATCAGGGCTTGCCGGATAGTCGGTTCGAGTATGTGTCACCACCAGCCTCCAGTACTTTCGAAGATTTTCTGTTTGACAGCTCGAACTGAAACCATCATACAGGCTTGAACACGGGTGACTATGGAATCCATTGGCGACCGATTACGAGTTGCGCGCGAAGACAAAGGGTACTCTTTCGAACAGGTAGCGCGTGATACCCACATCGCGAAGCGTTACATCGAAGCAATGGAACAGGACGACTATCAGGTGTTCCCGGGGGAACCGTATCTCTTCGGCTTTCTCAGGAACTACGCGGACTATCTTGGCCTTCCATCTGACGAAATACTGAACCGCTATCGCAACCTCAAGATTCAGGAGCAGCCTGTTCCCATGGACCAGCTGCTCGACACCGGACGCGACCGCAGGCTGCGATCGACGGTAATTGTGACGCTCGTCGTCGTAATCGTCCTGGCGGCTGTCTCCGCGTTGTTTCTCTTCACCGATGTCGCATCGGTGTTCTCCGCCCGATCCGAGCGCAGCAGGCAACAGGCTGCGCAGGAGAGCGCCACAGACGCCGGAACCGCGGGCGCGCAGAACGGCCCCGCACGGTCCGGTGATATCGTCGATCTCGGTGCCGATTATGTTCTCGAGCGTGCCTTCTTCCGCGGGGAACGCTTTGTCGTAGACATAAACGGCGAACAGGTGCCGCTGTCACTCGACGACATAGGCGAGCAGGTTCGCGTTCGTTTCCCCGGCGGAACCGTTTCCATTCCTCAGGGCGCTGCGGGTCTGGTAGATCTTAACAGCTCCGGTGACCCCGACATCAGGGTTATCGTGCGGAACGTCATGCTCGATACCTCACCACCCGAGGCCGTCATCCGCATCGATCGTCAGGTGGCCATGGGTACGGATATCGCCGCCGCACCGCAGGAACCCGCACGCTCGGAGCTGCCTCCGGCAGGCATGGCGGGGGTAGAGTGGCGTGAACGGGAAACGGTGACCATACGATCCACGTTTACCGCACCGTCTTTCTCGCTGAGCCTGAACGCGAATCGCCTGGTGCTCGTCCGTGTCGGGATAGACGACGCGGACACCGAGCAGTATGTCCTGCAGCCGGGCGAGCAGGTTGAGCTTTCCGCCTCCGAGCATGTCTTCGTTTCGGCTTCGAACGGTGCGGCGCTTTCTCTGAGGGTTGAAGGAACTGAGGTGACACTCGGTGGTCCCGGACAGGTCTCGAGTGTGCTCGTCGGCCTTGCCGATAGAAATACCGGCAGTCCGCGGCTTGCAGCTATCCCGAGCTACTGAAACCGCTTGTCGTGGGATCCTTGCCTGAGACCATTCCTGATTACCTTCACGGCCTGAACCCGGTACAGCTCGACGCCGTCCGACACCAGGGCGGGCCGCTCCTGATCCTCGCGGGTGCCGGTTCCGGCAAGACCCGTGTCATTACCTACAAGATTGCGTACCTCATTCGGGAGTGTGGCATACCACCTGAGTCCATACTCGCGGTAACCTTCACCAATAAGGCAGCCGCGGAAATGCGCGAACGCGCCGCATCCCTTGCGCCGGCGGCCTCATCGTGTATGATCCGCACCTTTCACAGCTTCGGCGCGTGGTTCCTGCGACGGAACCACGAACGCGCAGGGCTCCCCGCCGGCTTTACGATCTACGACGACGATGACGTGGTGCAGCTGCTGCGCTCACTTTTTCCCGATGAGTCAAAGCCCCATCTGAACGCGCAGTCACGGGCGATCAGTCGTGCAAAGGACTACGCGCTCTATCCGGGTGATGACCTCTCGGCAGTCACGCATCAGCACGAGGAACTGCGCGAAGTCTACGGACGCTACCACGAGCGGCTTCGCGAGATCGGAAACGTCGACTTCGGTGACCTGATTCTGCGCCCTCTTGAGCTGCTGCGACGAGACGAAGCGGTCCGGACCCGTATACAGCAGCGTTTCCGGGTTGTTCTGGTCGACGAGTATCAGGACTCCAACGTCGCGCAGTTCGAGCTTCTGCGTGCGCTTGTCGGTTCCGACTCCTATCTCTGCGTCGTCGGTGACGACGATCAGAGCATATACCGCTTCCGCGGTGCAGAAGTCCGTAACATTCTGACCTTTCACGAACAGTATCCCGGGACGACGACGGTACGTCTGGAGCAGAACTATCGCTCGACCGGCAGCATCCTGAATCTGGCTTCCGAGGTTGTCGCGCGCAACGAGGGGCGGCTCGGCAAACGCCTGTGGACCGAACGCGAAGACGGGCCGCTTCCACAGCTGGCCTTCCTGTCGGACGCAGAGGCGGAAGTCGAGTTCTGCGCGCGCGTCCTGCAGGCGGATTCACGATACAGCAACACTGCCATACTCTACCGCACGAATGCACAGAGCCGCCTGTTCGAGAGCGAGTTTCTGCGCCGTGGCATACCCTACCGCATCGTCGGGACGCTGCGGTTTTACGAGCGCGAAGAGGTCAAGGACGTCCTCGCCGTACTGCGACTGCTCGCCAATCCCCGGGATGAGGTCAGTTTTCGTCGCATCGTCAACAAACCGTCCCGCAGTCTCGGCCTCAAGTCTGTCGATCGCATAATCGACGTCGCCCTTGCAGGTGGTGGGGATCTGCTCGAGGCGCTTGCAGCCGCCGTACCCGGGCTCACAAAAAAGGCCGAAAAGGCGCGGGCTGAACTCGCCGGGATCTTCGCATCGCTTACCGGTGCGGTGGAAGGAAGTTCGCTGTCGGTGCTCGTGGAACGGGCGGCTGAAGAGACCGGCTTGCGCGAGTATCACGCGAGCCAGGATGAGTATCAGGGCAGCGGGAAGGTAGCAAACATTGACGAACTCGTGAACGCCGCCGGTCTGTACGGGTCGGGCCGCGAGGCGCTGGCTGAGTTTCTCGAGATGATAGAGCTTGACGCGAATCGCGATACCGCAGCAGAGGACGGCGAAGCGGTCACGCTCATTACCATGCACAACACGAAGGGGCTTGAGTTCCCACGGGTCATTATCACCGGACTTGAAGAGGGGCTGTTCCCGCGTGGGGCCGACGAAGGCCCGGGTGAAATCGAAGAGGAACGGCGTCTGTTCTACGTCGCGGTGACCCGGGCGGAGAACGAACTGTATCTTACCAGTTGCCGCTACCGACGGCTCTACGGCCGGATCACCGAATACGCTCCTTCGCGCTTTCTCGGAGAGATTCCGCCTGAGCTTCTTGAAATCGCAGGGTCGGGCACATCCCGGCGTCGCTTCCCGGCAGCGTCAGGCAGTCCCGGTTTTGGCCGACAGGGCATTCCTGCAGCCGGCGACACAGCCGCAAGCCCCCTGCCTTCCGCCTCCGAGGCTGAAGACTGGGAGGAAGCGGATGATCTTCCGCCGGGAGCCGGTGTGTATCACGACGACTACGGCCTCGGGGTCGTACAGAAGCGCTGGCGAAAAGGCAGCAACGTCATGGTGCGGGTCGGTTTCGAGAACGGGAGGGTCGCAACCTTCATTCCGCGGTATACTCCGCTTGAGCGAGTGAGCATAGATGAATAGATACGAACGCATTCCGCCCATACGCCGCGCCCGCGGATACCGCCTCTACGCAGACGGCGGTCTGCGCTACCTCGATATGTGGCTTCAGGACGGCAGGGCGATCGGCGGACACGCTCCACAACGCGTTCGGCGTGCGTTCGAGAACACACTCGCCCGCGGACAGGCCGGGGCGCTTCCGGGGCGATGGAAGCGGCGCCTCGAGCGTGCGCTTGCGTCCATGACCGGGTGCACCGGCCCCTGGGAGCTGTTCACGTCTGCTGAGGCGGTGCACATGGTGCTCGACCGAAGCTTCGGACGGGCCGGATGGTGCGTCGTCGACCCGGTCGACCCGGTCGGCCCCGACGACCTCTGCGCCGGGGAGGCTGGTGTTCCTGCTTCCATAGAGCTGTTTCGCCCGCTTCTTTCGACACCCGATTCGTCGCGGTCCGGGGCCCTGCTCGTGCCGGTTCCCGTCATGATCGGGTCAGGTCTCTACGCGCTGCTTTTGCCCGGGGCGTCTTCTGGTGCCACGGCTATACACAGCGGCGTGCCCGGGATGGGACAGCCACCGTCGGAACCGCTTTTATCGGCAGCCGTACGTGCCGTGTACGACGTCATCGACGCGCAGGGGCGCAGGCCGGCACGCGAAGCGGAGCTCCGCCCGGTCTACCGGGCGTTTGACGACTCGTCGTTGTGGCACCGGGCCGGACCCTACGTGAAGCCACTGCTGCCCGATGCGGCATACGACGCCCTGTTCACTCGATTTCTTGACGCAAAGGTGGTATTGTCACCTCGTACCGGCGGTGTGAGTTTCGTACCGCAGGAACTGTCTCCCGGTGAACGCGCGGGTATTGTACGTCTGGTTCAGGATACGGAGAGGAGCAGCTAATGGAAATGGGGGGATCAGCGGTCGTTCTGGGCATACAGCTCCTCGTCGGAGCGGTTGCGACCTTTCTCGCGATTCTTCTGTGGTCCCGAACCAGGGACGCTGCCTGGATGTTCATTGTGATCGGGACCGTCGCCCATTACGGCGCACTCGTGTTCAGCGGTCTGGAGCTCCTCGGCCTTGTCGACCTGGATGGCCTCGTGTTCGCGGGTGTTCCTCTCGGGCGGGTTCTGATCAGCAGCGCGCCCATGCTGTTTTTCATTTGCGCGTTTGTTATTATGGTTGCACGAAACAGGGTGTGACCGAAATCGTCCGGTTGACACCCTGAAAAAAATACCTGAATGTAGGCGATATTACTTCTGGAGGAACAATACACATGGTAGCACTCATCGTAGGATTCGTTTTTATTCTGTTCGCGGTATACGCCGTCCTTCCGTTCAGCTGGGCCCTCAACTGGCTTGAGCCGGTTATACACTTCCTTATGGGCGGAGTCCCGATCATGGCCCTGTTTATCGGTCTCATCGCCGTGTTCATCGGTATCGCTGATATCAAGGACAAAATGGAAGCAAAGAAAGAAGAAGCCGAGGAAGCTGCAGAGGCGGCCAAGCAGTAGGAACATCGGGTTTCGTGGTCCTTGTGCCCCGGGCGTTGACATACGCGGTCACGGCGTGGCATTCTCGTCTTCCCCGTTATAATTTCTCAGGCAGAAGAACCACAGAAGGTATAAAACATGCGAACGAAGTTTTTAAAGCCCACTGAAATAGAAAGAAAGTGGTACATAATCGATGCACAGGATAAAGTCCTCGGACGCGTAGCCGTCCGCGTTGCGTCTATTCTTCAGGGTAAGCACAAGCCGACATATACTCCGAACATGGAGCATGGCGACTTTGTCGTGGTCATAAACGCCGGCAAGGTCGATGTTACCGGCCGCAAGCGTACCGACAAAATGTATTGGCGGCACACCGGATTTCCCGGCGGAATCAAGTCGGAAACCTTCGAAAAAAGGATACGACGACGGCCGGAAGCACCGCTCGAGGATGCAATACGCGGTATGCTTCCCAAGAATCGTCTTGGACGCAAGCTGTTCAAGAACGTCAAGGTGTACGCGGGAAGCACTCATCCCCATGCGGCACAGACACCCGAAGAGCTTTCGCTCTAACGGCGTGTTCAGTAAGGATCAAGGAGAGTATCTGTGGCAGAGAATCTTGCTTTAGGAACCGGCAGACGGAAGACTTCAGTTGCACGTGTCTATCTTCGGAATGGCAGTGGCGACATAAAGATCAACGGACGGTCGGTTGACGAGTATTTTGGAACCGGTGATTTTTCGTTTCTCGTAAATCAGCCGCTCGATGTGACCGACAACATCGGGAAGTTTGATGTACTCATTAACGTAAAGGGCGGCGGTAAATCGGGTCAGGCGGGAGCAATCCGGCACGGTCTGAGTCGTGCGCTCGCGAAGTACGACGAGACGAACTACAAACCGCTTCGTGAGAATGGCTTCATGACCCGTGACCCCCGCATGGTGGAACGGAAGAAGTACGGACAGCCCGGCGCACGCCGCAAGTTCCAGTTCTCAAAGCGCTAAGAATCGTTATTGTCCGCGTGACAATCACATCAAACCGAAAACAGGGCCCTTCGACACGTCGTATAGAGTTGTCGGACGGGTCCTTTTTTCTGCTTCCCGCGGATTCATCGCTGCTGCAGGATCTGCGCGCGGGAATGCCTGCAGACGACGAAGTCCGTGACCGCCTCGCCGAGGAACACCGTCGCCACAGCAGGCTGCTTGTATACACCAAAACCCTCGATCTGCTCGCGGCCCGGGAGCACAGTACCCAGGAGCTGTCGCGAAAGCTCCTGCAGCGGGGCTACGACGCCGATCTCGTCGGCGAGGTGCTGTCCGAGTGCCGGGAGGCAGGCTACGTCGACGACCGCCGTTTTGCACGTGCGTTTGTCGAGTCGCGCCTGCGAAGACAGCCCGAGGGACGCGCCGTTCTGCAGAGCCGACTCGCCGGAAGAGGTGTCGACCGACATATCTGCGATGAAGTGCTTCAGGAGCTGTTCAGCGACGAAGCCGAACACGACGCCCTGCAGCGTGCCTTCGAGAAGGCCCGTCGCCGCACGGACGACGCGGAGAAACAGATGGCTGCTCTGATCCGCAAAGGCTTTCCCTACGGAGCCGTCAAGGCCATAGTCCGTAACTACGAGTCTCCCTGATTATCTGCGAATCCCCAATCTCTCCAGAACTTGACATTAGCGCAGGTGCACTCTAATCTAAGAGGAACACTGAGTTTATCGATTGAGGAACACGCATGGGCAAGGCAGACAAAAAGATACGGATTTTTTCCGCGCTCGAAGTGGCGAACATATGCGGTGTGGTTAACCAGACTGCGATCAACTGGATCAAGAACGGCTATCTCAAAGCGTTTACAACTCCCGGTGGGCAGTATCGCGTATATTCGGAAGATCTTGTTGAGTTCCTTGATTCCCGTGGCATGCGTGTTCCCGAAGAGTTGCAGGCAATTCTCGATGCACAGCAGAAGTTCAGTACCATGCTCGTCGTTGACGACGACCGGGAACTGAACGACCTCATGGCCCAGTACATGAAGCGCCATTTCGAGTCCATCGAGGTACTGCAGGCCTTCGACGGTTTTGAGGCAGGTAAGATTCTTGCCGAGTCCAGGCCCGGCATCATTATTCTGGACATCGACCTTCCAGGTATAGACGGGCACAAGCTGTGTCGCAGCATCAAGGCCGACAGTTCGCTCGGAGACCCGGTCATTATTTCGGTTTCGGGGCTCGATGACCCGTCAGAGCGCGACGCCATCCTTCGGGAAGGTGCGAACGCGTTTTTACCCAAGCCCCCGGATTTTGATCAGCTGATCGCGACAATAGAAGAGCTGATCAGCTGAGGCAGAGGAGCATCACATGGCAGACCAGAAGGTACACGACACGAAGCCGTCTATTCTTATCGTAGAAGACGAAGACGCGATCAGACTGACTCTCCGGGACTATCTGAGCGGTAAAGGCTATTCGGTACTCGTGGCTTCCGACGGAGTCGGTGCGATCAAGCAGCTTCTCGACCATACTGTTGATCTCATCGTTACCGATTACCGCATGGACGTTCTCGGCGGTGATTACTGGATCAAGTTTCTCAGTGAATACTGCGGTCGCCAGAAAGTACTGATCACCAGTGGTTTTCTCAGGCCGGAGTTCCCCATACCCTACCAGGTCATCTACAAACCCTATGATTACGGTGAGCTCGAACAGCTTATCGCGAAAACGCTCGACGGCGAGTAAGCAGGGGGGCATAATCCCATGACGGCGGTCAGAGTGCGCGTGCACGGCAGGGTGCAGGGCGTAGGCTTCCGGTACTCCACCCGGTACAAGGCACAGGAGCTCGGTATCACCGGCTGGGTCAGGAACGAGTTTGACGGAACGGTCCTCGTGGAAGCCGAAGGCAATGAAGAAGCGATCAAAAGCTTTGTCAGCTGGCTGAAAACCGGGCCACCCCCGGCGAGGGTTGAATCAGTCGATGTGCAAAAAAAAGCGCCGACAGAATCCTGGCGGCGCTTCTCGGTGCGGTAATCGACCGCACCCTTCTTTCCCGATCAGACATCTATATCGAATAGAATGCCTTGCGACCGGGGTACTCGGCTGCTGCACCGAGCATCTCTTCGATGCGCAGGAGCTGATTGTACTTCGCCAGGCGGTCGCTGCGGCTCAGCGATCCGGTCTTGATCTGACCGGTTTCGAGGGCTACGACGAGATCGGCAATGAAGGAGTCTTCGGTTTCACCGCTTCGATGGCTGACAATCGCGGTATACCCGGCGCGCTTTGCCATTTCAACGGCTTCGAAGGTCTCCGTCAGGGTTCCGATCTGGTTCACTTTCACGAGTATGCTGTTCGCTATGCCTTTCTCTATGCCCTGTGAAAGACGTTTCGTGTTCGTGACAAACAGGTCGTCACCGACGAGCTGTACCTTGTCGCCGATCTTGTCGGTCAGCAGTTTCCAGCCGTCCCAGTCGTTTTCGTCCATGCCGTCTTCGATTGAGATAATCGGGAAACGGGATGCCCAGTCTGCCCAGTAGGATGCCATCTCTTCGCTTGAGAGCTCGCGGCCGTCGCTTTTCTTGAACACATACTTCTTCTTGTCCGTGTCGTAGAACTCGCTCGCTGCCGGATCGAGGGCTATGAAGATATCTTCTCCGGGCTTGTAGCCGGCTTTCTCGATGCTCTTGAGGATGAGCTCACACGCCTCTTCGTTGCTCTTGAGATTCGGGGCAAAGCCACCTTCGTCACCGACGCTCGTCGAGTATCCGGACTCCGAGAGCACGCCTTTGAGAGTGTGAAATACTTCGGTGATCATCTGCAGGGCACGGTGGTAGGTCTCTGCGCCCACCGGCATGACCATGAACTCCTGGAAGTCGACCGAGTTGTCCGCGTGCGAACCACCGTTGAGTATATTGGCCATGGGTACCGGAAGCGTGCACGCCTTGTACGCGCCAAGGTACTTGAACAGGGGAAGATCCTGGTAGACTGCCGCGGCGCGGGCAACAGCCATGCTTACGCCAAGCATCGCGTTTGCGCCGAGTTTGCCCTTGTTTTCGGTGCCGTCAAGGTCAATGAGCATGCGATCGATGCCGACCTGATCGAGTGCATCCATGCCCTCGAGTTCGGCGCTGATGATCGAGTTCACGTTGTCGACCGCTTTCAGGACGCCTTTGCCCTTGTAGCGGCTCTTGTCACCGTCGCGAAGCTCCACAGCCTCGTGCTCACCGGTTGACGCACCGGATGGTACGGCGGCCCGGCCGAGTGACCCGTCTTCAAGCAGGACATCCACCTCGACGGTCGGATTTCCACGGGAATCAAGTATTTCGCGTGCCTCTACACCTTCAATAAAACTCATATGCTGTCTCCTTCGATAAATTGCCTCTCGGAGGCCTCCATAGTATATGAGCTCGCAGGCGGGCCGTGCAACAGAGCAGCAGGCCGCGCGACGACCGACGTCTCATGAATCGCAGAAATCTTCCTTGACTGTTTTGCCAAGCGCTCCCTAAGCTGTTTTGGTGAGATATTCGTCCCTGTTTCCAAAAACCCGGCGGGAAGTACCCAAGGGTATCGTTGCCCCAAGTCATCAGCTTCTGCACCGGGCCGGCTACGTACGGGCCCTCGGACGCGGCCTTTTCGGTCTTCTACCCCTCGGTCTGCGTGTCGCCTCACGGGTTGAGGCGATCATCCGCAGCGAACTCGAGCTTCTCGGCGG
>RECN01000002.1 GCA_007694005.1 Spirochaetaceae bacterium
CGCGTCGGTCGGAGCTGAGCCTTCTTCGCGCCCTCGTTCAGCATGAGAACTACAGCCCTGAAGAAACGAGGGAGGTGCTGACTCTGGTGCGCGATCATCTCCCCATGTTCTCGTGGATAGGGCTCACCGATGCCGACGGTCTCGTCCTGGCTTCCTCGCGGGGACACCTCGAAGGGGTCTCCATTGCGGGCCGTCCCATGTACTACGAGGCACTCGATGGCGGCTTCATGGGCGATGTTCTTCCTGTTCCGGACCGCACGACACTGCGGTTCGTGGAAATCAGTCTTCCTCTGATCGATGATGATGGCAGCCTCAACGGCGTTCTGGCATCGCAGATAAACTGGCAATGGATCAGGGAGGTGCGCGTTGATTTTCTTCTCGCGCAACCTGACGAGCGCCGGGATCTGTCGGTCATCGGGCTTCAGGGTGGTTTGTACATTCTCGGATCACCGGACCGCGTCGGACAACCGGCATCACCCGAGCTCATACAGGCCGCGCGGGATACCGACGGGTACATCGTCGGTTCAGGTTCCGAGGCGAACATCTACGGCTTCGCGGCATCGCAGGGACACAGGGACTTTCCCGGCTTCGGCTGGATTACGGTCGTGAGTGAACCGGTTTCCGATACCTTCTTCGGTCTGCAGCGACAGCAGCGAAGCATCCTGTTCGCCGGATTGGTAATTGCTCTTATCGCGTCGGTAATTGGCTATATCAGCAGCCGGACCCTCACGAAGTCACTGCGCCACCTGCACGGCCAGTCCGAAGCGCTGCGCCTTGGCGGTCGGGAGATGTACTCCCGGCTCTCGCGTATCCGGGAGTTCGACTCGCTCGGTGAGTCTCTGGACTACCTCGCACGGGAGCTTTCACGAAGCGAAACGGCAGCACACCGCGACAGCCTGACCGGCCTCCAGAACCGGCTCGGGTCGGCAGACTGGTTTGAGCAGGCGATTTCGACGTGCAGACGCTACGAATGGACCCTGATTGTGATGGCGATCGACCTTGACGGATTCAAGGCCATCAACGATGCACACGGCCATGCTGCCGGAGACGCCATTCTCACGAGTACGGCACGGCGGCTCGACGGTACGGTTCGGCCGGACGAACTCACCGCACGTTGGGGCGGAGACGAGTTCGTCGTCTGCGTTTACGTCAGAGAGCGGGACGGGCAAAGGGTCGGCGAAACGGTAGCCGACCGGATTCTCGCGTCTATACGGGAGGCGACGGTCTTTGAAGGCCATGAACTGACAGTGGGTTGCTCGATCGGGCTGACCACGTACGATCCGTCGGACGGCAGCAGCTGGACTGCGGCACACGAGCGAGCCGACAAGGCCCTGTATACCGCAAAGAACCACGGGAAGAACCAGTGGGCCTGGGAATGGGCGTGAAAAAATACACCCGACACGGCCCCCGAAAGACTGGTATCGTACGCGTTCGCGTCATATACTTTTTATAGAGAAAGTGAAGATATTTTTACATACGTTATTTGGTTGACATAGATGCAGAGAATATTCCCGATTACGGGTAAAAGCAGAGCCATACATTTCCTCATACTGATCGTACTCGTTGCGGGCACGCTATTCGTGTGTTCACCCGGTTCAGACGAAGCGATAATACTGTTCGTGTCAAAGGACCAGTCCGACACGACGAGTCTGAACCCGACGCGCCTGCAGACGGCAGCTGAGCTCGCACGCGGTCAACACCTGCAGAACACCGGAAACAGTCGCACGCAGGTCCGGCACCATTTCATTACCTATACAGGCGCCGAAGAAACCGGGGCGCGTCTAGCCCGCGCGTTCATACAGGACAATCCCGCAGTGGTAGCCCTCGTTGGAGACATAAACAGCACCGGCACCGCACTTCTCGCCGATATCGCGCGAGAACTCGAGGTGCCCCATATTTCCTTCTTCGCGACCGATGAGTCGATTGCCGCCGGGAACCCGTGGAGTTTTTCCTACCGGGAGCGCTTGAGCCACGAAACCGATGCAATCATGGATCTGATACAGAATCACGTTCGCCTCGAACGTCCCCTGCTGATTGTCAACGATCTTCAGAATCTGGCTCCGAGATGGCAGGCTGTGGCCGGGGCTCTCCGTGAGACCGGGCGTCCTGAGCCGGACATCATAGAGGTTCCGCGCGACAGAAGCGATTTTACCGCAGACATAGAACAGTTCACCGCTACTCGCATCGACTTCGATGGGATAATCTCATTTCTCACCGCCGCCCAGACAGAACACCTGCTACAGCAGCTTTCCCGGGCAGAACTCGCTGTCCCGGTTCTGTTATCGGGCATCGTCTTCGACTACGAGAACCTGATTGAGCTCGCCGTGATCGACCTGGACCTGTACAGCTTTGCCTTCGCACATACCCTTGGTCTGCACGAAGGCTGTGACACATTTCTTAACGAGTTCGCCCGTCAGTACCGGTTATCTATGGGTTTCAGACGCATCGACTCTCTCGGCCCGTGGGTATTTGATGGTGTCATGATGCTGCACGAATGCCTCGAAGCACATCCGACGAGGGACGGTATCCGGCAGGCTCTCGCAGGCTTCGCCGATCATCGCATGGTCGGTCACGTAAGCTTCGATGCGACCGGGTCGCTCGCCGAACGGACCTTCCGGCTTATCCGCCTCGAGAACGGAGGTATCGTGCCTCTTGAGGACGACTTATGAAGCGGGCACACGACCGTCTCATTGTCCGGTTTTTTCTGTACCTCACGGGCATCTCGCTCGTTCTTATCGTGACCCTCACGACCTTTTTCGGGCTGCAGCTCGT
>RECN01000061.1 GCA_007694005.1 Spirochaetaceae bacterium
CTGTTCGATTATCGCGGCCTCGATACGCTCGGGGAGGCAACGGTCATTTTCACCGCGAGCGCGGTGCTTGCCTTCCTCGCGCCACGATCGCACGCATCGATGCTGTCGGTTCGCCTGTCCATGTTGATACTCTACGGTATCGCCATACTGCTTCCCTTTCTCATGGTGTTCGGGTTCAGCACGATTATCTTCGGGCACGTATCGCCGGGGGGTGGTTTCACCGGCGGAGTCATGCTCTCCTCGAGCGTCGTCATCTTTGCAATTGCGTACTCAGTCGGTGGGCAGCAGAGCTTTGTTATCCCCGTCCTCGCCAAGAAAGTAATCGAGAACGGCGCGATGCTCGTCTTTGTCGCAATCGGGTTTCTCACGCTTGGAATAGGAGGGGCGTTTCTCGCGAACGCGACGACCGGGATAGGGCTGGGCGAAGCGGGAACGCTTATGAGTGGGGGAATTATCCCGTATCTGAACCTTGCAAGCGGTTTTAAAGTCGGTATGGGCCTCGCGCTCATCATCATCAGCCTGTTTGCCGAGTAGCAATGCCATGACACAATCCATCCTGATCGGAGCGATACTCCTCACTGTCTGTGCCTTCTACGGTCTGATTACGCATAGGCACATGATCCGCCTCGTTATCAGCCTGAACATTCTGGACTCGGCGGTGCTGCTCGTGATCGTACTGCTCGGATACCGGGAAGACGCCGTGGCTCCCATCGTCCGGGCAGCTGATGTCGAGTACGTACTGGGCCTGCCTCACGCGCTCTCGCTGACGGCGATCGTGATCAGTGCGTGTACGACCGCACTCATGCTCGGATACGCGGTGCGCGTGTACAGGCTGCGCGGAACGGTCTATCTCGACGAGCTGCGGCGGTGGCGCGGATGAGTATGGATCAGTTTCCCGTATTTCTTATCGCCGTTCCGCTGACGCTGGTTCCGCTTTCGTTCTTTGTGTTCAAGCTTCACTGGTCGGTCCGGGCCTTTGCGATCTGGGGTCTCGGTCTTGTGACCCTGCTGTCGTGGGTGCCGCTCACGGGCCGGATCGTGTTCGATCTTGAGCTTCCGCTTCTCGCGTATATGGGAAACTGGGATCCGGAACTCGGTATCGTCCTCGGACTCGACATGGTTGCGGCACTCCTGTTGCCGGTCATGAATACCGTCATCCTGCTCGGTGCTTCCATAGGGTACAAACCGAGCGAGCACGTGCCCATTCCCTTCTTTCCGCTCTGGTTTCTGCTCGCCGCGGGGACAAACGGTCTGGTCGTTACCTCGGATCTGTTCAATGCCTACGTGTTTCTGGAGATCACGTCGATCTGTTCTCACGCCCTCGTCGCGTATCGCGGCGACGGCTACGCCTTTGAAAGCGCCTTCAAGTATCTGGTCGCGGGTCTTGTCGGCAGCGCTTTTCTGCTCTGGGGCATCATCGCGCTTTTTGCCTCTACCGGAACCCTGTCTCTGTCGGTGCTTGTCGAACGCCTGGCCGACGCGCCGGGACCCCTGGTGGCGGCAGGTTTCGCGCTCATAGTATGTGGTCTGTTCGTGAAGCTCGCTATTGTGCCCTTTCATATCTGGAAGCCGGATGGGCTTTCAGGGGCGCCGTCGGCGGTTGCCGGTACGCTTTCCGGGGTCGTGCTCAGCGCGGCTCTCGTACTGCTTCTGCGGGTGCTCGTTGGTCTCGGCGGCCTTGGGACCGTCGATCTCGTCGGGCGGGCGATCGCTGAACCGCTGAAAGGCGTTCTGTTTGCGCTGGGACTGGCGAGTGTTGTGGTGGGCCATAGTCTGGCGCTCGTGCAGAGCAGACTGACCCGCATGCTCGCGTACTCCAGCGTCGGTCATTTTGGTGTCATGCTGCTCGCGCTCTCCGTTTCGACGACCGCCGCGGTCGCAGCACTTCTCTTTCACGCCATGAACCATGCAGTCATGAAAAGCGGCATGTTCTTTCTCGCCGCAGGTGCCCGTGCCGAGCGGGGCGGTGACCGCATTCGTGCGCTCGGTGGGTATCTGCGCGGAAAACCGCTTGAAACCATCGCGTGCGCGGTTTTCATGCTCGCGCTGATCGGGGTGCCGCCGACTGCCGGCTTCGCGAGCAAGTGGGCTATCGTTGTTCAGCTCGTGCAGGCGGGGTCTCTTGTCGCGGCGGTCATCGTTGCCCTCGGTGGCGTGATTTCGGTACCGTACTACCTGCGCGCATTCAGGATCATGGCCGGTGGGACGACACCGACTGCGGTGGCCGTGCAGGCTGACCCGAGGCAGTTCGCAACCCGGGCTGCGCTTACCGTCGGTGTCGTGTATCTGTTCGCCGCGTTTGTCCTCTCGGGTTCTGTTTTTGCGCTTTCCGAGACGGCCGTTACCAGTCTTCTGGAGGCGCTGTTGTGATTGCCCCGATTATTGGTGCCTACATTGTCGATGAGCCCGCTTTGTTTACCGCAGTCGGCTTTCTGTTCTTCGCGCTCTGTGCGACCCTGTTTGCCGGAAGTCGCGCACGGGGAAACACCGGGCATCCGCTGCTGTACTGGTCGGGAGTTCTCGTGCAGGTCGGCTCGGCAGTTGCCTTACCCTTTGTCAGCGATCTACTGACGTTTTTCATACTCTGGGAATTCATAAGCCTCGGTACGGTCGCGATACTCTTCTGTGAACCGGGACGGGGCAGGCTCCTTCGCTGGTACCTGCCCATACAGATTGCGGCCGCGGTGGC
>RECN01000103.1 GCA_007694005.1 Spirochaetaceae bacterium
ATATCGCAGGCGGGTTATCGACCAGGACGCCCTCCGGATCCACGCGCCGCACACGTGTACGAAAGGTCATGACATGCCCGCCGGACGAGAAATATGCCTGTATGGTCTCCCGCTCGTGAAGGTCATGAGAAGCGCTGATCGCGATCATGAGGCGGTACTCGGTAAAATCTGTGATCCGCCCGGTGCACCGGCGGGTCCCATAGTGGAGGTCGATAAGCGTCTGCCGGTCGATCAGCCCTCGAAGAACGTACTCTTTCTGCACACGCTGCATGGCGACTGCCATCTACACCTCCATCACGAGCTGTGTTCCCGTTCGATAGAAAGGGCCTCAAGATCAACATGCAGGTCCACAAGGTACAGTCCTTCCGCACCGGTTTCGATGATTATGTCGCCACTCACCGACAGCCCGCCACGAAAAAGCCGTACCGGGATCACCTGCTCCTCAGTATCGTCACTGTGGACCAGAGTCGGTATACCAAGCAGATAGGAATCCGGCAACGCGTCGGAGTCAATGGCGCGCTGAACGCGACGACGCACGATAAAAAGCCGGTCAGGCCGTGTCACGCCGGCCAGCGTATCGCCGGAGGCGAGCAGTTCGAGTACCTCAAGCACAAACTCCACGACTCTCGCCTGCGAAAGCTCCATTGGTCGCACCGCAAGGCGTCCAATCTGGTCGTCTTCGGGCGAAACGGGGCGAACGACGGTATCCACCGGTATCAGGAGATTCTCAATTGCGACCGATACCGGCTGCAAAGCACTCGGTGCAGAACCTGCGCTGCGTACCGCCGGGTCGATGCGCGACCCGCTCCCGGGGGTAACAGGCCGATGGAGTGTCTGACTCTCCGCGTCGGACAGATGCGGGTCGGTCCGACTCCCCTGCTCGACCGGTACACAGGCAACCGTCACGGAGATAAGCAGTACGATCGTCGCGGAGTATACACAGCGAACTGGTCTCAACGGGTAATCTCCTTGGCCCTTCAGTGTAACAGATTCTGCTGTTACACGACAGCCTCCTCTGTTCAGACCGTATCCCTTTACACGACCGATACGCCCGGATAAGCTCCGGTCACGTGACAGAACTTGACGCAATTATTCAGCATCTGAATAGTGCCTACGATCGACCGATTCGGGATCCGGTATGGCACCACGTGTATCTTTCGGAACCCCTCGTAACACTCGTAAGTCGCCCGGAGATGCTGAAACTGACCAGAATCAAACAACTCGGACCGAGCTATCTCGTCTACCCGGGAGCGACGCATACCCGGCTGAATCACAGCATCGGTGTATTTCATCTTGCCCGAAGGATCATACAAAAGCTCGTGTTCTCCGCTTCGTGCCCGTCGCTAACGCTTATCGGGGTCAAATCATTTCTTACAGCGGCGTTGCTCCACGATCTCGGTCACTTCCCCTACACGCACAGCCTGAAAGAACTTTCGCTTGAAGAACACGAGCATCTTGCCGCACTCGCGATACGCGGAACGGATCTGGGTTCGTATATACGCGACACAGTCGGCGCTGACCCGGACATGGTAGCTTCGATTATTGATGAAGAACGCATTGCACCGGAGGGGACGGAACTGACATTGTACCGGTCAATACTTTCCGGTGCACTCGACCCGGATAAACTCGATTACCTGAACCGCGATGCGTATTTCTGTGGTGTACCGTACGGTCTGCAGGACGTGGATTTCGTGATCGATCAGCTCGAACCGCTACCCGATTACAGGCTTGCCCTGAAGCGGGAAGGTATTCAGGCCGTAGAAACCATACTATTCAGCAAGTACCTGATGTATCGGGCGGTGTACTGGCACAAGACCGTGCGCGTCGCGACTGCTATGATCAAGAAGGGGCTTTATCTGTCACTCCGCGACCGGTATATCATGCCGGACGCGCTGTACGGCCTGGACGATGAGTCCTTTGTCCGGGTCATGCAGGAATCGGGCAGCCCGTCGGCAGAAATCATTGGTGATGTCTCAATGCGAAGGTTTCACAAGGTTCTATATGACATTCCCTTCGATGCGGAGAACGCGGCAATCACCGAACTCTCAGACATGGGAGCACGGACCCGCCTGGAAGCGGACCTTGCACGCGAGATGACAGGTATGCTCGGGGTCACCGTGGATGAAACGGACGTCATCATCGATATACCCGAGCGGGTATCGTTTGAGGTCGAGATGCCAATAACCGAACGGGGCCGCATACAGGACTTCCCGGATGCAGGAAGCGTGTTCACGACGGATGTGGTGCGCGAGTTTACGGCGTCTCTTCGACGGGTTCGCGTCATGTGCCGGGCACATGACGGTTTGACAACAGAAAAAACAGCACCACTATTCGCGTCAGCATTCGGTCAAACCAGGGCTGACCAGAGTGGATTTCAGGTATGAGTATGCGACAGTCCAAAGTAATGAAAGAGCGAATACGACGCGTGAACCTGCTCTTCAGGGAACTCGGTTACGAGTGCGCCGACGGAGAGCTGGTTGACGAAACCTACAGCACCGGTGTCGAGCAGGATGAGTTTCAGGCCGGCGTGTTTATCGACCGCGACAGTAAGTTCCTCGAGATAGCCTTCAGCTTTTCGTTTTCGGCATCCCTGGAAGAGTTCGTTCGCAGCAAACTCGAAGAGCTTTTTCAGATCTGCTACGAGTTCGGGTGTTATACCAACGTACAGACCTCGAAACGCGAGATAGTGTTTTCAGTCTTCTCAAAAGTATATTACGCTGGTCTCAACTACTTCAGTCTCAAAGAGACTGTTCGTGATTTTCGCATGGCGGTTGATGCTATTGCCGAATCACTCGACATACAGCGGGAGATTTCCGGGGAGGATGGCGATGGACCTGCACAATCTTCGTGAAGATGAAGTAATACGAGTCATCAGGGATCTCTGTGACGAAGAGACCCGGTCACCACGGTCAGGCTATTTAACGAGTCCGGACTGCCAACTGGACGCGGCGTGTTTTGTCCTCAACCGCATCGCTCCCCGCTATGTGAGTTCCGGCCGGGGCCTTGCACACACCTTATCTGACAGCGAACACGACACGCAGGGAAAAATCGATCTAATTGCGCTCGCACACGAAGGACTCAAAAGAGTAACTTCGGTCAGGCGATCGTATTACGATGCGCAGGGCGCAAGCGAAACATCACACTCCGACTTCGTGTTCATGTATCCGGCTATCAGTGGTCGTGTTATATGCGGAAGAACCTTCGAACCGGCTTCCGAGGTACAAGTCTCGCTGACACACGACGGAACCCTCGTTCCTATGGAAGATTCACGATGGCCGAACCCCTACGAGGTTACCGTTAACACCCGAGGAACCTACACGTTTCTCCCGCGTGCCATCGAGGCAGACGTCGACGAGAGACAGAACGCTGAGTTCTGCATTAAGGTCACCGGAGACTCATACGAGGAACTGAAACACTATTTTGTGGTTTCCGGCGCCAAAACCCCGGTTCGGGCCGTGCAGCTCGGAACATACGCGGAGTACCATCTCCCGGACCTCTACGTCATCCCCCGCTGAAATAACGCGCGGTAACGGGTCTGCGCAGTCTCCTAGAAGTACTCCGTGTGTATCTGTACATCGTGCAGACGCCCGGGGACCTGGTCTTCAACGAAGGAGAGAACCTTGTTCATGACTTTCTCACCGTACCGTCGGTTGTTTGACACAACGGCCGCCCCGATCTGCCCGAACATCAGACTGTCCTGAAGGTCAACCTCAGCGACACTGATCTTGAACTTCCGGATAATACGGTCTCGAAGCGATACCATGGTCACACGCTTTTCCTTGATTGACGTGACATCAGGAAGTTCAATGACAATCTGTATCATGCTGACAGCCATCATATGCCGTCGGTATCTCCCGGCAGATCGAACAGATCTCCAACGTTATCGAGCGTCAGGTCGCTCTGACCGGCACTGTCGCTCTGCCTCGCCTTCAGAGCGAGGAAATCAGTATTGTACGCCAGTGAGAGTTTTGAGACCTCGTCGGCGGGCTGCTCCGTTTCAACTTTTACCTGCAGATTATACCCGGGCTCCGAGATTCCCCGTTTCATGACGTAGACCGGATCGGATACGGTCATGCAGAAATATGGTGCGTACAGAAACAGAAGAACGCCAATCATCGAAATTATGATCAAAAAATATACCAGGCTGTCTCGCGCCTGATTCCGGGAGACCGGCCGCAGGCTCAAAAAAACCTCGACGGTCCCAGACTCTATCCAGGTATAATCTGATGGTCCAAACCGTCGTGAGAACTCAGCGTCGGAGTAGCGCGCATACCGTGTATGTCCGCTCTCGCGCACGACAAGGATGGCTTCGTCGTAGTCGGCGAACTGCTGCAGCCGGGCCTCCGCTGCGGCGTCCGATAGCCCCTGAGCACGGATCTGTTCGGCCGATGCGAGGATGCGTTCGCGATAGCTGCGTTCGAAACCGGGGACGTTAACAAATATGTCTAAAAGCGAAAACAGCATAAGCACGGCGACGAAGGTCGTTACGACAAGAGATGCCAGCCGTCCAACGTGCTTCTGAGTAACGATGCTGTCGGTGTGTTTTATGTTCCGAAACAGCTTGAGGGCTCGAAGCAGTCGCAGGACTCTCGCGATACGGATGGCTTTGATTATCTTGAGCAGGTTCAGACTGCGCCCAAGCCCCATGATTGGTGCCCCGCCGACGATTATAGCTGCAACCTGTGGACCCGAAGCGAACAGCAAGAGCGGAAGACTCGCAACCAGATCGATCCAGCCCCGCTCATACCGGATATAGTGTCCGGCGCGCCGCCGAATGAATGCGAAATAGAACCGCGTCAGAAACTCGATCGAAAACACTATGTCGAGTGCGAGTGCTGCGTACAGAATCATCCGACGCGAGGCCCAGTTCCAGTCACGCAGCTCGGAAAAATCTTCTAAGAAACTCTGAACGATAACAAGAACGATTGCGATCAGAATGATGTTCTCGAGTATCATCACATATCGGGGTGAACGCGCTGACTCAGTCACTGTTCTTCCTCCCTGAAGCTTTGCATTGCTCGCGACACTCACCACATGAGCTCCGCTGCGATACTGTAGAGCTCATCCAGTATCTTGACGTCGAAGCCGTAGAACTTATAGTTCCGCCTCGCTACGCTGAACCAGCTTTTATCCGGCGTATCTGCTCCTCGATCCACCTTCTGATTCGGCTGAAAACCTCGCGCCCGCGAGGAAAATATAGATGCGAGTCGCGATGTCGCTTCTATGTTCGGATTGTCGACGAAAGACATGTTCGCACGTACGGAAGCTGCGACGACCGCATCGGGCACCGCGGGAAGACGCTTAACAAGCAGTCCGCGCGCCGTCTCGGCGAAAGCCGGCTGTACGAGCCCGCTTGAGTAGCCGCTCTGGCCCCCATCACCACCCGAAACAAGATAGATGGCAGGCTTCAGCAGAATGTTGACATCGAGAAGCGCCTGGACGTGTTCGCGTCCCATACGCAGTCGTTGCACCTTCGTAAGTTCGAAGTGCGTGTATCCGCGTCGCTGAAACAGCTCGTCCAGGTACTTTTTCGACAGTCCGTAGTACACGGCGGCCAGCGGCCCTGTCATCGCACGACGCGACTCAGGACGGGTCAGCAGCGTTTCCACAGATCGGCGTACCTGTTCCCTCGACTGCCCGCCCGCATCTGCCTTCTGGGTCATAAACGAGATAAAATCAAAATTTACGCGTCGATCGAGCAGGAGGTCAAGAAATGCCGGTATTTCAGTGTTTATGATGTCTGTCAGAGATGTAAAAAGCAGAGACAGGATCTCATGGTCCGGAATACCTCCGAAAAACTGCGGCGTTCGCAGGGTCGGCATGAGCTGGGAACCGTTTGCGTTCAGAAACTGGAGGATCTGTTCTTCTTTCTGAAGCGGCGTGTAACTCTTTAGCGCGGGATTAGCCAATAAACGGTTGATGAAGCCTTTTGCGATCTGTATTTGTGAATTCATGGTTTACCAGTATGATATATAGTAATGATTCGCGCCCGATCTGCAAGATTCCCGCGCTCCTGAGACAATATGAACACCTTCTGTAGGACAGTCTGTCTCTCCCTGCGCACGTATATCATCCTGTTTCTCTGTATCGGCATGTGTGGAGCTTTGGTAAAAGTTCAGGCTGATGAAACACCTGGATCTGACATCCGTTCGGCTTCGCAGGCATCACTTTTCGCGTACGGACGACCCGATCCCCGCGTCGAAGTGTTTCTCGACGGAAGCTGGCAGACCGGCGCGGCTCTGCAGCTCGGTCTCCGCAGAGTCGCAACCGAAGACACCACAGGCAGCTGGACCATGGATCAGGTCTCTCTTCCGGGATTCGCGAGCAGGACCTTCAGCAATATAGTCGATCTGACGCTGTCTGTGCGGCTTGATGACCGCTACTACTTTGAAACCGTATTCATAGATGAGTTCGACCTCGACTCAATGCTGTTCGGCTACGACGGGCAGAACGACGAGTTCGTGCAGCGGGTGCGCATAGGCCTCGGGCCAATTGCGATCGATCAGTACCCCGGTCTCGCCGCGGGTGACGCCGGAGCATCGGTGTTCGGGATCGACACCCGGTTCCGCGGCGCCGCGTCGATTACCGAAGCTATGCTGCGCTTTGAGCAGACACAGCCTGACCTGCTTCGCTTTCAGGGTGGTGCCGAGCTCAGCCGTTCGCGGATTCCTGTTCTCGAGTACCTCCGGGGCCGTCGCTTCGTTCTTCCCGACCGGCCGGTTTCCGCGCTGCGCGTCTTTGTCGAAGCAGATTCAGGAATCGAAGCAGCCGACGGCAGGCGGTATCGGGAACTCGACCTCAACCGCGACGCGGTCGTGTCGCTGTCGCAGGGAACCGTCCGCCTCAGGGATCCGGCCCGGGGCCGCGTGCTCGCCACCTACACTACTGAAAGCGGTGCGGTCACCGGTGACCTTGAGACGGGGCGCGATTTCGTCGTCCCGATCGATGAACTCGGTGTTCTGAAATCGTCCGGACTCGCCGGGGCCGCCGGCAGATTTGACGCAACGACCGCGACTCTCGGAGTGGCACGGTTTAATGGAAGCTCTGACCCTGAGGTGAGCGCCGGGGAAGAATTCCTCGAACGCATCGGCCGCCGGTCCGGCCGCCCCGAACAGGACGCCCTCTTTGTCGAGATAGACGGATCTGTAGCCGCCCTCCTCTACGAGTTGGGCTACTTCAGCCCCTTCGAGCGGCTTGACGCCTACGCGGTATCCCGGCCCCGGGATGCAGGCGAGTTTCCGGATATACGCTTTGTCCGGCGCGACGGTGCAGCCGAGTTTGTCCCTGATAGTGAACCGGCTGCCCGGTTCTCGCCTGAGGGCGACGAACTTCTGTTCGGCAGCCTTGATCCCGGTAATCCCAGTGCCCGCTATCCCTTCTCTGCGTATCCGGCCCTGTACGGACCGGCGGCATGGCCCGAACCCGGTTCTGCAGCCGCACCCTTTGACATACTCCTTGAAGTCACCGACGAGGTCGATACGATCAGACTTCCCTCGGGCGTCGTTCCGGGTTCCGTTGAAATGACGAGAAACGGCATTCCCGACTCGCGTTTCGACGTCACCGCAGGGGGTCGTGTGAGTCTTCAGTCGCCGGCGCTGCCACAGGACGTGCTCGAGTTCCGTTTCCGCACTATGGATGACGGGGCGTCATCCGGGACCATACACGGTGCCGTCGGTTCGCGCAGGCAGCTCTCGGAGCGATCGGAGCTCGCAGCCGGGCTCAGCTACACGCGCGACCTGTCGGAGAACCCCTTCACCGAGCGGGCGAACGAGTCGGTCGCCGAGACGACCGGAACGCTGTCGTGGCGATTCACGGGAGAAAGCCTGCAGGCGGGTGCCGGGGTACACATACGAGCAAGACTTCCCGATACTACCGGCGTCAGAAGACTCTTTGACCTCGACGCCGAGCAGATCGCCGTGCCGGCACAGCCCTGGCTCAGTCTCCCAGGTGCAGAACCCGCACCGGCTCTTGAAATTCGTGACCGGGATGGTGGAGAAATCGTCGCACCAGCCGCTGACGAAACAGATCGCACCCCCTGGAGCGGCAGCCGCGGGCGGCTGCTCTTTCGCGACTACCAGACTGAAGGCGGCTTTCGTGCCTTTGGGAGCGATCTGGATCCAGATCGAGAATACGCCTACGAAGACGGAAGCCTGACCGGACCTTATGTTGCCTCGCGTCCCGGCACCGACGGAAACGATGCACGCGACCGGGCGCTGGTCCTGGACTACGAGCTCGACGCTCTCGACGATACAGGGCAGTGGGTCAGCGCTCAACTGCAGTTCGGACCCGATACGCTCACGCAGGCACCCGGCGGCATGCGCTTCAGACTCGAGACCGCCGGTGTAGACGGATCGGTCGACATCTACCTGCAGCTCGGCGCGACGGCCGAAGACCTCGACGGCGACGGTGTAACAGACCGCGGGCGGAGCGCCCTGCAGCCGGCGCTCGATTTTACGCACAGCGACGAGGGAATTACGCTGCTGGCAGGGGGACTCCCGCTGCCCGACGGCCGTGGCCAGGCAGCCCGGGAAGACATTCTGCAGCGTGGCTTCCTCGCCGCCGAAGACGGAAACCGCATCGTGACGCGACGGATTGCTACCGACGTCGGATCAACCGATAACCCGGCCAAAGACCCATATGTCGTTCTGACCTTCAGCGCTGCCGAAGTACAGCGCATGGGGATACCCCGCGCGGCGCGTCTGGTCGTCGTCCGCACCGATGATCCAGCCCCAGACGACGAACCTGCAAGCGGTGCTGTTCTTTTGTCTGACATCGCCTTCTTTTCGCGCCCGCTTTCGGCGCGCAGCATCGACACGTCAGGAAACACCACAGCAGACCCGAGGACCGTCAGTACCACTACTGAGTCCGATCTCAGGTTGCCTGACGGCACGCGTCTACCGGAGTCGTCGTTTCTCGTCATGGTGCACCCGGAAACAGCGATTTTCAGGTCCGGTACCGCCGCGTCGACCACGAACCGCGTGCTTGCCGTTCGCGCCGACCTTTTACCAGATGGCGGTTCCGAACGAGGCGTCGAAGTGACCGGGTTGCACGAAGAAGCACGGCTGGGCGAGTACGAGCGCTTCGTCGTGTACATCCATACCGGGACGGTCCCGGAGGATAAGACGGTGTCCGTCGAGCTCAGCAGTGGTTCCGACGGGCGTAACGCGATTTCCGCCACGTTTAATCTGCCCCCGAGCGCAAACTGGCAGCGGGTTGAAGTAAATACCTCCACGGGCCGTGTCACCCGCTACTACCGGGAAAACAGCTCGACTGCCGATCTCAAAGCAGAGCAAATCGGGACTGCTGAGCTCGACCGGATGACCCCGATACGGCGTACATCCATCAGCCTGTCGTCCTCAGCGGAAGACGACTGGACGGTCTACCTCGATGAACCGCATCTCGCCGGGAGTCGCAGAGGTCTCGACGGCAGTTTCAGCGCCGATCTGAGCTATCAGGGGCCAGAGCAGTGGTTCGTGTTGCCGGGTGGCGTTCAAGCAGGCAGGTTCACGTTCGATTTTGCAGGCACGGTAGACGCTTCCCGGGTCGACACAGGCGAAACGCCGGTTCGTGCCGACACGATACGCGTCGACGGGAGTAGCGGTATCAACCTTGGTACACTACGCGTCGAGCTCGACGCGGACTGGGTGTACGCCCCTCCTTTCGATGAGCAGATTCTGCTTCTCGGCCACGGCATCTCAACGGCCTCGCCGTGGCACGGGCTGACCGCATCGGAAACCTACACGCGCAGCATGACTGGAGTCGGAACGACGGTCGAGCAACATCTGCTTTCCTCAGCGCTTTCGGCTGCCCCCTGGAGTTCGCGTGCATCCGCTTCACGGAGCAGCCGCAATGACCGGTATCAGAAACAGCAGAGCGCATCATTTGCGCACGCCCCGTTTACCGGCAGCGTCGGACTCGCACAGGCGGGTCGTCGCGATGCGCTCAATCCCGATACACCCTATTTGCACAGCTGGATGGCGTCGTTCCCCGGTCTGCTCCCGGCGCAGGATGAGACGGTGACACGAAGAACCTTTGAAGGCCGCTTCGCCCTCAGGCCGACGTTTCAATCAGTATCTCCGTCGCTCGCACTCGACAGCCAGTGGACGGCCCTGCCTGCAGTCCCGCAGCTTTCTGCGAACTCGGGGGGCAGAATTGAGCTTGGACTTGAAGCCTTCGGGGATTCGGGCGTACGTCTGACCCCGTTTTACCAGCGCAGGCTCACGCTCACCGAAACGAATCGGTCACTTTCGACCTACCAGGACGACATCGGGGTCGTCGCTGAGTCCCTCGGACCGCAGGAAAATATCATATACCGGTCGGTTCCGTTTCTCGAGCTCTTTCCAGGCAACGCTTCATCGGTCCTGTCTTATATCGACTCCCGGCGCGCTGCGACGCGCTACACGCCTTCGGCGGGCATAGAGTTCCGGCGACCCTTCGGAACACGCTTGATGGATCTGGTTGTACCGCATTTTTCCTCTGTCGAAGTTGCCCGGGAGTACCGGGCGGAAGACGACAGCACGGATACCACCGGCAGAATCACCCTCGAATCGCGCGCTCTCGCGGTAAACCTCTTCGGCTCGCTTGGTGCCTATCCTCTCACCGACATGTTTCGGACCGATGAATACGAGTCGCGCATACGTGTCCGGCTCGATTACCCCGACCGTCTTCGGGACGTATTCCAGCAAAAGTACCAGGCAGACTTCGAATGGAGGGTGTTTCCGTCCAGTTCTACCGAGATCAGCCTTCTGAACGAGACGACGATAGACCGTGGTGTGCGCGAAGGTTTTGAGCATCGCACACGGCTTTCCGCCACGCTCGAGCACGACGACAGTGGTTTTGCAGAAGGTATTCGCGTTCCCCTGACCTACGAGCAGTCACGCCTCCGTTCAGAACACGATCTCGAACTCGTAGTCCGCCGCACGGAAGCACCGACTGCGACTGAGCTGCTCCGAATCACCGCAGGCACACGCCTGCTCGCACTGTACGACAATACGCTCCGCATTACGCTCGGAGGGAGAATCGGCTACGAGATAAGTGGAGCATGGACCGACGACCTTCAGACCGTTGAGCGACTCGCCGTTGAGTTGCGACTCGACGGCAGACTTCGGTTTTAGATGGTGACGAAAGATAGTATGGTGTAATGGATAAGTATTCGAAACAGGGATATATTCCTGATCACAAACACGGAGGAACGGTATGATGAAATCGCGCGTTCGTCGTATATGCGCAAGTTTTTTGAGCACGCTGCTCATCCTGGCGGCGGGGAGTCTGACCGCGCAGGAGAGCCCGGAACCGGCTGCCGGTGACGAAACCCCGCAGTTCGGATTCGGAGTGAATCTCGGGCTTGGGGTCAGAACCTTCAGGAACCCGGCCTTTCCGGACGATCCGGATGCATCGGAGTTCATTACCTGGCAAAGCCTGCAACTGAACCCGGATATATCCTTTGGTCAGCTCGGAGTCGGGCTCGATCTGACGCTTAACTATACATTCACCGGCGGCGAGTTTGGTGATGAGTTTACCCTCAGAGCCGAGGACTGGGTCCCGGACGACGATACGAACTTCTTCGAGCTGTATCTGCCGAAGATACGCTATGTACGCTGGGCTCAGAAAGGCGATCCGCTGTTTCTCCTTTTTGGACAGATTGACGGCGCCGTCCTCGGTAACGCATTTATAGTCGGTGGGTACACGAACACCCGTTTCCTGCCTGAGCGGCCCATATTTGGTGCCCAGGTGGACGTCGACGGCTCGCTGTTCAGCTTTCCCTACCTCGGTGTGGAGACCTTCGTATCGAACGTAGCGGCTTTCGATCTGTTCGGAAGCAGACTGTATGTACGCCCGCTCGCCGATCTCGATGTACCGCTGCTTCCGGCGCTTGAAGTCGGAACGACGGTAGTTACCGACCGGGATCCCTGGTATTTCGAACGTCGTGATCCCGACAGCAGCCTGCACGAATCAACGGAAGCGACCAGTCCGGTCACTATCTGGGGTCTCGACCTCAGACAGCCTGTTCTGAATACGCCGGTGCTGTCGCTCGCATTGTTTTCGGACGTAGTAAACCAGAACAATAACTGGGGAAGTATGGTCGGATTCGGAGGCCGAACGCTCGGTTTCTTAAGCTTCGGTGCGCAGGCGCGTTTCCTCGGAGAAAACTTCATTCCTTCCTACTTCGACGGATCCTACGACCTGTTCAGGCGTTCACGCTACGAGGTCTACCGTGGAAATGCCACCGTCGAGTCTTACGTCGGGTGGCTTGCCTCACTCGGCTTTTCGTTCCTGCAGGATCAGCTGGTATTCAGCGCATCCATGGAAGGGCCCTTTGAAGCACCCATTACCGATGTCGATGGCGACGGTCGCCCGACACCACAGGCCCTTGCCCGCAATCCCATCCTCCGTGGCAGTTTCCTGATCGGAGACGGGGTCATTCCGGGTATCACTGTCGGGGCAAACTACGAAAAGCGTAATCTCCAGACCATAGGCGACGTTATCAGTCCGGAGGATGCAGTCATCGGTGCCCGCATAAACTATCGCACCGGTCCTGCCGTCATCTCGCTTACCTATGATCTCACATACGATCCGAATCCGGCGGCAGACCGCAGTCCATGGCAGATCAATTCGGGTCTCGAAACATCCATTGCGCTGTTCTAGGAGGCAGACTATGAAGGTCCAGAGAATATTATGTTTTGCCATAGCGATTGGCCTGTTTGCCTTCGCGCTTTCGGCGCAGCAGGCAACTGCAGTCGTTGAGTATTTCGACGATGAGTTCGAGGTGCAGCTCTTTGACGCAGATGGTTTCGAGCTGCAGGTATTCTCCTTCGGCCAGGAACTGACCGAAGGTTCCCGGGTACGAACCCGGAACTCGAGTCTGGAACTCCGGCTCGTTCCGAACGGGTCGATTATACGCGTCGCTCCGAACTCGGAGGTCATGATCGACCGGCTTCAGGGAACGACCAACGTAGAAATGACCATGACCAGCGGTCGCCTACGCCACGTCGCCTCACGCGTGTCGGGCGCCGACTACCGCATGCGGTCAGGAACGGTCACCGCTGGAGTGCGCGGCACCGACTATATCATTTCGGAGAACGAAATCGTCGTGTTCTCAGGGCTTGTTGATGCTCTTCGAAACGACACGAACGAAGTTGTATCGCTTGCCGCCGGACAGTCTGTCAGCGCGTTAGCCGATGCCTTCACCGCGATAACGCTTTCGGCGCAGCAGCTGAGCGATCTCGTTTCGGAGAACAGCTTCGAGCAGCTCGCTCCGGAAACGGTCCCTCAGGCCGATGCTCCGGAACCCGAAGACGTCGTCGCCGACGAGGACGACGACCCGGTCGACGAGGAAACAGCTGACACGACTGATCCCGCAGAACCCGAGCCGACACCGGTCGACGAAGAACCCGCACCGCAGACGCCACCGGCCCGTGTTGCTCCAACACCGCTTCCGCCGGTCGTAACCCCTGGCGTTGGCTCTCCTAACCCGGGAGTTTCGTCAGAGGACGCCATTATGGCCGACTTCCTCGGTGGGCTCGGCAACATACTGTCTATGGAGATAGGCAGCGTGACACTCGACGGTCAGACCTACGCCAAGGCGGTTCTCCAGCCGCGACTACAGTTTGGTCGTCTGCGCCTCGGTTTATACCTGCCCATCATCTATCAGAACAATCTGTTCGACCCATCGGACTGGTATCAGCCGCGGGGTAACAATGAATGGTCTTTTGGAACGGACGCCGAGTTCGCGGGCGAGGACGACGAGGTTCTGCTCCGAGCGCAGGATTTCCTTCGCGACCTCGCTCTGAAAATACGCTACCTCGAGTTCGGAGAGCAGCGTGATCCGTTCTTCCTGAAACTTGGTAATCTCGACAATCTGACGCTTGGCCACGGCATACTCATGCGCAACTACGCCAACGACAGTGACTTCCCTGCTGTCAGGCGTCTCGGCTTTAACCTCGGCCTCGATGGCGGTGGATCGGGCATTGAGCTTCTGGCAAACGACCTTACCGAACCCTCAATTTTCGGCGCCCGTCTGTTTGTCCGTCCGCTCGGAGAGTCCGTACCCTTCGCGGTCGGTATATCCGGTATGACGGATATCAGCCCGGCGCGGGAACTGCCACCTGCAGAAGCAGGCGAAGCGACCGCTCTGACGGCAGCACGCGAAATCAATCCGTATTTCATTAATGTGGCAGCTGATATCGACATTCCCATCGTCGAGACCGGTCTGTTCAGTGCCGTTCTGTTCGCAGACGTCGGAGGCATGATTCCATTTCTCCGGAACGGGTTTGACGACGGCTCGGGAGCGACTATTGCAGAAGGCTTTCGCAGTGACACCCTGTTTGTCCCCGACGGTGATTCGATAGTTCTTCGAAACTACGGGATCATGACCGGTATCTTTGGGAACATTGGCCCGGTGGATTACCGGCTTGACGCACGTAACTCCAACGGTGTGTTTCGGCCGTCTTTCTACGGGCAGAACTACGACCGCATACGCGGCGATCGGGCAGTTGAGCTTGCGCGCTATCTGCTTGACCCGGATGCCGATGAGTTCAACGAAAGCACCTATGGTATCTACGGAGAGGCAGGAGCAGAGCTGTTCAACGCGGTTCGACTTGAGGCCGGATATCTGTGGCCATGGAAGATCGCAACCGGGGGCGGACTAGCACCGGCCGATGACGACGAGCTCTATCTGAGCCTGCAGATACAGCCCGATACACTTCCGATGGGCCTCTACGGTGGGGTTTCCTACCGGCGGACCCAGTTCGCTCCGACCCTTCTTGGCCGTGGCGGCTTCGCCAACGCCGGTCTGTTCGACGCGAACACCGTATTCACCGGCGAGCTGATCTATCCGGTGGCGCCTATAATGAATGTGGTTGGGGTTACGACCACGACCGTGGCACGAAACGCAGACGGCACGATTCGCTACGACGACAACGGACGTCCCGAGACGAACTGGTCGTTTACAATTGAAACCCGGATCGGAATGTAATAGCATTCCGAGAGGTGACACATACACACGACACACCAACCGGGAAGGTACAAGTCCTTCCCGGTTCCATATCCGGAAAAATCGCCGCCGGCGAAGTAATCGAACGACCCGCATCAGTGCTCCGGGAACTTCTCGACAACAGCATTGACGCCGGAGCACGCGAGATTACCGTAGAGCTTGAAGACGGTGGGCTGCAGCGAATCCGGGTAAGCGACAACGGTTGTGGAATGAGTTCCGACGACGTCGCTCTGTGTGTAAAAACGCACGCAACCAGCAAGATTCGGACGCTTGAAGACCTGAACCACATCGAGACGCTCGGATTCCGGGGCGAAGCCCTGTCGAGCATAGCGCACGTAGCAAGACTGGAAATCGGCAGCAGGCAGGCTTCCGGAGACGGCGGGCGCATCGTCATTGCGAATGGCACCGTGCGAGACTCAGGCCCTGCCCTCGGGTCGACCGGAACCGTGGTCGATGTTCAGCAGCTTTTCCACAACCTTCCCGGTCGAAAACGTTTCCTGAAGCGTTCATCGACCGAGCGTTCGCTGTGCAAAGCCGTGTTCATAGAGAAAGCACTGGCACATACAGGGATCAGTTTCCGGTTATTTGCTGACACACACGACCCACTCGTCGTATCCGGCAGCGAATACGCCGAAAGGATCTGCGAAGCCTATCCGGATTTCCCCCGTTTTCTGTTTACTACGTTTACGTATACGGGTGACGCCGCCGGGTTCGACATAGTCCTGGCTGATCCGAGCATACATCGACGCGACCGGAAAATGATACAGACCTTCGTGAACGGCCGAAGGGTCTGGGAGTACGGCTTTGCCCAGGCCGTCGAATACGGGACCTCAGACCTGTACCACGGCGGCATCTGGCCGGTGTGCTTCATCTTCATGAACGTGGACCCCTACACCGTGGACTTCAACATTCATCCGGCGAAACGCGAGGCTCGATTTCTCCATCGCGACCGGATACACCACGATATCGTAACTGCCTTGAAAAGGCCTGGCGCACCACATCCGAGTGGCAGCCCTCCCGTTCAGGATGGTAATACGCGCAACTCGCCCCCTGTAGACTCGCCGAGCCTTTTCCAGGGTTCCCGGTCGGATAATCGGCCATTTATGCACCGCGGCGCGGAGATACGCGAACCGTTTCCTTCGGTGCTTGAGCCCGCGCGCCAGATAGCCAGCCCCAGGCCGGAAAACAGCAGACATCCGAATGATATACGCTACGTCGGTCGCGTGTTCGAGGTATTTATTGCCGTTGAACGCGAAAAAACCTTGTATCTCATCGATCAGCATGCCGCACACGAACGTCTGCTGTACGACAGACTTAGAGCGGACACCCGGTCCCAGGAGCTGCTCATACCGATAGAGTTTACCGTCGAATCCGATGAGGTAGCCCTGCTAATAGACCGCATGGACGCTGCACGGTCTATTGGAATCGTTCTGGAACACAAAACGGACAACGTGTTTCGTATAACCGCAATTCCGAAGGCGTATTTCGGGAAAGAGAACGACCTCACCGAGTCGCTCCGGGGGCTTGAACTCGTTTCCGGGGAGTTTGAGCGAAATCTATACTCGAGCATTGCGTGTAAGGCCGCCATCCGGTACGGCGACACGATCGATCCGTCGACGGCCTGCGAACTTGCCAGATCAGTCTTTAATCTGGACGAACCGCGCTGTCCCCACGGCCGCCCGCTCTATGTCGCGGTGACCGAAACCGAGCTTCGGTCCGCCGTAGGTCGTGAGGAACTACGGTCTCGGGCAACCGGGCAGGCGTAACGCTGAACTCAGATTCCTGACAGCAGTCCTTCAACTTCCTGTCGGCGGCCATAATCGGGATTCTCCCGCAGGAGAGCTGTCAGAACTCTCTCGGCTTCAGTCAGTTCATTGCGATATATCAGAACCTCACCGAGTCGGTGACGGGCCTCCCAGTCCTGCGGCTGTTCTGTCACAAGCTCGCGCAAGTGCCGCTCAGCTTCGCGGTAATCAGACGCACCCATATAGGCCATGGAAAGATTCAGACGAATGCTCCGGTCCTCCGGTTGTGCCTGACGGGCCGTCCGGAAATGGTCTATTGCCTCGGAGAACTGTCCGAGATTCAGATACACGGTCCCGAGATTGTTATTTACACTGGGATTACGCGGTTCGATTCCAAACGCAATCAGGAGGTAGTCGAGTGCTTCCTCGCGCATTTCCATTTCATCGAGGATGCGGCCGAGCTCGATCATCGGGCGGACATACTGCCGGTCAAGATCGACAGCCGTCGTGTGGCTCTGTATTGCGGATACCTGATCGCCTAATGCATCTTCGATCTGGCCCCGGACGTAAAAGTACTCGGCACTCGGATTCAGGTTAATTGCGGCGAGAATATAATCGTAGGCCGCGTCGAAGTTTTCACGACGTCGCAAAATCTGCGCCGCGTTAAAATTATGCGTCGGGTTCTCGGGTTGTAACTGCACTGCACGGAGAAACTCCCGCTCTGCGGCCTGGAGATTACTCTGAGCCTCGTACGCGTTCGCGAGGCGCATGCGATAGGTCGCATTCTGGCCGTCGATGGCCACGGCCTGTTCCAGTTCGCGGGTCGCGGCAGCTACATCTCCCCGATCGAAGTGGATGTTTGCCAGTCGAAAGCGCGAAGCCGCATGGTCCGGGTTGTTCCGTATCTCGCTTCGGAACGCATCCGCAGCCGACGAAGCATCCCGCAGCTGCAGGTGCGTCATTCCGAGATTGAAATGCGCGTTGCGATAGCCGGAGTTGATCGAAACGACGGTTTCGTACGACGAGCGAGCTTCTCGAAAGCGGCTTGCCCGAAACTGCGCATTCCCGAGAGCGAAATAGACATCGTCATTCCGGCCGGAACGGCGTGCGGCATCCTCAAATGCCTGAAGCGCGTCGTCGAAGTTCCGCTCCGACTGGTATATCTGCCCAAGCGTGTAGTACGGCTGCCAGAGCGTATCGTCTGCGTTGCGTGCCCGTTCGGCGTATCGGCGGGCCTCTGTAATGTTTCGGGGATTGTCCGGGTCGGCGCGACGATAGCTTTCCGCTATCCCTGCAAGCGCCCGTGCGTTTTCGGCATCGACGTCGAGAACCTGCTCGAAGGTATTTCTTGCCTGGGTAAACCGATCAGCCTCCAGCGCGGCGTGGGCTTCTTCAAGAAGAGAGGAAATCAGCTCTTGCCGCTCCCGTTCTTCCTGCTCCATCGACGCACGTTCAGCTTCTTCCTGCTCGCGTCTGGCGCGCTCTTCGGCTTCGCGTTCGGCGCGCAGCCTGTCCTGTTCTGCGCGTTCGGCAGCCCGTTCCTGTACCAGAGCGGCCTGACGTTCGGCTTCTGCAGCAGCTATTCTGCGCTCGAGCGCAAGCAGTTCCGGGTCTGTCTGTTCGTCCCGGGAACCAAGGCTGTCTCTGAGCTCCTGAGCCTCACGGCGAAGGCGCTCGATTTCGTCCTCGCGACGTCGGGCCTCTTCTTCCCGTTCACGACGGGCAGCGACGACAGAATCGCGGAGCGTACGTGCCTCAGCGTCATCAGGATCTTCCAGAAGAACTCGATCGATGAGATCAAGCGCCCGCTCGAGTTCCCCCTGCACGAAGTACTCCTCTGCAAGTCGCAGCGCGTTTCTCCGTGCTGCGCTGTCCCTGAATAGAGTCTCGGTCTGCTCGGAAATGGACTCTTCCACGGGACCGTCAGCAGCATCGCGACCGGAAAAAAGGGCGAACCCTCCGAAGATCAAAAGCAAAGCGAGGGCCGCTGCACCGGCAATAATCAATGGTTTCTTGTTGTACATATGCGTTATGCGTACCTTATAAGTATACGTTCATGTTTTTCGCGACGAATCGTTTCAGTCTGTTCTAATCAAAGATATCAAAATCATCGTCTATCGACTCAAAACCTTCTTCGCCGCCACCGGAACGCTCTGCCTCGCGTCGCGATTCTTCGAGACTCCTGCGCACCGCGTCCTGGAGTTCCCGACGACGACGCTCGATTTCTGCGCGCTCCCGCTCCTCTGCCTCTATCCGCTGCTCCTCAGCCTGTAAAAGGGCGTTGAGACGGGCAATCATGCGTTCGACAGAATCTCGTGCGGACGACTGCGGACTCAAGGCGAGGTAGCGTTCATAGCGCTCGATCGCATCAGTGTACGCACCCGATTCAACTGCGATGTTGCCGAGATTTCGCCATGGTGGACCGAATGACGCATCGTGCTCGGTAGACCTCAGGAACAGACGTTCCGCACCCGGAAGATCTCCGCTTCGAATACGTTGAACCGCCATATTATGATAAAAAATGTGCCCCTGTCCCGGGTTACGATCGAGCCCCTGCCGCAGAATCGCCTCGGCCTGTTCCGGTTGTCCAAGCTGTTCATACACCACAGCGAGCTGAACGTACAACTGTGGCCGTTGAGGATCGTTCCGGATAGCCTCCTGAAACTCCGGGAGGGCTTCGGCTGGCTGGTTCTGCAAAAACAGCTGCTCGGCACGCTCTCTGGCTGTCGCGAGCGATGTTACGGCGTCGTTGGCCGGAGCGGACATCGCCGCTAACAGGAACAGAAGAACCGCACAGATAGATTTTCTCCAGGGACGGGAAAACCTGCCGTACCGACAGAATGTTTGACAGCGTGGCAGAGTTTCAGTACTGTCAATCGTCGGGTGAACGTTTCGAACATAAGGTGCTGTTGTTTGTATGCCAGGATTACTCATACTCATATTAATAGTCGGCGCGCTGGTCATACTGTTTACAGTTCTCCTCGTACGCTCAATTATAGCACCTCGAAGGGTCGCTGCACTTGCTGATTACTATAAAAAGAGTAATCACACCGGTGTAGTAAAGGCCGCCAAGCGGATTATCGCGAAAAACCCCCGTAGTCCCGAAGCGCACTATTATCTTGGACTCTCATATCTGGAACAGGGTAAAGCCGAACTGGCGCTCATGGAGCTAAAAACCGTCAACGCCATTGGTGTATTTGACGGAGGGCTGTCTGAGTCGGTGTTCCGGAAAAAGATCGCAGAACTCTACGCCCGATTCAATCAACCCGAGGAGGCACTCAAGGAATACCTCCTGCTCATGAAGCAGGAACCTTCAAACCCGGAGTATCCCTACCTCACAGGTTACCTGTTTGAGCAGAAAAGTAAAACAGATCGGGCAGTCGAGTATTACCGGAAAGCCATCGAGATTGACCCGCGTCACGCTGCAAGCTATCACCGTCTCGGCGTTATCCTGTACAGGGCCAAGCGTCCTGCAGAAGCGCGGAATATGCTTCAACAGGCAGTCCGGATGGATTCGGACAACTACCAGGCACACTACTATTTAGGCAAACTGTTCAAGGACGGTAAAGAGTACCCGTCGGCCTTGAAGTCTTTCGAGAAGGCCCAGAAAGACTCGGAGTTCAAGCTCAAGGCTATCATTGAACGGGGCGGTTGCTTCATGAATCAGGGTGATTTCGATCGAGCGATCATCGAACTCGAACGCGCTCAGTCGCTCATCACGGATGAATCGCTGCCGGAATCGCTTTATACGCATTATTTCCTCGGTATTGCCTACGAAAAGGTCCGAAGAATCGAACCCGCCATAGAGCAGTGGGAGAAGGTATACGACAGAAAGCCGAAATTTCAGGATGTAGCCGAGAAACTAAGTCAGTATCAGGAGCTGCGTGGTGACGATCGGGTAAAAGACTTTATTACCGCTGGCAACGATAAATTTGTCGAAATATGTAAAGCTCTTACGATGACGCTCGGTCTCGCGGTCCGCGATGTGCAGGAGATACGGGACGGATGCGACATCGTCGGACACGAAGGCCAGTCAAAGTGGCGTAATGCCCGACGAATTCCAAAGCTCCTGCGTTTTCTTCGCAGTACCGACATCGTTGACGAGGCTGCCGTTCGATCCGTACACGAGGAAATCAAGAAACAGAATATTACCAGAGCAATTATCATTACCAGCTCGACGTTTTCACGTATGGCACAGGAGTTTGCCGGTACGCGACCGGTAGAACTGTACTCTTCGGAGAAGCTCAAGGAACTACTTGACAGGACAGATACGCTTGATCTGTGAGCCGACGGACGGTAAACACACGAACAGTCAGTATAGATCATGAAAAAAATACTCTGCGTTTCAGACCATATCGACCCCCTGGTATACAGTTCACGGGTAAAGGACAGATTCGGCGACGTTGACCTGGTAGTCTCTGCAGGCGACCTTCCGATGGATTATCTCGGATTCATCGCCTCCAGCCTCAATAAACCGGTCGCCTTTGTGTTCGGGAATCACAATCTCGAAAAAATGCACCTGTTCCGCCGGGAGTTCCGCAGTGAACCTATCGGGCACAGAGCATTCCACCACGGTATTTCCGATCATCATTACGGTTCCACCTACGTCGGCTGGAAATCCGTACTGATATCCAACGTTCTTATCGCTGGATTGGGCGGAAGCATGCGATATAATTCCGGTGACAACCAGTATACTGAACGACAGATGCGACGGAGAATCTACCGGCTTATACCCCGTCTGATCTACAACAGGATTCGCTATGGACGGTACCTTGATGTGCTGGTGACGCACGCACCGCCGCGGGGAATACACGACCGAACGGATCCCTGTCACCTTGGTTTCCGTTCATTCATCTGGTTTATGAAGGTGTTTCAGCCACGATATCTGCTCCATGGACACATACACCTGTACGACCAGAATGCATTACGGATAACCCGCTACATGAACACCGATGTGATCAATGTATACGATCACTATGTACTTGAAATGGAAGAAATATCATGAGCTCAGCCTTCATCAATAACCAGGCCTCCGAACACTTCAACAAAGCGCGCACTCAGGCGATGTTCTCCCGAATTCTGAATATCCTCAATCCGCATAACGAGGAGATGCTTTCATTGCAGGACGTCAAGGATGCTGTCAGGCCGATGGGAGAAACCTATCGCGGGCTTCAGGTTGTAGACGTCGACCACATTGTCGGAAGCGAGGGCCGATACCGGGATTTTAACCGGGGTTTTCTGCCGAAACGCGAGGAGCTTCGAAACAGATGGACCCGTGTCGACAAGGCACACCTTCAGGACATCATACTCCCACCGGTGCACTTATACGAAATAGGAGGCGTCTATTTCGTCCGTGACGGGAACCATCGCGTGTCGGTGGCACGAACGCAGGGCATGCAGGCGATCGATGCCGAGGTGATATCACTCAACTCCAAGATCGAACTGGATCCGAAACTCACCCGTGATTCACTTGAAAAAAAGGTAATCGCATACGAGAAAGAACAGTTTTATTCCCAGGTCAACTTCGAAGAGCTTATTCCCGGCTACTCCCTCGATTTCACCGCGACCGGACGCTACCAGGAAATCCTGAATCACATTCACGTGCACAAGTATTTCATCAACCAGGAAGCTTCTTACGAAATATCTCTCGACGACGCCGTTATCTCGTGGTTCCGCACGGTATACGAGCCGCTCGTAATGGTCGTCCGGGACGAGAATCTCCTGCAACGGTTTCCGGGACGAACTGAAGCTGACCTCTATACGTGGCTTGTAAAACACTGGCACGAATTGAAGGAAAAATACGGGGATGGGTTCAGCGTCAAGGACGCTGCGCTGGACTATTCGGAAAAACACGGTTTTTCTTTTGCAAAAAAAATCTCCGGACCGCTGAAGCGTATCCTGAGAGGCCTGTTTCGTCGGTAAGCTGTGCGGTGCTCAGTCCATCCGGTGCGGACCGGATACAATCCACAGGTCAGATCGTTCAATGTATGCGTAAAGAAAGAAAACGCTGCCCGCATCCGCGACTTCGGCGAGCGACTGTATGCGCGCTGCTTCAATGACACCCTCGGACGAACGCACGCGATCGATCAGGGAACCATCGTTCCCGTAAACCCGCAGTTCGATTCTATCTGAGGCAAGCTCAATTCGAGAAGCGAGGGGGGTCGGTCCGATGTTTTCGATGAGCGACCGGGCTTCAGCGTAGTCGAGCGAAAACACATCAAAGCGAGTTTCAGCCGTCAGTCCGGCCAGATCACGAACTCTGAGTTCGTAGGTGCCGAAAACCGGATCAGTACCGTAGGGGAACGCGAGCGTGGTACTTCCGAACCACATCCTGCCGTCTTCGGACCGCCGAATCTCAAGCATGTCCGCCGGGATGCGCCAGGTGAAGCGGTTCTCCGCGTCCGTGAGCACCCATTCAGCAAGGTCTTCATAACCGTCCTCGTCACTCACCTGGGCGAACACAGAAAGCCGGTAATCGATCGTGTTGGTTTCGGCACCGTGGTAGAGCACCAGGGCGTTGCGAACCGATGATATCGTCGGTGCCGACCCGGTACACGCTGAAAACACGGCGAAGATCAGGGAGACGATAATGAGCAGTCGAGTGTAGTATCGTGTGATCAAGGACATCGCCGCTCCGCGTTCAAAAAAAAAGCGCACACCGCGTAAGGGGCGTGCGCATTAAACATGGATCAGTAGCTCTTCTGACCCTGCACTTTTCTCTGCTTCTTAAGCAGCTTTCTTTCGAGCGACTTCTTCTTACGATTCTTGATTGTCGAAGGTTTCTCAAAATACTCGCGTTTTTTCCATTCGCGAATAATACCTTCTTTCTCAACCATGCGCTTAAAGCGCTTTATTGCACGTTCAAGATTCTCGCTGTCGTCCAATCGAATATAGGCGATATTACATCACCCCCTTTTTTTAGGGAATTAAGGGCTCATAGTACCCATATACTCTGCCGTGTCAAGCAGTGGCTCCTCAAGAAAACGAAGCGGTGCTACCGCCTGACCGGCAACGCGAAGTTCCCAGTGCAGATGTGGTCCTGTCGCGAGTCCGGTCATGCCGACCTCGCCGATCAGGTCACCGGCGTTAACCATCTGGTTTTCGGATACGGCAAGAGAGTCAAGATGGTAGTACAGGGTGTATACACCGGGCAGGTGCTCGATGATGACGGTTCGACCGCTGAGAATGCGATCGCGGGACAGCACTACCCTGCCGGCACCAGCGGCAGCAGCTTCCGTTCCTGTTGCTGCAGCGAAGTCAACGCCCCAATGCACGCTCGTGCTTTCCCTGCCGTCAGCGTATTCATAGGTTCGTCTATCGCCGAACTGAGCGCTGATCCTACGCGCCTCCACCGGCATGACAAAGACATCCGTGTGGTACACCGCCGAGGAGCGAACCGTAAAAAGGATCCGCTGAAGCTCCCGGGCCTCGTCCAGGCGCTGCTGATCAGGCTCGGTAAGCAGACTGGTAAGGCTCCGCCCGAGGGCTATTCGCATTTCCGAGTATACGCCCGGATACACGTCAACACTTTTTCGTTCCTCGACTCCAAAACGGTCGGACAGGAACCGCACCCGAACGGTGTATGGGCCTGTTGCCGCGGTACTCGAAACACCAAGAAGGGCAAACCACATTCCCGGTGCGTCATCGATCATGAACGCTTCCGTTCGCGAATGGGTGTTCCCGTTCGGAGCGATCAGTTCCACCTCCACCGATCGAAGACCGGAGGACGACTCAAAAATCGAGAGAAGATCCCGATTCGGCTCAATTGCGACCGTAAGTATCGATCCCTGCGATACCGACTGATCAACGTGTACTTCGATGGCCCCGAGGCTGGCAAGCGAAAAGATCAGACACAATGCGATCGCCGTGACTGCACGCTTCTGCCGCGATCCCGTCTCTCGCTTCATACAATTCCCTTTTTTTGAGACCGTCACGAACGCCGCACGTCCTGCAGCACAAGTTGCAGCGTTTCGTTGCCCTGGTAGTGGTTCACGGTAACCTCAAACACAGCATCGACAACATCGCCCGTCGCGAAATCGGCGTCGAGACGTTCACCGGCGTTCCAGAACAGGGCCGGCCATTTATGTTTACCCGAATCAAGAAGCAGTTTCGCGTGCTTCTTCTCGCCCTTACCGACGAGTTGCGCATCGAGAATTCGCAGTCCGCTGCTCATAAAGAGCAGCCCCCGGTATTGCTGCCCGTAGGGTCCGAGCCGTTCTACGAGGCTTCTTAACTCCGGATTGAGGTGCGCATGCGGGAGTTCAGCGTCGATAGTCACCGACGGTTCCAGTTCTTCGGTCAGTACGATGTCCGGAACAAGTTCAGCTATGCGCCGTTCAAACTCCGTCCAGCGCTCAAGCTGAAGATGAAAGCCGCCGGCAGCATCGTGCCCGCCCCAGTCGTCGAGAATGTCGTCAAGCTGCGCCAGAAAACCGGTTACGCCGAAGCCGCGCATCGCGCGGACGCTCCCGACTGCGCGCTTGTCCACGACTGCCACGACGGTAGCGGGTGCGTTAAACAGCCGTGCGAGACGGCCTGCGATGATGCCTGTGATGCCGCGGTGCACGTCGTCATCGCGGACCAGAACGAATCGACCACCTGACGCCTCGTAACTCTGCTGTGCGGCCGGTAGTATCCGCGTCCAGGCGGTTTCGCCTATCTTTTTTCGGGTCAGGTTGAGTTGCACGATAGACTCGGCCAGGGTCGCACACTCGGCAGGATCGTCGGAGAGGAACAACCTCACCGCTTTATCGGGTTCACCCATTCGACCGCTCGCGTTAATGACCGGCGAAATCTGCCACGCGACGTCGTTCGATGAGAGCGTTCTGCCGGCGAGTCCGAGTCTGGCGAGAAGCTCGCGCAGTCCGGGATTTCTCGTAGTTGCCAACGCGCGCAAGCCCTGTCGAACTATGATCCGGTTCTCGTCGATGAGAGGCATCATGTCTGCAAGGGTTCCAAGGGCGGGGAGATCGAGACGCTCCGCGTACGACGCTCCGAGGCGGGGTTCCTTTGCCGTGAGAAATATCGTGTACAGCTGCACGAGCACGTCGAGCTCCGACGGCGATTCGGTCGAGTATACCGCCATTCGCGACTGATCCCGCATGCGGATGAGACTCTTTCCCTGCAGGGACGGGAAATACCGGTGTATCTCGGTGGCAATATCGAGAACGTGAACGTCCACTGACGGTCCGAAAGCCTTTCTGATCAGTTTTGCCTGAGTTGTCTCATCGTACACAAGGATCGCGTTGCCCTGGAGAAAGGAGAAGAGTCTGGTCTGCTCTATGTTTCCGACACCGGGGACGAGATTCTCGGATACCCGATCAACTTCAACGAGATTGATGAGTCTGACGGCCTCGATAATCACCGTCTCGTTGCCGGGCCGGGCGTTCAGAAGTACGACCGGCTGCTTATAGAGTTCACCCTGCGCAAATATCAGAGCCCATCGCAACTTTGCCGCGAGACCACAGCCACACAGCCCGTCAAACGGATAACTGCTGTCAGAAATTTTCGGGTTGATGATAGCCACCGCGGGGGGCAACAGTTCCGGAGCGTTATGATGATCGACGATAACCGTATCGATCCCGAGCGACTGGGCGTGTTCAATAGCCGAAACGGCTGTTATTCCACAGTCGACGGTGACAATCAGCGTTCCGTCCTGTTCGTGAAAGCGATCAATGGTTCCCACTTGAATGCTGTAGGGTTCATCGCCCATAGGGACCGCCCAGTCGACGTTTATCCCGAGTTCACGAAACGTACGAACGAGCAGCGTGGTGGACGTGATCCCGTCGACGTCCCGGTCACCGAATACGAGGACCTTTTCCCCCTCGGACGCCGCCTGAAGAATCCGGTCGACTGCATCTTCCATCTCATCGAACAGAAAGGGATTATGCATGTATCGGACGTCATCTTCGAGTACGTACCTGACATCATTCGGATCCGTGAGATCCCGTCGACATAAAATCGCAGCGGTCAACAGATCAATCCCGTAACGCTCCGAAACGGAGCGTACTTTATTTGAGTCTATTCGTTCTTTATTCCATCGCATTCAGGGTCTATTCCTTTTGCAGAGAAACTTCGTCGAGTATCATCGATGCCGGTGTATCGGCTCCCTCTGGTGACACACTGACGGCGTGTTGCAGCCACTTCAGTGCATCCTGTATACGAGATGCATCCTGTGCATACAGACGCGCGATTGAATCACCTTTTTTCACGGCATCACCGGGTTTGCAGTCAAGGATTATGCCGACGTCGGGAAGCACATCGTCTTCCGCCCGCATGCGACCGGCCCCGAGTGCACCTGCCGCTCGTCCGAACGCGTAGGCATCCATGCCGCTGATCACCCCGCCCTGACCGGCCCGCAGGACATGCTCGTTACGGGCCCGGGCTACGGGTTCTATCGCCCGTGTCGCGTCTCCGCCCTGAGCTTCGACGTTCCGAACGAAGCGCTTCAGGGCGGTACCGTCGTCCACCGCGTTTCGACACAGTTCGGTTCCGGCATCTACCGTCTCGACGACACCGGCTGCGACGAGCATCCATGCCCCGAGACGGATGGTAACTTCCATGAGATCGTCAACACGACGACCCTGCAGACACGCGACCGACTCTTCTACCTCGAACGCGTTGCCTATGGCATAGCCAAGAGGCGCATCCATGCGCGTGATACAGGTAATAACCGGCCTTCCCAGTGTCGCCGCCGCATTCCTGAGACTGTCAGCAAGAGCTCCTGCATCGTCTCTCGTCTTCATGAACGCCCCCGCGCCGCATTTCACGTCAAAAACAAGCGCGTCGGCCCCTTCGGCGAACTTCTTCGAGAGAATACTCGCGGTTATGAGGGGAATGGACTCGACGGTTCCCGTGACATCACGCAGGGCGTATAGAAGGCGGTCGGCAGGTACCACGTCACTGCTCTGTCCGGTCATTGCGTATCCGCAGCTACGAATGATTTCGCGAAACTGTTCTTCAGACAGGGCTGTGCTGTAGCCGGGTATGCTCTCGAGCTTGTCGAGCGTCCCGCCCGTATGCCCCAGACCGCGACCGCTCATCATAGGTACCTGGACCCCGCAGGCGGCAACCATGGGAGCCAGAATCAGGCTGACCTTGTCGCCAACACCACCAGTTGAGTGCTTGTCGACCAGAGGTCCTTCCAGTCCCGAGAGGTCGAGCGTCCGACCGCTTTTTATCATGACATCCGTGAGGTTACCCGTCTCCTCGGAGCTCAATCCATTCAAAAAAGCGGCCATGAGCCAGGCAGACACCTGATACTCCGGAACCGAACCGTCGACGGCTCCAGATACCAGCTCTTCAATCTCCTGGCGACTGTTCTGCTTTCCGTTTCGTTTATTGATTATCGTATCGAGTACACTCATACCGGTATTATCCTGCAGCCCGCGTCAAACGGACGCCTGTTATCGTAGCACAGCTATCACCATCTGAATATACAGGACCTTTTCTACACCTGATTGCTATCTACGCTAAAAAACCGGCATTATTTTGGAGATATGTTCAAACTATTCATGGACCTTGACGGAGTACTGGTCGATTTCGACCGTGGTGTTCAGGAGTTGACGGGAAAACGCCCGGACGAGCTCCATCCAAAGCGCATGTGGCCACGGATCGCCCGTGCGGACGGTTTTTACGAGCATCTGCACTGGATGCCTGACGGACGGGCTTTATGGGATGAGGTTCGTAAGATGAATCCTACCGTGTTAACAGGTCTACCGATGGGTGCGTGGGCAGAACCACAGAAACGTGCGTGGTGTGCGCGCGAGCTTGGCCCCGACGTCCCGGTTATCACCTGCATGTCCCGTCACAAAGCACGTCGCGCCCGTGAGATTACTCCGGACGGCGTAAGACCGGTCCTTGTTGATGACCGGGAGAAACTCATGGAAGCCTGGGAAGAGGCTGGAGGATTGTTCATTCTGCACACGGATGCGGAATCGAGTCTGCGAAAGCTCAGGGATGCCGGTGTGCTCTAAAACCCGCCGAAATAACGGCTTTTCTCAGGAATAGAGGCCGAGAAACCCGCCCGCGGTCCGAACGGTGTTCAACTCCAGCTCTAGGACCCGCTGCACGGCTCTGACCAGATACGGGATGGTATCGGGGAGGGTCCCGGTACAAGACTCGGAGAACTCGACGAGTTCCTCCACCGAACTCGTGTCGAGCGACGAAACGATGTGCCGCATGTTCGCGTCCTTCACCGCGTCAGGATCAATGGGGGCACCGGTAATTGCGAGAAAGCGGAGGAGAAACTGGCTGCACACCAGTCGGACACGCGTTTCCCGGGCATCACGAACGAGCAGAAGGCACTCACGAAACACGTCGTAGAGTTCGTGTGCGGCCTCTCCACCACCGAAGGAGCGAAGAACGATTTCGGCCCAGAGCGATGCAACGTAATACCGGACGACATCCTCGCGTATTCCGTAGAACATGTCGAACACTTCGACATCGCTGATTTTGACGTTCTGCTTGACCGGATCGCGATAGATGTAGAACTTTCCCCATACGAACGGATCGGTAACACCACGAAGGCTGCCTTTGCGGCTGTACGCCCCGAAGGCTGTGGCCCGGACGAGACCATTGTCAGGGGTAAAGAGACTCACACCTTTGTGCAGCTCTCCAAAACGTCTGTTTTCTAGCACAATGGCTTCACACGTGCTGTGGCGTTCCATTCTGGCCCATACTATAATCAAGGAACTACATTATGGACACTGACAACCTCAGAAACATCGTACCTGCAGACCACATTATTCCCACGCGGCTGGTAGTGATTCCTGTGACGGGGCGACCGCTGTATCCCGGAATATTCATACCGATGATGGTCACCGGAGAGCGCGACCTGAAAGCCGTGCAGGAGGCGAGCGCGAGCGACGGATTTGTGGGACTGGTACTGACGCGTGACGAAGACATAGATGATCCGACAGCTGAAGATCTCTTCGAAATCGGGACCGCTGCCCGCATTGTGAAAAAGATCAACCTGCCCGATGGCGGTTTAAACATCTTTCTGCAGACCGTAAAACGTTTTCGAGTAAAAAAGGTTCTCAAGAGCTCAAGCCCCATCGTTGTAGCGGCAGAACAGCTTGAGGACACGAACTATCAGGGTGACGAAGTAAAAGCCCTGACCCGAAGCCTGATCGGAGAAATGAAACAGGTATCCGAAAACAATCCGCTGTTTTCCGAAGAAATGCGTCTGAACATGGTAAACATCGACCATCCCGGAAAAATAGCCGACTTTATCGCAAGCATACTGAACCTCGATCGCGATGCTCAGCAGAACGTTCTTGAGACTATGGATGTTCGCACGCGCATGGAAATGGTGCTCGTCCACATTAAGCAGGAACAGGAGCTCATGCGTATACAGAAACGCATACAGACCCAGATTAACGAGAAAATAGAAAAGAGCCAGCGCGAGTATTTTCTTAAAGAACAGCTGAAGGCAATCAAGGAAGAACTCGGAATGTCCGGCGACGCGAAGAGCAGCGAACTAAAGCGCCTCCGCGATGCGATAGAATCCGTCGACCTTCCCGACGACGTGCGTGAATCGGTCGAGCAGGAACTCGAGAAGTTCGCGCTCACCGAACCGCAGTCACCTGAGTTCGCAATCATCCGGAACTATCTGGATACCGTCATCGGTCTCCCCTGGGGCGAACCGGCACCGGACGACATAGATATTAACCGTGCATCCGAAATCCTGGAAAAGGATCACTATGGCCTGGATGACGTGAAGGAACGCATACTGGAGTTCCTTTCGGTTCGCATACTTCGAAAGGACACGAAGGGTTCGATCATCTGTCTCGTCGGCCCTCCGGGTGTCGGCAAGACCAGCATTGGCCGCAGCATCGCGCGCGCGCTCGGAAAGGAGTTCTTCCGCTTCTCCGTCGGTGGCATGCGCGATGAAGCAGAAATCAAGGGGCACAGGCGCACGTATGTCGGTGCGATGCCAGGTAAGATCATACAGGGTCTGAAAATAGTTAAGGATCGCGCTCCCGTTTTCATGATCGATGAGATCGATAAACTCGGATCGGGAATTCAGGGCGACCCGTCGAGCGCATTGCTCGAAGTTCTCGATCCGGAGCAGAACTCCGACTTCCGCGATCATTATCTCGACCTTCCCTTCGACGTCTCCGGTATTCTTTTCGTTACGACGGCAAACAATATGGATACTATTCCAGGACCGCTACTTGATCGCATGGAAGTTATCCGTATTTCCGGATACATCAACGAAGAAAAAACCGCTATCGCCAGAAAGTACCTCATTCCCAAATCCCTCACGAAAGCGGGTCTGAAACGCAGCGAGGTGAAGTACAACAAAACGACACTCATCGCGATCGCCGACCGGTACGCGCGCGAAGCGGGTGTGCGAAACTATGAGAAAGCGCTCGATCGCATACACCGGAAAATCGCGCGCGCAAAACTGGAAGGAAAGGTAGAGACTCCAGTCAAAATGTCACCTGAGCTCCTGCCGCAATACCTCGGGCACCCTTCGTTTGAAGAGCTGAACGAACGAACAGTTGAGCGCCCGGGCATGGCGATTGGACTGGCGTGGACACCCTATGGGGGAGACACGCTGCTCATTGAAGCCGCTCAACTCCCGGGGAAAGAAGCGTTCAAGCTGACCGGTAAAATGGGCGAAGTCATGCAGGAGTCCGCAAACATCGCATACACCTACGTGCGCAGCATAGCGTCCGAGTACGGAGTATCCGCCGACTTTTTTGAGACGCACAGTATTCATCTACACATACCCGCCGGTGCGATTCCAAAAGACGGGCCCTCAGCCGGCATCACCATGGCAACGACCCTTCTGAGCCTCGCGCGAGGGAAAGCAATCCGCAAAAACGTCGCAATGACCGGAGAACTGTCTCTGCTTGGAGCCGTCCTTCCCATTGGAGGGCTCAAGGAAAAAACCGTCGCTGCAAAACGCTCGCGGATCAAGACGATTCTCTTCCCGAAAGCCAACGAGAAGGACCTTGAGGATATTCCACAGCACGTGAAGAAAGGGATACGATTCGTACCGGTGTCCCGTATGGAAGAAGTTATCGCGGAGGTTTTTTGATTCGATCATTTCCGTTCCGGCTTCTATCCATCGCCCTCCTGCTCTGTGTGATACAGGAAGATCTGTTCGGACGCGGGGCATTTCACCCCAAGTTCGCAATGACGATCTCCGAATATCATGAGATGGTCGAGACGCTGCCGTTCGAAGTGCAGGCGCGCATAATACGGGATCCAGGACATTTCCTCGACCTTACGGCGGCGGTGCTCGAGTCCGATATCCTGCTCGTGCGCCACATTGACAGGAGTAACGGGCTGTCTCCGGACTACACTCCCAACGACCTCGTACGTCTGCGTGAGGTGGCCCCTGATGTTCCCGTCTACGCGAGTGATGACAGACTCATTGAGTCCGCCGCGAATGCTCTTTTGGCCCTCGTGCGCAGCGCAGCGGATGATGGGATACACCTCGCAGTCTCGAGCGGTTTCCGTGACTACCCCACACAGGAGGACGTGTACGCCGATCACATTACGCGCTTTGGCTTTCGCAGCACCGTGCAACTTGTCGCACCTCCGGGTCACAGCGAACATCAGCTCGGTACAACCGTGGACTTCTACCCCGTTGGACGACGGTTCAATGATTCCCCGCAGGATCGCTGGTTGAACGAGCACGCTGGCAGATACGGTTTTTCGATGAGCTACCCGCCCGATCTTGAACATATAACCGGCTATCTTCACGAAAGCTGGCATTACCGCTATTTAGGCCTGCCGGCAATACATCTACGGGATCGCTTTTTCGGCGGTGTCCAGTTTCACCTGACGGAATTTTTTCACCGACACGGCGACTTCCTTCAGCAGGTCCTCAGACAGTAGAGACTTCTCCGTCCCGATGGTATAGTGCGTGCATGGATACGTCAGACGCCGCCGATACAATCGCAGAACTGTCGGAGCTTGGTATACAGGTTCCAGAGATTCTGCTGCCCGAACCAGGCATCGATCTCAAGACCTTTGCCGTCGTTGCATGCGATCAGTTCACGAGTGAACCCGAGTACTGGGATGAAGTGGACTCGTACGTCGGCGATGCTCCGTCCGCACTCCGCTGTGTTCTGCCCGAAGTCTACCTTGAAAGCTCCGATGTGGACGATCGCATACGCCGGGCGCAGGAAACTGCTGCACGGTATTGTTCCGAAGGTATCCTGCGCTCCCTTGGCGAGGGAATGATACTGACGAAGCGAAGCCTGCAGGATGGGAGTATCCGCGAGGGTCTCGTTCTTGCGCTTGATCTGGAAGCCTACGATTTTTCATCAGGCTCCGAATCACTGATCCGGGCGACGGAAAAGACCATACTCGAACGACTGCCGCCACGCGTGAGAATACGCATGGGCGCTGCAATTGAACTCCCTCACATCATGGTCATGATCGACGACTCGGAGAATCGGGTATTCAGCTATCTGGGCAGTATCCGCGAGGATCTCCCATCGGTCTACGACACGGAGCTGATGCTCGGAGGAGGCAGTGTATCGGGTCGGCTGCTCTCTCACTCCGATCATATCCGTGCCCTTGCGGCACAGCTACGCAAACTCGTCGATCCCAAACGTCTGAGAGAGAAATACGACACCGATACTCCCCTGCTCTTTCCTGTCGGCGACGGAAATCACAGCCTTGCCGCAGCACGTACGTACTGGCTCGGACTCAAGGAGCAGGGAGCGCCGATGGATCACCCTGCCCGCTACGCGCTTGTCGAGGTGGTTAACCTGCACGGCTCGGGTATGAGTTTTCACCCGATACACCGACTCATCCGCCGTGTATCCGTGGCAGACCTCTACGAGTTTCTGAAGGAACACGGCTTCCGGCAGACGGACAGAAACGCGTCGGATAGCGAGACTGTCAGAGTCCACTCTGCTCATGACACGAGCGTGTTCGTCCCGCCGGAAGGAAGCTCGCTGACTGTCGGCCTCGTGGATTCCGCGCTTTCCCGTCTTGCCGAAAGCAGGAGTACGCTCTCGGTGGATTACGTACATGATCTGGATTCACTTTCGCGCTGGATGGCCGAGGGAGCGGTACTGCTGGAAATGCCGGCAATAAACCCTCACGACATCGTTCCGACGGTAATACGCGACGGTGCACTGCCACGAAAGGCGTTTTCGATCGGCGAGGCGCGCGATAAGCGCTATTATCTTGAAGCACGCCGGATTCGGAACGATAATACGTTGAATTTTCGTGCAATGGGGGTAGAATAAACAGGTATGCGTCGCATCGGCCTTCTGGCTGTTCTATTATGTACCGTCGCTGCGACGGGAGTCCTCGCAGAAAACCACCGACCGGTTCTGGCATTTGCAGGGCTGATTGCGCGGGATGGGGATGTATCGGCAGCCGAACTACGAGTTTTCGAGAATCGCATCACGTCGGTCCTCGTTCCCTTTGCCGAACAGACGGGATTCAGTGTGACTATACCTCGAAACCGGACAGCGATCCTCGAACTGCTGCTCGGCTCGCCGGATGGCACCTCGGCTCAACTCAGTCAGGAGCTCGTCGCAGATGCGGTAATCGCTGGGGAGCTCACACGAATCGAAGGTATGCTCTTTGTTGACGTCAGAAGCATTATCGTCGATACAATGGAAATTGCGTCGCTGTATTCCGGAGAGTTTCGTGACTTCTCGGCAGCCCTGGGCTCGGCTCGCGAGATTGTGGCAAGTCTCGTCGAGTCTTCACGTGGCGTGGTCGCCGGGGTGTCTTCAGACGCGAACGTTCCCGAGATGACTGTTCGTTCCAGCCTGACCCTCAGAGAAATTGCCGGCGCGTGGAACGGCGACAGAGGTCTTGGCGTCGTAGAGATTCGAGACGACGGTTCGGGAACCGCACACCTGAACGGGTCCGGCACCATGCTCGTGTCCGTGTCGATAGAAGACAGCCGGGTCATTGTGCGGCAGGACGAACCGAACGCACCGAAGATGTATATGCCCGTATTTCCGTATACCGTCGCCGTACAGATCGTAGATATCGCGCGACCCATGCGATGGGTTTTCACTCTCAATGAGCGCGGTGATACGCTCGTCGGGGTTAAAGATACGACCTTCCTGCAAGTCGACCGGGGTCGCGTCATCTGGGCCGACAACTCCTACTCACGGGAAGCCGTCTGGACCCGCCGCGAATAGTCGCTCTTCAATGTATTCGGGTTTACGCTGCGTGTTTTCGCTGGTCCACCGACTGACCCGTTTTCTCTGATCGTCGCTTCGTGGTGGAGTCCGTTCCCAGAACGCTCAGCAGTCCGAAGACTCCAATACCGATGATTGCGGCGGTGAGCCGTAATGTTGCTCGATTATCATTAAAAGTAATGGTGCGGTATACCAGACTGCCCGGGCTCATGGGCTCGGTTACATCTACCCACGACTCAACAACCAGGCGTCGTTCGTCAGCTGCAAAGAATCCAAGAGATCGGGCGTAGACGCGAAGCAGTTCACGATCGCGCTGGAGATCGTGGATTCGACCTTCAAGCTCTGCGTTTCGTGTCGAGAGGTTCTCTATGTTTACCTCAAGCCTTTCACGATACGAGAGCAACTCACGTTCGTTCTGAACTCCTGAAACTCCAAACACATAGGCAAGGACAAGATAGACACAAACAGAACTGAGGGTGGCGATGAGCAGATGTAACTTGACCATGGTGATTCCTTGTCTGATTAACGGTCTGGAAGCTTCCATGTATTAGCGCCACACAATTCTTTATATGTGACCCGTTTTATTGACAGCTATTTAACCGGCGTCGTACAGTGAGAATGGTGTTTAAATTACGTGGATACTGCCGATATCTACCGTAAGAGCATCTGTAAAGATTCGATTTTATTCTGCAGGAGCATGGTGAATGTCCGCTGAAGAGGAAAAGAAAGAATACACAGCCGACGACGGGGCCTTTGACAGCACCGAACTCGATGAATACGGAGTCTGGGTAAAGTCCGGGCCCGACGATCTCGACTCTGACCTGTCTGCGGACTCAGTGGAAAATCTGGATCTGGAAGATGTCGGGTCAGACGTCGAGTCAGGTTCACTCGACGCCTGGGCAGAGTCCGAGCAGGGAAACCCGGAGTCAGAAAGTCTCGAAGACGATCTCATGTCGCTCGACGACGCTGATTTCTCGCTCGACGAGAGCTTCGGTGACAATGAGCCGGATGAACTCGACAGCGAATCTGATACGGCTTTCGACGAACTCAATGAAGACCTCTCGTTTTCGATAGACGAAGACGACATCGCCGACGATACCAGGGTAGATGACCAGGCAGGCGAGTCCGAACTCACCGCCGAAGAGGAAGCCCTTCTGTCGGAACTCGAAGAGGACGATAACGAAGAACCCGCCGCGATCGACGAAGAACCCGCCGCGATTGACACTGAGTCGAGTTTTGAGCTCGACGATTTCGACGATATCGAAGCGGTAACTCGCGATTTGACCGATGAACCACCGGAAGAGGCTGAGAAGCCGCAAGCCGCGGCGCGAGATGTTTCGCCTCAGGTTCTTGAGAAAATCGAGGGGGAACTCAGCGGTATTCGCACTGAGATTGCTGCCCTGAAGGCCGAACTCGCTGAGCTCTATGGACTTCGCGACACGGTAAAGACGTCCGGGCCGGAAACGGAAACACCGGATGCACCGTCGACGGTGGAATCCGTGAGCAGTCCCGTAGAAGAGTTTGAATCCGACGATTTATTCGTGCCGGATGAAGACGAAACCGACGCGACTACGATCTCCGACGTCCTTGCCGAGACCGACGATGAGTTCTTCCTGCCCCAGGATGATGAAGAAGGCGGCGGATTTTTCGATGACGATGGTGATGAGACGATCGCACTCACAGGTGACGAACTGGACAACATCCTCAGTACCGCCGAGTTTACCGAGGAAGCGGGAAAACCAACCGAGTTCGAGGACGAGACATCGTTCGGACTGCCCGATACCGATGAACAGGATATTACCTTCGACGACCTCTCTGAGGACGATTCGTTTGAGGAAGAATCGTTTGAAGAAAGCACCGTTACAATAGGAAGCGACATAGATGAGTTTGACGCGGCGGTCGACGAGATATCTCTTGAGCCTGATGACGATTTAATCGGTCCGGATGAATCAGCAGATAACGAAGAAGTTGACGCGCTCGCCAGCATGGACCTCGAGCAGGAGCTTTCAGACATAGACGAGCTTACCGACGAGGACGAGCCTGCCGGCGGGCAGGACATCCCCGACATCGACGGGATATCTAATGAAGACCAGCTTACCACCGAAGACGAGCTTGCCGACATAGAGGAATTTTCCGAAGAGGATATTTCCGACGACGATGAACTGGTCGCTCCGGTGTCGGAAGAAGTTCCAACAGAGGACTTTGAGGTCGACGAGCAAAGCGAGCTGCAACCCGATACCGACATCGAGGTAACAGACGAATCCACGCGCAACGTAGATGAGATCCCAAGCGGGCTTCGTGAAGAAATACGATCGGTACTGACGTATATGGATCAGCTCCTCGAGTCGCTCCCCGAGGACAAAATCCGAGAGTTCGCCGAGTCCGAACACTTTGAGGTATATAAGCGGCTGTTCGAGGAACTTGATCTGGAGCCCTGATGGGTTTGATGAATCGGGTACTCCGTAATCCGGGGTACCAGCGAGAACGACACGAACACGAAATGGAGCCGACAGGAGCACCCGACACGGGGGAGACGCTCGAAGCTCCATTGTCAACAGCTCGTGAGTTCGGTCCCGTACCCCAGGAGTCCGCCAGACGCCTCGATTACGTGTTAAACAGCCTTGAGACCATTCCAGCCGGGATCGGGTTTCCAGGTGCGGTATTCGATCTACTCGTACATACCCTGTCAATCACCAGCGGCGCATTGCTGATACGCGACGTCGAAGATAAACGTTTCAAGGTATGGGCCTCCTGCGGACTCGACCCGACAACCAGAGGGCGCTTAATCCTGAAACGAAAGGTGATTGATGAACTCGTTCCACAGCGGGTGTCGTATCTCGACGAAACCAGACGGGAACAGATGGGCCAGTATCTTTCTGTTCGTGAACGGAGTCTCCACGAACCCGTTCTGCTCTGTCGTTTCCAGACGAGTTCGCGTCTCTGCGGAGTTCTCATTGTTTTTCGAAGTCCCGAACTGTTTGCAGATTCTGAGAATGCCGAACTGCTTCTTGCAGCTTTGAGCGAGCCTGTCGCGAGGATTATCAGCACCTATCGGGAAACCCCGTTGCAACGAATGATAAACCCTCTGATCCTGGACCCGAAGGATTTTAGGCGGAGCGTCCAGACCTCGATGCGCAGACTACTGTCCTCCTCACACGGACTGGTCCTCGCATACATTAACCTCAGCCGCATAACCGGGTCTGTTTTATCCGTCCTCCCGACGGCTGACCGGTATCATGTAACGAGAGATATTCGGCTTATCGCTGCATCGATGTTCGCGGCAGCGGGTGATGTCACCATAATAGAGCCAGACGGACTCGTTGTTGCGGTTACGATGCCATCCGGCGAACACGGTGAACTCCTGATCGATCAACTCAGTGGACGCCTCGGCGCGCTGCTCCCGGAACTGCCTGGCCGGTTCCGTGTTGAAGCGCGCATAAGACAGTGGCCAATAGATTCGGACGATGCAAACAGTCTTCTGGACAGCCTGTTAAATCAGACGTGATTGACGTTTTTCCGTCCCGTGATGGCGGCCTGACCGTATCGGTAGATTCGCTTCAACTGTACTCGAAGTACAATCCGTCGCTTCAGGTCAGGCGTTTCCTCGAAACGAAAAACCTGCAGAATACGGGCTGCATAATAATAATTAGCGATGGTCTCGGGCTGATCGAAGAAGAAATCATCAGACTTGATACCGATGCCACATTGATCTCAATCGTTTTAAGCCGATACGTGTACTCGTATCAACCACGCTCCCTCGCGAATGCAGCGTGGATATACGATCCTGACGAACGATCCGATCACCCATCTCTCAAGGCGTTCCTGCGAAACCACCTGGGCAGAACCAACACCGCTACGCCACAGCTGCTGGTATGGGACCCTGCTGCGCGTGCATTCGAGAACGAGTACACTTCCACTTTCCCCCACATCGAGACATTTCTCCGGCGAGAAGCTCACAGTCAGCTCACGACACGAGCATTCGGCCGGAAGTGGATCCGAAACATCACGCGTAATTTAACGAGCCCACCTTCTCCATACCGTATTAACACGCTTCCTGAAACCGGAAAACCGGTGGTCGTGATAATCCCGGGTCCGAGTACAGATGAGTGCTGTGAGATCGTCTCCCGGTACAGAACCAGGGTCATTATCCTGACCGTTTCCTCGGCTCTCTCCGTCCTGAAATCGTGGTCAATAGTACCCGATATCGTTGTTCACACGGACCCCGGTTACTACGCGCGATTGCACTTTTCCCCGGGATATACCCCCGGGAAAGCAATTCTCTGCATGCCATTAACTGCAGCGGGTCCGAGAATACCGTTTCATGCCTGGTTCGCGTTCAGTAACGGTCTGAACGTCGAACAGGACGCCTTGAGATACGTAAACGCACCCGAGATCCGCATACCCGAGGCAGGAACCGTCACGGCGACCGCTCTGAGAATCGCCGGGCGAATCAGTACGTACAGGACATTCGTCTGCGGTCTTGATCTATGCCTGCGAGATATACAATCACACGCGCGCGGCCACAGCTTCAGCAGCTGGATCTTGCCGCGTACAAGCAGGTTTTCGTCCGTCGAGCAGGCTTACCTTGAGCGTGCCGTACACGCTGATGGCGACGGATCAGGGTATCGCTATGCTCCCAACCTGGACGTATACGCTTCATGGATCAGGGATTACGCTCGGGATACGCGCGATCTGTACCGCGTCGCACCTTCACCGGTCGATGCTGGAATGAACAATCTCAGTCTCAGTGCCTTTGATGCACTTCTCAGTCGCACACCGGACGCGGAGGATGACCTGGCCTATGCGGCACAGATCGACCCTCTTCCGTTCCTCCCTCCCGATGACGCAGGACTGTCCGTTGCCAGACGGTGGAATCGCCTCAGGCAGCAATCCAGTTCAGGGTCGGATCTTACGAACGAGTTACGGACCCTTCTCGGCGATACGGAGACACTATGAGGAGTACCGACGAGAGTCTGTTCCGTAAGAACATGGACGCGTTACGGAGCTCGGATGAGTTCCGGTCTCAAGACCTGAGACATCAGACGTTCAGGGACGAACTCGAACACGTGGAACCGACGCACGCGGTGTCGCTCATCGAGGGCCGGGGCAGTTTCTCAATTCCCGAGATTCGAACCGAAACCTCACGCTATGCGCTCCACTCGAAGTACAACCCTGCACGCGAAGCGGAGCGGGCGGTCGACGCCGTTGACGCAAGGGGTACCCTCTGCGTGTTCGGACTCGGTGCGGCCTACCACATACGGCGACTCCTTGCCGAACCACGTGTACTACGGATTCTCGTGATTAGTGAACCGCCCGAAGTCGTACGTACTATCTTGAGCCTTATCGATCTCAGCGACGTTCTGAAAGATCGACGACTGCATCTCAGTACATCCGATTCTGTCACAGCTATACGAGGAACAATTACCACCGGGCACGTTCCCTTTTTCTCATCGCGCATCACAGGTTTCCACCTGCCTGTATTCGCGCGCGTATTTCCTGACTGTTTCGAGCGATTTCGGCACGGACTGGACGCTGCAATCGAGGATATCGCAGATGACCTGAGCACACAGGTCCGTTTCTCAAAATTATGGTTTCGTAACATCCTGCTCAACAGTGTGTCATCGGACCGTATTGCACCGGCGTCACTTCCCGATTCACAAGCCGTTACGATCGTGGCAGCCGGACCCTCGCTAGATGAACACCTCGGAGAGCTTTCACGCACAGAGCATCATCTGATCTGCTGCGATACCGCCGCCCCCGCGCTGGCAGGCGCCGGCATCGCTCACGCGACAGTTATCTGCATAGACCCGTCCCTGTATGGATACCACCATCTCCTGAACGGATTTCCCGACGATTCCCGGACAATACTCGACATCGGCACGCACCCGACGGTATGGAAGCAGGCACCACGACCTGCCGGCGTCGCGTCGCGCCATCCACTCGTGCAACTCATGACACCTCTTTTCGATCACCTTCCGGTCGTTCACTTCAGCGGTGACGTAACGAACGCCGCCGTATGGCTTGCACGGTCCTTCGCGTGTGCACCGATCCGGGTCATTGGAGCCGATTACCGATGGACCGGTGGAAGACCGTACGCACAATCGACATATATTCCGAAACTCTTCCTTGGGTCGGGCGACCGCTTTGCTCCAGGGGAGTCAAAAACAGTTGCATTCATGTTCGATCGTCACCAGAAACTGGGCCTGCAATCCAACGGTGACTACGCAGTCCCTGAGTTCGATTCGCGTCGGAAGGCTCTGCAGAATCTTCTTGATACGCCTCTATCGTGTACCTTTGTACAGCAGCACAGGACCACGTCCGTAACGAAGGGGACTCCACCTCTAAAAAGGATTCTTCAGGGTGTATACGACCTGCTCGAACACGTACCGGAACCGGAGGGCGGTTCGTCAGGACCGGAAACCTACTATACGGGCCTCGACGAAGATGGTCGGTCGGCCGCCCTACTTCTCGCCCCCCTTGCAACCCACATGGCCAGACGGTTTCAGGTGGGGTCGGAACATGATTCCATGTTGCAACACATGTCGGAGGCCCGCTGCTTTGCAAGAATGCTGATCTCACACGTGCATAGCTTGTCCGGATCACGTATACTGTAAGACATGAGTCGGATTTTTCGGACGGTTCTCGTACTTGCCAGTGTCGTGATTCTGGCAGGGGTGCCAAGCCTTTTCGCGGTCAGGCTGTATCTGGACCGATCGAAACAGCAGAATCTCGCGGAAACGCATTTCTCAAACGTGATTGCTGCGGCGACCCGCATCGTTGCCGATAATGACGGTAGTTCAGGAACAGGCCAGACCATTGCCCAGGGGCTGCAGGGTCTCTTGCGCCTCAACGAACGGCTTAACAGCATCGTTGTCCTTCGCCTCCACGGTGAGGTCGAATATGCATGGACGAGGGACCCTCAACGCGCTGCTCTGCTCAATGAGCCTGACGCGTCGCTCGGCGATTACAGCTTCGAGTCAAATCTGTGGCTCGAGCGCCTGACCGAAACCATACACGCAGGTCCGATTCAGTTCGTCGTGAATGCCGAGTATCAGGTCCTCTACCCTGAGTCAGTGTTTCAGAATATCCGTGACACGCTCCTCACCATTATCGCATTTGCGCTGCTGTTGATCGTTGGCCTCATTGCAAGCCTGTCGGCACCCGCTCATGCGGTCCCGACACCGCACAAAGACACACACACGCCGGACAAGCGGACACAAGCAGAGCCGGATCCTGTACCGGAACCGGTGCAGGATCTCAAACCGGAACCATCAGACAGACACTCGCATTCGTCGCAAAACAACACGCACATCCCTTCTGCCACGACGCCTCTGGTTTCGGAGGACTCAGGCATGTCTTTTGCGGAACACCTGAACCGGCGGCTTGATCTGGAATTACAACGCGCGGCGGAGAACGAACTCGATGTAACGGTCATATACGGTTCTGTCCTGGACAGCCATACCCAGGCTGCGCCGGAAGCTGCCGTCTTCGGCCGTCTGGTTCTCGAGTTTTTTCCGTTTGAAGACCTCGTTTTTGATCTCAGTAAGGAAGAACCCGGACTGTGCTGCATAATACTACCAGGCATAGACCTTTCAGGCGCGCTGAGAAAAGCCCAGCGTTTCGTCACGTTGAGCCGCCGCCACGACTCGGGCACCTTCCGCACGCGCCTGGGCGCATCGAGTCGAAACGGACGCCTCGTCGAGAGTGTTCGTCTGCTTAACGAAGCTCGCGAAGCACTGGGAAAAACCGACGATACCTCGCCCATAGTCGGGTTCCTCCCCGACCCCGACCGGTATCGTCGTCTGGTCAGAAACAGCGGAGACCGTTTTTCTGTGTCCGGTTGACGTGCCCTGCGACGGACGATGCCCCGTGATACAGGTCTAAGGTCACAAAGAGGAAAGAGCCAGCAAAAGTTCGTCGATGAGATGGTCGAATACGAGAACGCCTTCGCGCATTTCGTGAAACTCTCCTGGAACGGAGGCAGGCCACATCAGACTTGCAGGGTAACCGCGTTCGCGTTCCGGGCCAACATGAACAGACAGCGGCCGTCCGGATGTTTCCAGATATATGTCAATCCGCATAATCGCGTCTTCTTCACGAACCGGTTCGAGCAGGAATGAGCCTCCCTCGAGACTCAGCAGTCGTGAAACAGCCGTTGCAGCCGCAGCTTCTGCCGCGCCGCCGCGTTCTGTTTCCGTAGTTGTGAATCCGCGTTCGAGCCGTTCGATTTCAGCCTCTATCAGGCCGGTGAACCGCACGGAGCGGATCTCGGACCGGGAAACCGCTCCCCGGAACAGCCGATAATCGACAAACCAGTCCATGCCCTGCGACAGAATACGGCTCAAGCTGTCAGCAGTCGCATATACCGTGGTGCTTCCTTCTCCCCTGAGATAAAGAACTTCCATGGACGCCGATACACCGACGTATACCCGGTGGCTTTCGTCGCCCGACCACAAACGGATAATGTATTCGCCCTGATTTAACGAGTCGGTAACATCAACGTGTCCGACGCCGAGCTCTTCGTGCCTGCCTTCATTCAGCGTTACCGTCCGTGCATCGTAGGTCGATAGAAACGATTCCGTAAACCCGAGAACCCGATCGGTACGTGCCGGGGCACCCGGTGTTCCGTCGCGACCGACACGGGGAGTCTGATTCACAGCTGTGTCGGGCTGCACGTCGGCAAGGAAGATAGTAAACGCTCCGTGGTATCCTATGACATCGATACGCGTTACATCTTCAGCTTCGAGGCCCTGGAACAGATCACGCTCGACGGCGCTATCGTCGTCTCTTCCAAGATCCGCCGTGGAATCGGTTAACACAAAGAGTACGAACAGGAGCGCGAGAGAAATAGACACAGCAATTATCGTTCGTAGCCAGTACTTGTCACTCATGAGCTGCCCGCCCTGCGGTTAAGAACTCTGCCGATTCCGCCTTCGCCGGACGGAAACAACACCTACGATCACCATTATACCCGGTAATACCCAAACGTTAAGCGCTTCAATTAACATGCCTGTAAACATGCGCGCGAAAGGCTCTTCTATGCGGTCCATACGAAGCACAGGAACCGGTGCGGGACTGAGTCGCGCGAGCCCGGACTCCCCTGCGATCCAGTCGATGCTACGTACAAGAAAATCGAAGTTTGCGTGACTATCCGTATACAGGACGAGATTGCTGAGAAAGTCGCTGTCCGCGCTTACAACGACCCTTGAGTCATCGTGAAAACCACCTTCGTTCCAGGCGACCACGGCGTATATACCGGTACTGATCTCTCTATCCCGTTCTATCGATGCCCGGTTCACCGGATCAAGTATGAATGGTGGCCCCTGAAGCCAGGAGGATGTCGATGTAACGATAAGCGCTTCGGTGATTCCGCGTCCCGGTTCAGTGAGGCGCATCGGACTCGGCCAGAAAAAATCGACCGGCCCCGCGTTAACTCCAAGGGGATGCCCGGAATCGATATTTCGCTGGTCGGTTCGTACCCAGGGTGGGTACGCGAGCAGCTGACCCGAAACGAACTCGGGCGGGAAAAGGTTTGCTCGCGAATCAAGAAGTAATAAAGGCTCGACATGAACACCAAGGTGGCGCAGAAAACCGCTAAACGACTCGTTATGTATTTCCCGTGCCGTCAGACTCTGAATGTCAACGTCCAGACCGTCGAGCGCCAGAAAGGCCCCTGTCCCACGCTCAAGAGCATCCTGAACACGATCTGCAAGATCAGGATGAGGATCCCGGCTGCCGAGTACAAGGACGACATCGGGTCTTGCCGACTCAAGGTCTCTGTGGTCCACGATCTCAAGCTCGTACAGACGATCCAGCGCATCGAGCATAGCGCCGTACTCTTCGGAGATTCGTTCTCCTCTGCTTCCTGAAACGACCAGCACCCGCAGCGGTGTGTCCCGTGTCACCGAGAAGATGGCACGGGTGACTTCGTACTCCACTGCTCCCGGATCAATCAGCGCAGGTATCACGATACGTCTATCGAGATATCGGATCTCAACACCGCTGTACAGGTGGCCCGGTCCTGCTCCGCCCTCGGCCTGTGGAACTGCCCGTTCAACCTCGATTCCAAGACCTTCAAGTTGCTCCGGTGTCAGTCCTCCGTCGACAATACGCTCGACGGTCACAGTTCCGCCGCCAAGTCTCTCGTATTGCCGCAGAAGCTGGAAGATCTGCTCTGTGCGTGGGCTCGCCGCGTTTAGAAACCCGCTCACGAAATAGCGGATCTCCAGGGGTTCATCGAGCGTGGTGATCAGTTCCTTCGTCTGCGATCCGAGCGTAAAAACCCGTCCGGGAGACAGATCAAGCTGTATACCGACACGCGAAAGTAAAAGTACTCCAAGTAGAACAGATACCGAAAAGAGCACGGTAAATACCCATTGCACGATCGCCGTTTTCTTCCGTCGGTTCATATTCAGTATCCCCGGGAAATATATCCGTGGACTGCGACTCGTAGTAACACGGCGGTCATCCCGAAGAAGTACAGAACCGCATTTCCGTCCACCAGCCCTTGAACGAAGGGCGCGTGCCGGTAGTCGAGGCTGATCTGTCGGGCGAGACGGACGATGGTACCATCAAGGCCTATTGCGCTGCCGATAGAGTCTGCGTAGCTGAGTATTGCGAAAAACGCTATGGAACACATCAATGCAACGATCTGGCTGTCTGTCATCGAAGACACACAGATCCCGAGGGCAACGAGCACCATGCTCACCATAATGAGGCCCGTAAAACGCACCAGAATAAGCCCCACTTCAACCTGCCCCATGAGAGACATGGAAAGCGGAATCAGCAGATCAAGCAGGAGAAAGATGGAGATAAAACTCAGAATCGCCGTCGCCTTTGACAGGACGGTTACTGCGGGGGACAGAGGAAGCGTGCGCAGAAGTAGATCCGCACCGGTCCGGTACTCCTCAGAAAAACTTCGCATAGTCAGCGCAGGGACAGTCAAGGAGAGGACGGCGAGCCAGCTCGAAGAGAGACCTGACAGATCCATGATCCCTGCCTGCATGAATGCTCCGAAACGGAACTGATTCATGACGGGAACCACGAGCATGACAATCCCCGGGATCCATCCGTGCGAAGAGTACAGGTACACTCGAAACTCACGTTTGTACGCAGCAAGAAACCTGATCATCAGAGTCCCTCCTCACCGGCCTCATCGGCGTTCTTCTGCCCCGTGAGGCCTCTATACAGCTCAGCGAGCGATTCGCGCGCAGTTCTGAGCTCGGCGATCGGCATCTCATGTGCAACAGCCCACGCAATCAGTTCCTGTTGCTTCTCTTCGGCTTGCAGGACGAACTCGATCAGCTGCTCCTTTCCCCGTACTGAACTTGAGCGTACACGAAACGGAGCCTGCTTCAGAACAGAGTCGGCAAAGGGCGCTCTACCGGTCAAGTCGATCTTAAGGAAAAGTACACGGTCTTCGGTGGTTAAAAGATCGTCGACACTACCGGCGGCAACCACCGATCCCTTATTGAGAACAAGTATGTCATCGCAGACGCCCTCTATGTCGGGTATACTGTGCGAACTGAACACCACAACCCTGTTGTCTGCAAGGGCCCTGACGAGTCTCGAGAAGTCTTCTCTCTGTTGTGGATCAAGGCCGGATGTGGGCTCATCGAGCAGAATCACGCGTGCCCTGGATACAAGGGCTCCAGCCAGACAGGTCCTGCGCCTGAACCCTTTACTCAGATGCTCGTAGCGACGTTCAGCGACGTCTGTGAGGCTGCAGGTCGTTAAAGCCGACTCAATGCGTGCTGCACGTTCGGTCCGTTCAAAACCCATTACGCCAGCGAGAAAGCCGAGGTACTCGCGAACGCTCATATGGGTGAACGCCGGCGATTCTTCCGGAACAAAGCCTATTCTGGCCCTCCACTCAGGACCTTCGTCGGAAGACCAGACACCATCTATGCCGATACGACCGTCGTCAGGAACGATCGCTCCCGCAATCGAACACAGGAGCGTCGTCTTCCCCGCTCCATTCGGCCCAAGCAGTCCCAGAACTCTCCCCGCCTCTGCGGTAAAGCTTACGGAATCAAGCGCTGTAAGCGAACCGTAGCTCCTCGTGAGATCAACAACCTGCAATGTTGAATCGGTCTTGGCATTCATTTCGCATCCGATCAGTCAGGTTCGCGGTACTCAACAGCCAACTGCTGTCGATCTCGAGTCAGAAAGCTTTCCTTGAAAACCTCCCGCGCCTCGTTCAGCAGTATCTTGAGCTCACGATCAGTATATCGCGGGCTGTAGTGTATCAGGCCCATTCGGCCGATGTTTCCCGCTTCCACTGCCAGCGTTGCGGCATCTCTGGCCGTCATATGTTTCTTGGCCACCGCGCTTTCACGAAGGCTTTCATCGAACATACCTTCACAGATCAGCAGATCGCTCCCTGTTACCTCGTGAGTAAAACTATCCATCTTCGTGCTGTCGGTCAGATACGTTACTTTTCGCCCCGGTCGTTTCGGTCCGACCACTGCGGCCGGGGGAACGATGCGTCCATCATCGAGATGGACCGACTCACCTTTCTGAAGCACCGACCACAAGGGGCCCCGCGGCACGCCTGCCTCGGTGGCCGCATCCGGGTTGAAGACTCCGCTTCTATCGTCTTCGATAAATGAGTATCCGACACAGGTACGGGTGTGCCGTCCCGGAAAACTGCGGATACAAAAGCCGTCACCTTCGAAGACAGTCTGCGGGATTTCGGGATTTTCGATCTCCCGGACGATTATCTCGTAGTTAATGTACATTTCAAGCACTCGACGATTCGCCTCTACATACTCGCGAACACGCGGAGGGCCAATTATGTACAGGGGATCGCTTCGGTCTACCTGAGCACTCAACATGAGCATTCCGGGGAGGCCGGTAATATGATCAGCGTGGGTGTGCGATATAAAAATGGCAGAGATTTTCTTCCATCGAAGATTCAGGCGTCGCAAAGAGACCTGCGTACCTTCTCCACAATCGAAAAGAAACAGATCACCTTCCCGGCGCAGCAACATTGAGGTGAGGTGTCTATTCGGCAGCGGCATCATGCCTCCACAACCGAGGATAAAAGCTTCAAGATTCATGTGTTCAGCGTTGCTGCTTAGCCGCCGGTCGGTACGTCAGCTTCGTAATCGACACCAGCAACGTCAAACCCGTGTATCGCAAGGAACTCGTGTCGATATCCGGGAAGATCGGTGTACTGCTCAAGGTTGTCCTGTTTTACAAGACTCCAGATCTTGAGGACTTCTTCCTGTATGTCGTCGCGCATTTCCCAGTCGTCCACGCGAATTCTTCCGCTCTCATCCGTCGGAACAGTCGAATCGGCGTACAATCTGTCGGAAAAGAGTCGGTACATCTGCTGTGTGCAATCCTCATGAAGACCGTAGCGTTTCATGACCTTGAACAGGATCGCGAGGTATAAGGGCACCACAGGGATTACTGCACTCGCCCGCGTCACAACGGCTTTGTTCACCGAGACGTAGGCCCGAACAGCCATGGAAGCTAATCGACCTTCGATTTCACCGGCTGTAGCTTCCAGATGATCTTTCGCGCGACCGATCGTACCGTGTCTGTACACAGGATACGTGATCTGTGGACCGATATAGCTGTACGCAGTCGTGACTGCTCCTTTTTCGAGAACTCCTGCCTCGGACAGCGCTTCCATCCAGAGTAGCCAGTCTTCCCCACCCATGACCTTTACCGTCTGTGCAATCTCATCTTCATTCGCAGGTTCAATCGTAACATGAGTCAACTCCCCTTCAATGGGATCGATGCTGCGTTCACTAAAGGATTCCCCGATGGGCTTGAGCGCTGAGCGGTACTGTTCTCCCGTTTCAGGATCGTTCCGTACACCCGAGGCAAGACTGTACACAACGAGGTCTACGGTTCCAAACATCTCCTTTATCGCCGCTATGGCTTCTTTCTTGATCTCCCTGCTGAACGCATCACCCATGATGGTTTTTGCGGGAAGCCCGCGTTCGGTCAGGCGCTGATCGAGGTGTGCTGATGTGTACCAGCCGACAGTACCGGTTCGTTTTTCGGTCGGAGGACGCTCAAAAGCAACATTAAGGCTGCCAGCTCCAGCGTTGATCCCTGCAATAAGTCTGCTCGACAGACCGTATCCACCGGAACCACCAATCACGAGGACCCGTTTGGGCCCGTCAAACGAAGTCTGTTTCTCTGCCCATGCAATCTGTTCATCGACCCAGGCCGCACTGCCCGTCGGATGGGCGTTCATGCACAGGTTGCTCCGTATCATTGGTTTGATAATCATGCTGTCTACGCTCCTTACGCGTTTCGCTGCGTATCGTAGCCCGCAGACCACTGAATATTCAAGTTCTTGCGTTGACTGATATGCGGCAGCCTCATTATCGTAGCGCCATGAGTGCACAATCAGTCGTGATACGGGTCTGGAAGCAGCTTGATGAACGCGAACGCACGCGTATCCTCCGACGTTCTGAAGAGGACATTGAACAGGTAATGGCCGAAACCGCGGAGCTCATTGAAGACGTACGGGTACGACGTGATTCGGCGCTCATTGAACTCGCGCAGACCTACGACGGAGCAAGCATTGCACCGGATGCAATTCGCGTCTCAGAGGACGAGTTCGACTATGCCGAGCAGACGCTATCGAGCGATGTAAAAAACGCATTGAACTACGTGATTGCGAACGTACAGACCTTTCATGAAGGACAGGTCTCACATGGGTTTCACATGCACACGATACGCCCGGGCGTTCTCGCCGGTGAACGCGTTCGCCCGGTGGAGTCGGCCGGTTTATACGTACCTCGCGGACGTGGAAGTTTCCCGAGCATGTTGTACATGGCAGCTGTCCCGGCCCGTATCGCTGGTGTGCCGCGTATAGCCGTGTGTACTCCCGCCCTGCCCGATGGACGGGTTGATGCGGCATGTCTCGTCGCCGCGAGGTTGTGCGGAGTTAACGAGGTATACAGGGTCGGTGGACCGGGCGCGATTGCAGCGCTTGCACTCGGCACCGAAACCATACGACCCGTCCGAAAAATCCTCGGGCCCGGCAGCGCCCGCGTCACCGCTGCGAAACGACTGCTCGGGCACGCTGTCGACGTCGGGATTCCTGCCGGTCCGACCGAGAGCATGATAATCGCCGACCGCCATGCGGATCCCGTTCTCGTTGCTGCTGATCTCATGAACGAAGCAGAACACGGAGCCGATTCGCAGGCTCTGCTTCTGACTCCGAGCCAGGCTCTCGCTGAGGCTGTCGTCGAGCTTATGCCCGATCTCATGAAAACACTTCCAGACGAACGCGCCTCGTATGTCGGAACTGTACTCTCAGGAATCGGTGGGATACTGATTACCGACTCCATTGAGGAAGCCTGCAGCATTGCTAACCTGTACGCACCGGAACACCTGATGATCCACACGCAGGAACCCTGGGTAACGGCTGATTCTATCGACAATGCAGGGGAAATTCTCCTCGGACCGCATATCCCGTTCAGCATGGCCAACTATGCAACAGGCGTTAATGCAATCCTTCCGACTGGTGGCTGGGCTCATACGTGGAGCAGTATCTCCGTTCACGACTTCACAAAACGAACGTCGATAGTCGATGTTTCAAAATCGGGCTTCGACGCCCTTGCTCCTCATACCGTCTGCCTCGCAGATTACGAGGGCTTTCCGGCTCACGCAGCAGCGGTTCGCGTTCGAATGGCTGATCACAAGGACTCATACTGGACTGCTCTTGACGACTCTCAGTCCGACATCGTTTAACATGACACAGAAACCGGGATCCGCACACATGGGAAACAATGCCTCGCCTGCCGAGGCCTTACAGACCGCTGACGAAGTTTTTGCATATCTCGAAGCGTTCACGAATCTCGAGCGTGGCCTGTTCCGGCCGCGGGATTACCGCCTTGAACGCATGGAACGACTCCTGACAGACTTCGATAACCCGCATCTCGGTCGCTTGACGGTCCACCTTGCAGGATCCAAGGGTAAGGGGTCGACGGCCTGCTACGTCGCAGCAGGCATTGCAGCCCGAATGCCACGGGTAGGCATGTACTGCTCACCGCACGTGAACGATTACCGCGAGCGCATCACCATCGACGGGCGTGCGGCACCGGATCCGGTAATCCTTGCGTGCGGACGAGCCATCTATTCGTACGTGCAGCAACAGACATCAGACGGAACTCAGGACAGCCACCTCCCGACAACGTTCGAGCTTCTGACGCTCCTTGCGTTTCTCGTATTCCGCGAGGTCAAGGCTACAGCGCAGGTTCTCGAAACGGGTCTCGGAGGACGTCTCGACGCGACAAACCTGTGCAAGCCTGATTTGACCCTCATTACTCCCATCGAACGCGAACATACCGACTATCTGGGAAACAGACTGACCGGAATTGCGCGAGAAAAAGCCGGGATACTCAAAACCGGTGTGCCCGTATGTGTTGCACCTCAACGTCCCGTTGTCCGGTCGACCATTCTGCAGATCGCTTCCGAGCGTAATTGCCCCGTTCTTTGGGACGGCCGAAAACTCGGAATCCGCCGGACAACGCTGTCGGCGTCGGGGACGGAGTTCGATTTCCGTAGTCCCGCGGGCGACCGCATACGCGCACGACTGAAAATGCTCGGAGAAACCCAGGCCGAGAATGCGGTGCTTGCCCTGCACGCCCTTCGATTCCTCTTTCCGGATGAGACATTCGATGAGCTGCTTCCATCCATTGTAAACGCGGGCCTCCCGGGCCGAATGGAGCTTGTCCACTTTCGAACCGACCCTGCTCGTCTGCTTCTTCTCGACGGCGCCCACACACCGAACTCCATCGATCGACTCTGCCTGGCGGCAGGCAGCGTACTTGGCAGTTCGATCACAGTGATTTTCGGGAGCGTATCCGGGAAAAACTATGGAGCAATGGCCGATCGCATATCGAAAGATGCAGCACGAGTCATCGTCTCAAAACCGGGAACGTTCAAGAAATCAGATCCGGAGGCGGTCTACGCAGCGTTCAGCAATAATGCGGTACCCGCAAGCCTTGCACTCGATCCACGTCAGGCCCTTGAAGAAGCCCTTTCAACTCCGCACCCGGTCCTCGTCTGCGGATCGTTTTACATGGTAAGCGAGATACGCCGACTATGCATCGAATCGGCCGTAATCGACTCCACAATTAACCTGTTCGGGTACGGAACCACAGAGGCGAGAGACGACGCGCAGGGGCCAGCCCAAACGGTACAACCGTCGTGAGTCGCGTATGAGTCTGAACTGGCGCGAAATCGATGCCGTTCTCGAGGAACTTCGGCTTCCCGATTACCATATTCAGCAGGTCTACCAGCCTGATTTCAGAAACCTCGTCTTCGAGCTCTACCGTCCGGGAGCTCGTATATTTCTGCTCCTGTCCCTCGAACAGGGGCGGACAAGGCTCCATGAAACGTCTCGAAAGCCCCGCAAGAGCCGCAAGGTTCAGCGATTCGAAGCCTTTCTCAAAGCACGGATACGCGGAGGTCGAATCATCTCGGCAGACCAGCCGGAGTCGGAACGCGTCGTTCGCTTCGTGATCGAACGCGCCTCGGAACAGACCATCCTGTGGCTGCGCCTGTGGGGAGGAGCCGCAAACCTCATCGCGACGGATACCGACCTGACCATACTGGACTGTTTTTTTCGCCGTCCGAAGCGCAACGAAATCAGCGGAGCTGTTTTCGATACAGGCTTCCTTCGCAACAGCGAACCTGGCGGGGCTCAGGCGCGAGAACGGTTTATCGTGCGTGACTTCCCGGATTCTGACACGCTGAACGAACACCTCGATTCGTTTTACCACGGGCAGATCGAAGAAGAGTCGGTCGACAAGATCCGCTCTGAGTGCATTTCTCTGATCAGACGTCGGGAATCGTCGCTACAAGCCCGTCTCGACGATGTGCAGCGGGGTATTATAGAGGCCGACAGCTCGGAACAGTACAGGCACCAGGCGGACCTCATACTCTCGTCCCTGCATGTAATCGAAGATAGAGCCGAAAGCGTCACGACTACCGACTGGGCCAATGAAAACAGGGAGATTACGCTACAGCTCGACCCGCACATGAGCCCGTCCGAGAACGCACAGATGCTGTATCAGAAGGCTCAGAAAGCCGAAGAACGGCGGCAGGATCTGATCGATAAACAGAGCGGAATCCGCGCCCTTCTCGAAGATTTACGAGCTCTCGAGGAACAGGCGCAGGAAACAGACAGCATCCGTGAACTCACCGCGATCAGATTCCAGGTGGCTCCGTCAGACAGGGCTTCCGGAAACGAGCTGAAGACGGCATCCCCGGGGCTTCGGTTCGAAAGCAACGGATTCATTATCCTCGTCGGCAGAAATGCCAGAGAAAACGACGCCTTACTGCGACGCCATGTCCGCGGAAATGATTTGTGGCTTCATACACGGGATTATCCGGGCGGATATGTGTTTGTGCTCCATAGGGGGAGCAAGTCACCGCCTCTCGAAACGCTGATTGACGCGGGACACCTCGCAGTGCATTACAGCCAGGCGTCCGCAGAGAAACTCGTCGATCTGTACTATACACAGGTCAAATACCTGCGCCGGGCGCGGGACGCCGGGACGGGAACCGTCCTGCCGACCCAGGAAAAGAACTTTGTCGTCCGCATGGAAGCCGAGAGACTTCAAAAACTGCTTTCACAACACAGCCGATATTGAATGCGGGGCGGGAATCGCCATACTTAAGACATGGGCAAAGTCGGCGAACCGCTGGTTCGTGAAGCAGTTCTTGAGGGTTTATTCTACCCGCACAGGTCCCAGGATCTCCGAGAGGCAGTCTCGAACCTGCTCGTACGGTCAGAAGAACCGGCTGGCCGCGCGAAAGGTATAATCTGCCCGCACGCGAGTTTCCAGTACGCCGGACTGCACGAGGCGACTGCGTTCAAGGCGGCTGCGGCACGTGACGTACACCTGGTCGTGATACTCGCTGCGGCAACGCATCATTCAGATCGAACTCCGGCTGTACCGGAATCACACGTCTTTCGCACTCCACTCGGCGACAGCAACATAGACAGGCGGTTCATTTCAGCACTCAAGAAGCGTGTCGAAATGATCCGCGGGGATGATCTGCCCTTTCTCGAATCACCCGCAGTCGAAACGCCCCTGCCGTTTATACAGTATCTCTGGCCGAAAGCGCGGATTGCTCCCTGTATTGTTCCCCGTCTCGAACCGGAATCCATAGATGAACTCGGATATGGACTCATACACGCCGCGCGACATCATGCTGACGCTAACATTCTCTGGGTCGCTTCAACGAACATTGCCCGGGGAGGAAACGCCGGACAGACGCGCACGGTTGCGGACATGGTCCTCCGGCAGCTTACCGCACCGTCGGCGATACCCGACTGTAAAGCTCGAAACACGGTACACGGCCTCGGAGCATACCCAGCTGACACGGTATGCAGGCTGCTGCGCAGGTGCACCGGGTCAGACCTTTCCTGTGAAATACTGACACGTGGTTCGAGTTGTGATTTTGACGGAAACACTGAATCAAACACCGAGTATGCGTCGATCTCGCTAACCGAGTGTCGACCCGCAGGCAGGGATTAAGCTTCCATTTTCCTTCAGCTCTCTATACATTAGGGGACTGGAGAGGTCACCTCGCATCATGAGAATACACACAATAGACTCAGGCCTTGTTCATCTTGAACGTAACGAAAACACGTATCTCGGAATAGCCGTCGGAAAGCCGGGGCGAACCTTCGGCCTGCGCAAACTCACGGAAGGCTCGGGTCCGAGAGGCTGTATCGTCTCAGGTAACGGGATTTCGGCGTGGGACACTCACGGTATCGTAGAACACGAGGACAGCGTATACCTGTACGGAGCGTTCTGCGATCCTACGCCGCTGGGAACGATCCTTGAGTTGCCGGTCGACGAGGCTCTCGGCTACATCGAACGGCTCGCACACGCACTCGACGTGCTGACCCGCGCCGATCGCTGCCCGAAAAGGATACATACCCGGGGAGTTCTGTTCCTGCAGTCGGGAGAGATCCTGTTTCTTGGTGACCGGGTTATCGACACCATTGCCGATATGTCCGATGAGTCACAGCGTATCGAGGAAATGGAACGGTTGAATTACCCCGACTACGAGGGTCCGGGCAACGGGAGTTTTGCCGTTTCGGTACTTCTGTATCGCGTACTCTGCGGTCAATGGCCGTACGAGGCGGAAACCGAAGAAGACATTCACACACATATCCGCGAGGCCCACGCCCTGAGTCCGGAACTGCACATGCCGGAACTCGACCTCGCAGTCGCAAAGTCAGTCTTCGCTGCAATCAGGAATGAGGGTACGAAGACCTTCGAGGACTGGTCCCGGGAAATCCACGACTGGCGCGACAGTGGTTATACCCGGACTATAGACGAGAAAGAACGAGAGGAGCTGCAGAAACGGGCAAACTCAGTTCGTGTCACAATGGATAAGTCTCTTGGCCGAAGAGAGATGGTACGAAAACACTGGAAACAGGTTGTCGTCATAACGCTTGGAATTATCATAGCCGGGAGCATACCCATGAGCATGCTTCGGAACCACCTTGCTCCACGAAGAACCGCCGGCATGGCTCCTCAGGAAGTCGTCGAAGCCTTCCTTTTCGGGCAGAATCAGCTCGACCACGATCTGATGGACGACGCGATCGTCGATGGTGCAGGCCGCCAGTATGTTCGTGAAGTCACCAACATCTTCGTGGTGTCCAGGATGCGCATGAGTGTAGAAATGGATAGCGGTGTCATCGATCCGGTAACCTGGACTGCAGACGGTCGACCAGCGCTTGAGCCCGGACGCTGGGTATACGGAGTTGTGAACCCGGAGTTCGAGCAGCTGCCTGGTCCTCCGGACGAAACCATTTACCGTGTCCGTTACGAACGGTGGTCTCCCGATCAGGACACACACGGTGATCCTGAAGAAATCGATCTTGAGACCCCTATGGGCTTCAGCGGGGTCCGTCGCGAGGATATCTTTCGTCTCAGGCTGGACGGCGACGACTGGGTCATCTATGAGATAGAGACGGTCGGGCGGGAACGAATCGAAGACTGGTAATGAGTGCTTCGGACCGGATAGCAATACATGGCGATCCTTCCATCAACTCCTGCCTGTCAGCTGTTCGCTCAAAATCCATCGAAGCTACACCACATTTCACTTTTGACGAGAACTTTTTTCTTCGCTCGAAGGATCCCTTCGATGTACCGACACTCCCTATACACCACGACGTGCGAGTGTCTGAGGTACCATCTGAGCTGGCCGAGAAACTCGAAACGGCGATAGCGCGTATCATCGAACGACTACCGGGTCTTTTTACGGGGTGTCGTTATATCTTTGACTCCGCGCGCCCGTTGCAACCGGTGTTCTATCGCATAATTCCCGGCCCTGCCTGCTCATACATGTATATACTGCGAATCAGTCTCGAGTTCATGCCAAGCATTCACCGAGTGATTGAAAAAGGATCGAACGATCTCAGCCCGGCATACCGTACCAACCAGCTTCCCGTAGACGCGTTGATCCTTCCCGTTGAACACGCGGACGAAGAAGTCATACAGCTCAAGCGCTACGTGACGAGTACCTGGAGCGGAGAAACGGGGCGTGGTTATCTGACTCAGGGAATATGGATTGACCGCGACTTCGCGAAGTTTCTTTCCGGCATCGTTGTACCTTCCGGCCACCGTCTGTACCCCTGGTTTCCGGTCAGCACTCGATACAACAGCATCAGTTATAGTCCCATCGACCCGGACCCGGAGAACATCGATCGCACGATACAGCACGTGGCGCTCATCGAGTCCTTTTTTGCCCCCCACATGGAAAGGATCGAATCGGTACTGCATTCGGGTGACACCGAAAAAGCGGCTGAACTCTCGAGAGATTTATACTCCGCGTTCCCCGATAATGCCCGTACCGCATACCGAAGAATATTCACTCGCCCTTACCTGAACGATTTTGAACAGAAGGAGTATCGCGTTGAATACGAGACTGTATGACGGGGCCCGTGTCACCGTGCTTGGACTGGGCCTTCACGGCGGTGGTGTTGAGACCGTGCGGTACCTGCACCGGCACGGCGCGCAGATCGCGGTAACCGATCTTCGCAGCGAAGAACAACTCGCTTCGAGCCTTCGGGAAATAGACGGTATGGCTGATCGGATTGTACTGGGGCGACACGATGAAGAGGATATCGTCGGCAGTGACTTCGTCGTCAAGAATCCTGCCGTTCCGCGGTCGGCACCGATTCTGAAATCCGCCAGACAAATTCGGACAGATATCTCGCTTTTTTTCGAAGCATGGTCAGGACCGTGTATCGCTGTCACGGGCAGCAAGGGAAAGAGCACCGTTTCGAGCATGATACATTACGCCCTGCTTCGATCGGACCCCCGCGCCCGCCTCGGCGGAAACATTACCGTCAGTCCGCTCAGCTTTGTCGACGAGATCTCAGCCGACACCCCGGTTGTGCTCGAGCTTTCGAGTTTCCAGCTCGGGGATCTGAGACTGGCAGCAGAGAGCGGAGCCGCCGTCCGCTTCAGTCCTCAGGTCTCGATCATCACAAACATATACCACGACCACCAGGATTACTATGCTGGCAGCATGGAGGCCTACGTTCGCGACAAGGAACGGATCTTCGAATCCATGCCGGACGATGGTACACTTTTTCTCGGGTCAGATGATGCCTGGGCTGACCGATTTGAATCCCGTGCTTCGGTTCGCGTCCTGCGGGCCGGTGCGGTCGTGCCCGGAGATACAACGAAAGCGGTGCCAACACCTCTGCAGCAGAACAGGGCAATCGCGGTTGCTGCCCTCACGAGACTCGGGTTTGACGCAGACGAGACGGGGCAGATTCTCGATGGTTTCCGCGGTATAGAACACCGATTCGAAAAGGTTTGCTCAACAGGTCGCGTAACAGTGATCAACGATAGTGCGGCAACCGTACCCGAGGCCTGCGCGGCTGCGGTTCGTGCGGCGGGGATTGACACCGTACTCATCGCCGGGGGCACCGACAAGAAGCTCGACGTATCGCCATTCCTCGATATTGCTCGTAGGTGTCGACATCTTGTCCTTCTCAAAGGCTCTGCCACAAGTCGGGTTCAGAGTCTGCTCGGTACTGAGGGACTATCATATCACGGTCCATTCGAGTCACTCGAAGACGCCCTGAACGAGGCTGTCGAGCTGGTAAACAGTTCAAACTGCTCCTGCTTACTGTTTAGTCCGGGATGCGCGAGCTTCGAGCTCTTTGCAAACGAGTTCGACCGGGGAAGACAGTTCAAAAAGCTTGTCGAAGCAGTACGCGCCGATTTAGAGTAGATTACTCAACAGAATAAGGACGGGTACCGCATGCATTCGTACAGCACAGACTTCCTCAGGGCGATTCCGAAGACCGACCTTCACGTTCATCTCGACGGCAGTCTCCGGCTCCCGACTCTGATCGACCTTGCGAGGCAATACAAGGTTCAGCTGCCAAGTTTCACCGAATCGGGCATGCAGGAACTGGTCTTCAAGGACTCCTATCGCAACCTCGACGAGTATCTGAATGGATTCCGATGGACAACGGCGGTAATGCAGCATAGTGAAGCTCTGCGGCGGGTCGCCTATGAACTCGCCATGGACAACGCTGCAGAGGGCGTCCGGTATCTTGAGGTACGTTTCGCTCCGCAGCTTCACATGTCAGCCGATCTTTCGTTCGAAGACGTAATGCGCGCGGTGGATGACGGCCTTCGCACAGCCTCACGCGAAATCAGCAGTTCCAGCCCCGATCTCCCGCGATTCAACTACGGAATCATCGTATGCGCGATGCGATTCTTTACGGCCGAATTCTCCCGGTACTATGCAACACTCGCCACCGGACTCCAGTTCAGCACGCTCAGGGAAATACAGCAGCTTGCGAGCTACGAACTCGCACGTGCGGCAGTACGACTGAGGGACACCTCAGACATTCAGATCGTTGGATTTGACCTCGCGGGGAGCGAACGGGGAAATCCCGCAGGAGTTCACTCCCGGGCGTTTGCACACGCGCACGAAAATTTCCTTCACAAAACCGTTCACGCTGGTGAAGCATACGGTCCGGAGTCCATTTTTCAGGCGATCACCATACTACACGCGGATCGTATCGGACACGGACTTCACCTCTTCGACGCCGAGATGATCGAGAATCCCGACATTGCCGATCCGGACCGGTATGTCGAGCGCCTCGCGAACTCAATTGCGGAAACACGCACGGCGGTTGAAGTGTGCCTCACGAGTAATCTGCAGACCTCACCAGATATTGCCGACATAAAGCATCACTCGCTCGCTCGCATGCTTGACCGTGGTATTTCGGTGACGCTCTGTACGGATAACAGACTCGTCAGCAGGACAACCGTTACCGACGAAATACAGCTGGCAGTGGATTCGTTCGATATTCCGCCGGAGACACTCAGAAACATCGTCATTCACGGCTTCAAGCGAAGCTTCTACTACGGCACATACGCGGAGAAGCGCCGCTACGTACGCGGCATTATCGACTACTACGACAAAATCAGTCAGGACAACTTGCGGAAGCGCCGGTAATACCACATGCGGACTGCTTCTGCCTGTCGGTAAGCCCCGGCGTGTAGAACGCGCAGGTTTGCGTCAAGCGTGCCGGGCATCATTTTCTGTGATCCACCAAAGCCCGTCTTGAAACGGTATAAACCGTGCATGGGATGATCAGTATCGTCCGACGGAGGTATTCCGAAAAAATCGTACTCGACACAGCCTGCTTCCCGGGCACGCTGTATGGCTTCCCACTGCAGCGCATAGGCGGGCATGAGGTTGCGTTTCTGATCAGACGCTGCGCCGAATACGTAAGTCGCACGCTGTGTTGTACGCGCCGTGATGATCGCGGCGATCATTTCACCGTCGTGTTCAGCGCACAAGAGCTCCCGAACGGGCATCTGGTCGGGTGAGAGTTTCAGGAAACGCTCATAGTACGACGGTGAATGTATGGTAATCCGGTCGCGATCAGCCGTGATCCGGTACATGCGGTAGAACTCTTCGATGTCCCTGTCAAGCTCATCCGGCTTGCTCACCCTGATCCGGACGCCTTTCTTTGTCGCAAGCCGGATGTTATACCGCCATTTCGGCTTCATGTTAGCGAGAATAGCATCGAGTTCAGGCGCAAGATCAAGAATCACGGTATCCGGTGGCTGTATATCCGACGCTGACGCTGACAGCGACGGGCGATCTTTTTCAGTGTATCCATGTCTCAACCGAAATGCCTGTTTCCGAGCAGTCGGCGAGAACGTGTCCGCGTCGAGCATCCAGGGGGGATCAAAGCGGATGATCGCGGTGTCCCGGGGCAGTGTCGGAGCTATTTCAGCGGCCACACGGGACAACGCAGCCGAAACGATCTGCGCGTCTTCAACGGTATCGATATGGTCGCAGACGACAGGGCCAAGAAAGCCGGCTTCCGGACCGTGCGGTACGTAGGCCAGTCTGAGTCCAGGGGCGACTCGTCGGTGGAGCAGGAGCATACCTGCTCCTCGATCATTGACGTAGGCTTGTGGCACCCAGCCGGCGTGGGACTTGAACTGTCCCCACCATGGCGTCTGCATGAAGCCCGAACCCTGCGGGAGGTCCGCAGGAGGAATCTGCTGTACGGAGCCGACAGGGTTCATAAAAGCCTATCCGACTGAACCATCGGCAACCCGTTCCGTCGTTATCTGACGCCCGTTTGCGGTCAGGGGACGGTCGGCAACCCGAACAACACTCTGGCGAGCCTCGATCGGAATCGAAAAGAACGTGTCGACATCGATAACAGGGGGATCTTCGAGGGTGCGATCGATACCTTCAAGCAGAATCTGAGTCCCGGGCTCGACGTCGTTCAGAAACAGCACCTCAACGATACTCCGGTCCTCGTTTTCGGCGGCAAGCAGCATGCCCTGGCTGAGCTCACCTCGAAGCTTGGCCGGTTTCAGGTTGTCGACGACGATGACCGTTTTACCGACGAGTTCCTCTGGTTCATAGAACCCGACGAGGCCACTGACAATCTGGCGCTCGGCGCCGCTTCCGTCGTCGATCTGCTCGACGAAGAGCTTGTCGGCCTTTTCATGGCGTTTCACGTCAGTGATACGAGCAGCAACCAGTCGTACCGATGAGGCAAAGGTCTCGTCCATTTTCGCAGCAGCGGCTCGATCTGCCTGACTTCCACTGAAACGCTCGCGCAGGTCCTTTATCTGTCCGTCTTCAAGTTTTCGGAACAGGACTTCGGGGCGACCGACCGCTGTAATTCCTTCGCTTGTCCCGAGCATGGACCACGTCAGCTCTTCAATACCGAGGAATACAGCTATCCGACGGGCCGTCTCCGGCAGAAATGGTTCGATCAGGATCGCTATATCCCGAACCAGATATACCAGATCGGCGAGAAGCGCAGCGGTCGCATCCGGGTCAGTCTCCCGGGTCTTCCACGGCTCTCCCGCCTGAAAATGCCGATTTCCCAGTGAACTCAGGGCGAAGACCGCTCGAAACGCTGAACGTAGCTGCGCCCACTCAAAAAACTCCGTGATTTTGGCCTCACGCTCGGCGACCTCGGCCCAGAATGTCGGGTTCGAGCCCGCCCCCTGTGGCATGCTTCCCTCGTAGTATCGCGAAACAAAGGTCAGGGTCCGATTGACAAGGTTGGAAAGGTTCCCGATCAGTTCGCCGTTGGTCTTTTCCTGGAAGTCATCCCAGGTAAACACTGCGTCGCTCGTTTCGGGTCGGTTATAGAACATGTAAAAACGCCAGACATCGGCAGGAATTCCTGTTTCCTGTGCGTCATTTCCGAACACGCCGATTCCCATGCTTTTGGAAAACTTTCCGCTCTCGTAGTTCAGGTACTCGGTTGAGCTCATGTGGTGCAGCATGGTCCATTGCTCATGAGTGCCGAGAAGCGAACTCGGGAAAATGACCGTGTGAAACGGAATATTGTCCTTGCCAATGAACTGAAACAGCTCAACATTATCGGGATTTCTCCACCAGGATTCCCAGTCACTCGTGTGTGTCGCTGTTATGGAGATGTATCCGATCGGCGCGTCGAACCAGACGTAAAAGACCTTTCCGGCAAAGGCCTCAAGCGGCACCGGGATACCCCACTTGAGGTCCCGGGTGATACTCCGCTCTTTCAGGCCGTCCCGTATCCAGCTGTGCGTCATCTGAAGAGCATTGTGTGCCCACCTGCCGGACACGCTCGCCTCCTTCATCCACGCTTCAAGTTTGGGTAGGATCGCGGGTAGATTTATGTACAGATGCCTGGTCTTGCGCATAACGGGCCGGGAGTTGTCGAGCGCCGATCGCGGATCAACGAGGTCTGAGGGGTCGAGAACCTTTCCGCAGTTTTCGCACTGGTCACCCCGTGCTTCGGTATATCCACAGTGCGGACACGTCCCTCGAACATACCGGTCGGCAAGGAACATGTCGCTTTCTTCGGAATATAGCTGCTCGATTTCCTGTTCGTTGATATACCCGTTCTCGTAGAGCTTCAGAAATATGCTCTGAACGATCTCCGTCTGCTCGTCAGTTGAAGTTCGACCGAATTTATCAAATGAGATGTTAAACCAGTCATAAATATCCTTATGTATGGTATAATACCGGGTACACAGTTCTTTCGGCGTGATCCCCTCTTCACGAGCCTTCGTCTCAGTCGCGGTTCCGTATTCATCGGTTCCGCAGATGTACAGTGTTTCATAGCCCGCGAGTCGGCAGTAGCGCGCAAATACGTCTGCGGACAGTACCTGTATAAGGTTCCCGAGATGCGGAATGTTGTTGACATAGGGCAAGGCGGATGTGATCAGTCGACGTTTCTTCATGATAGAGCGTACTCTACCGCCGCGGAAAACTCGGAGTCAAGGTAAGATCCTTGCTTGACCTCGCGTGGCGTACGTGAATACTGAACACCTATTCAATCTACTCAACAGGAGGTAGAAATGAGCAACGAAAGCAGCCCGCAGCGCACGCTTCCAAAAGGCGTGCGACCTATCACGGTTGTAGCGATACTCGTAGTCTTGCTGGTTGTAGCCGGCGGCAGCACAACAGTTTTTTCAGTCGACCAGACCGAAGAAGCCGTCATTCTTCGTTTTGGCCAGTACAACCGAACCATGGGGCCCGGGCTCCGATGGAAACTCCCCTTCGGCATCGAAGACAACTACAACGTCCCGACACAGCAGGTTCAGACCATGAACTTCGGATTCCGGACCGCCCAGGCAGGCGAATCGGGTCGACGTACCGTCTACTCCGATCAGCGTTTTCCTGAAGAGAGTGTCATGCTTACCGGTGATCTCAACATCGTCGATGTCGAGTGGATCATACAGTACCGGATCAATGACCCGCGCCAGTGGCTCTTCAACGTGGAGGAGCGCGAACAGACAATACGCGATATCTCCCAGAGTGTAATTAACCAGCTCGTCGGCGACCGGACGATTTTCGACGTGATCGGAAGCGAGCGGGCACGAATTGAGACCGAGGGCCAGATACAGATGAATGACTTCTTCAACGAATATGGCCTGGGTATCCGTGTTACGCAGGTTCGCCTGCAGAATATTGTTCCTCCCGTGGGCCGGGTACAGGACGCATTTGAAGATGTCAACCGCGCGGTACAGGACATGAACCGCCTCATTAACGAAGGACGCGAGGAGTACAACCGCGAAATACCTCGGGTACGCGGTGAAGCCGAGCGCAGTGTCGAAGAAGCACGTGGTTACCGAGCGCGGCGCATTAACGAAGCGACCGGTGACACCGACCGTTTCCTTGAGGTCCTTTCTGCCTACAGCGAAGATCCGGAACGAACGCGGCGGCGGCTGTACATCGAAACCATGGAAGCGATTTTCCGCAATCATGAGAGTCTTACACTGATCGACCGCACGCTTGAAAACGTGTTGCCCATCCTGAACATACCGGGAGCGGCGGGCGCAATACAGGGGACACGATAATGAAGAAGCTACTTACCGTACTCGCCGTATTCGTTGTTCTCGCTATTGCATTTCTCGCCTTCGGGCCGCTCTACGTCGTTGACGAGGGTGAGCAGGCCGTCGTGACCCGATTTGGTGAGATCGTCCGTGTCGAGACCGAGGCAGGCCTCAAGTTTCGCACTCCCTTTATCGACAACGTAGTCCGCTTCCCGCGCCGCATACAGAGCTGGGATGGTGAACCGAACCGGGTACCGACCAGCGAGAATCAGTTTATCTTCGTCGATACAAGCGCACGCTGGCGTATCTCGGACCCTGCACTCTTCTACGCGAGCACGACGAGTCTGCCCCAGGCAGTATCGCGGCTGGACGATCTGCTCGACAGCGCGGTGAGGACCGTCATTACCGATAACACGCTTGAAGAAGCGGTTAGAAGCACGAACCTCATTCTCGATCTTGCCGACGAATCGGAAGTGATTCTCGAGGCCGAACAGGCCATAGTAGGGACCGATGTCGCCGAAGAAGACAGTGCGGCGGAACTTGCGGAACTTCGCGATTTCATACAGGCAGAAGTGCCTCAGAACGAAATCAGAATGGGTCGACGCATGCTCGCCGAAGCCATGTACAACAGCGTCGTAGAAGACATTCGGGACTTTGGCATCGAGCTGATAGACGTGGTGATTCGACAGATTCGCTACTCCGACGAACTGACCGAGAGCGTATACGACCGCATGGTCAGCGAACGCAATCAGTTCGCGCAGTTCTATCGAAGTTTCGGTGAAGGAAGAAAACAGCGTATCCTTGGTCAGATCGAACAGGAACGCGACACCATACTCAGCGAGGCTCAGGCCCGTGCCGAAGCCATACGAGGTGACGGCGATGCTCAGGCGGCCCGCATATACACGCGCGCCTACGCACAGAGCACCGACGGCTTCTACGAGTTCTGGCTCACCATGGAAAGCTACAGAAACACCATGCCCGCATTCTCGGCAACCTTGAGCACCGACATGGAGTACTTCAGGTTCCTCGAACGCGCAACACAACCCTGATTCAGGTTTCCTTCTCGTGAGGTGTCGCCGCTTCGGCGGCATCTCCGAGGCGGGACTTTGTCAGCTCTGCGAGCTTCTCGAGCTCCTTAACGCATCGCTCGGATTTCCCTCTCATGTTCACGAAGAGACGCAGGCAGGTCCGGTACTCGTCGACGTACCGGGGATGGGCGAGTTTCCTCAGAAGGGTCAGATACCGCTGTTCAAGCCGTTTCTTACTGAGCTCACCACGGGAATCTGCGACCGGTATAAGATGCAGTAAGACAGAAAGCTCTTCGGTGTTGTCGGTGCAGACGCAGGTCTCAAGCTGTGCCCGTAGTTCGGAAAGCCGTTCGGTTGACGCGCGAACGAGATCTTTCAGAGACGCATCAACGGTTACACAATACCCCTGCCTCCATTGCAAAGACCCGTCACCGACGGAAACCAAGGCATCAGGACAACCGAACACCGTACTGACCCGTGCCGGCACGAAGCGGGAGCGAGCAAACGCCTGAATACGCAAAGCGTGCTCGACACGAACAGAATCCGCACGCGCATCTTTCAGTGGAATCGCTCCGGTATATCGGGAGTGTCCTGACCGGGAGCTGATGAGCAGAATTTCTGTCGTGTGATTCTTCCGATCAGCACTCTGACGACCGCCCCGGTACTGAGTGTACTCGAGCGTCTCCAGGGAAAGGCTGCCCTTCTCCGCCATAAGCTCGCACAGAAGGTCGAATGGTACGATCCCTTCGGTGTTATAGCTCAAGACTATCGTCTCTGCGTGTATGCTGGAAAACAGCTCCGAGAAGGCGCCGGGAGCTGTTCGGGACGAACAGAAGGCTGAGCGCGTCTCCTTCCAGTCCGATCGTATACCGGCTTTGTGCAGCAACACACCGTCGGAATCGGTATCGGAGCTGACAGCAGGTCTATCCCATCGCGCGATGGTATTCAGCATGAAATAATTACTCCCGTACTGATGGGAGTTATACGGTGGATCAAGATATACCAGATCGAAAAACGAACTCTGCTCCGGCAAATCCTGAAACAGCTTGACGGCGTCGCACCGGGCTATGCGTGCGTCCGGACCATCCTCAAGCAACGGAACCTCAAGCTCCATAGCCGCCATAATCCGTTTCAGGGCGTCCCTGCCGTGTCCACCAAAACCGCGATGATAGGCCTTAAATACACCCGAGGTGTTCACGTGAACCGCGGCTTCGACGAGGAGCGGTGCGAGAAGCAGAGCTTCGAAATCGGGTACGTCGGCAGGCGGTACAGACGCGACGAGCCGGCTGATTTCATCGCGCACAGCGTCTATAAAACGGGCATTTTCTGCGGTGTAGAACAGGCGCTCGAAACCGATTTTCGGAGCGTCGGTACGCTCCGGCGCGAAGTTCGACGCAATGTACCCGCGCCGTGTCGGATCGATGGTTGCGGTCGCTCCAATATCGTTCAGATGCCTTATCGCTTCTCCGAGGCCACCGTAATCCCGAAAGAGGTCAGCGGCCCTCCCCGGGGAAATACCGGCGTGAGCCCGGATCAGTATTGCCGCGTAGGGCTCGATATCAGATGCGGTGATCCTGTATCCGCGACTGCGGGCAAGCCGCGTTACCGCGCCGCTCCCGGCAAAGGGGTCGGCAAAGGCTGTCGGACGTTCTGCAGGCTCGAAACGCGAGAATACCTGTTCAAGGGCCGGCAGGAGCCGTCGCTTGTTACCCAGGTAGGGAATGAGCGCATGGTGAAGGAACGACTGTGATTGCTTGCGGCCGGCTGTGCGATTCATTAGGATACGTTTCGATGTTGCGTCATTTATTATCAGACATACTTTCTGAGGTTAGCATACTCGATTCTGATGGACCACCGGAGATCGAGGTGACCGGACTCAGCTATGACTCGCGAACCACGCAGCCTGGCCAGGTGTTTTTCGCCATACACGGATTTCACGTGGACGGCCATGACTACATAACACGGGCAATCGACAAGGGTGCTGTAGCGGTTGTCTATTCGGACAACTGTCCGGGTACGCCGAGTCAGGTTGCGACAATCCGGGTAGCCGACAGTCGGCTCGCTCTCAGCATGGCTGCCAGTGCGTGGTACGGTCATCCATCGTCACGGATTCCGTGCATCGGTATTACGGGTACCGACGGTAAGAGTACGACCGTGCACTTTCTGTGGCAGATCCTTCGCAAAGCGGGTTTTAAAACAGGATGTGTCAGCACGGTCTATCTCAGTACCGGCACCGAAACCGAAAAAAATCCATTTCGGCAGTCGACTCCCGAGGCGCCCGAGATACAGTCGATTCTCAGTCAGATGGTCGAGAACGGCTGCACCTTTGCGGTCGTCGAAGCCACGTCCCACGGTCTGTCGACGAAGACGCACAGACTCTCCGGGGTTCGATGGCTTGGAGCCGTTTTCACCAATCTCGGGCACGAGCACCTCGAGTTTCACGGTTCGTTTGAGCAGTACCGGGAGGACAAGTGCCGACTCTTCGGCGGTCTGACGGCCGGAAACGATAGCGCGGCCTTTGGTATTGTTAATGCCGACGACGAAAACGCAGTTTTTTTCCGGTCAGCGACCTCGCATCCGGTAACCGGTATCAGCCTTGCGGGGAAGGATTCCGACGTACGTATAACGGACATCGAGGAGACGACGACAGAAACGTCGTTTACGCTGACGTACAGGGGTGCATCCCTGCAAACCTCGATACGGATTCCGGGACGGTACAACGTCTTTAATACTGCCGCAGCACTTATGGCGGCTCACTTTGCGAGCGGCATCTCCCTGCCCGAACTCGCACAGCTCACGCCCGAACTACGCGCGCCTCAGGGGCGGATGGATGAGATTGTGGCCGGACAGCCGTTTAGAGTCATCGTTGACTTCGCACACACACCCGGCAGCTTCGAAACCGTACTTCCTATGCTGAAGTCCTCGACAGAGGGGCGCCTCATAGTCGTTTTCGGCTCGGCCGGTGAGCGTGATACGGAGAAGCGTGCCATGCAGGGAAACACAGCGAGCCGGTATGCAGATGTCATCTACCTCGCTGACGAGGATCCCCGTGGAGAGGAGCCGGAAGCCATACTCAGGGAAATAGCCTCGGGTTGTAAAGCGCATACCGAAGGCTCAGACCTGCATCTCATTTCCGACCGGCGGCACGCGTTCAGACAGGCTATGAAACAGGCACGGAAGGGTGACACTGTGGCGCTTCTCGGGAAAGGCCACGAATCGAGCATTATATACGCGTCCGGTCCCGTCCCCTGGGACGAAGGGGCTGTTGCGCGAAGCATTCTCGCAGAAATGGGATACAGAAATGAGTAAAACCGAAGTACTGCTCTTATACGGTGGAAAAAGCGGCGAGCACGAAGTTTCATGCCGGTCTGCTGCCAGCATATGCCGAAACATTGACTATGACAGGTTTTCGCTCAGACTGTGCGGAATAAGCAGATCAAACCGATGGTTTCTGCAGCCGGATCAAGTCCGGCAGGACGCGTGTGGTGACGGAGAAACAGTCCGTATAGAAGAAGACCCGAAACAGGAACTGTCCGGTATCCCTGGGAGCGGACTGAGGACCGCTCACGGGTCGCTGCTCGAACCGGACATTGTGTTTCCGCTTGTACACGGAACCTTCGGGGAAGACGGCAGTCTACAGGGCTACATGGAGACGCTTGACCTCGACTACGTCGGCAGCCGCGTATTTGCGAGTGCAGCGTGTTTCGACAAACGAATGACGAAACACCTCTGTTCCGCTGCGGATATTCCGTGTGTCGAATTTCTTGCATTTCGAGCGGGTGACAGGCTCGACGACCTGAGTCGAAACGTGAGTCAGCAGATTTCAAGTGCCTGGCCCGGTCGTGCGGTATTCGTGAAACCTGCCCGATGCGGAAGCTCAGTCGGTGTCACCCGTGTCGAAGCGGGGGCTTCAATCACGGAGTCGCTCCGGTCTGCTCTGGAGTATGACCATGACATAATGATAGAGCCCGAAGTACGCGGAAGAGAGCTTGAGTGCGCTGTGACAGGAAACCACGAGATTACTGCGCATGCGGTCGGTGAAGTTCAACCTGTCAAAGGCTTTTATGATTACCGAACGAAGTATCTCGACGAAAACGGAGCGGCATTGATTATTCCGGCAGACATTGACCAGTCGGTCTATGAAGATGCACGCCGGATGGCCGCAGATGCGTACAAAGCATGCGACTGCTCCGGATTCGCCAGGGTTGACATGTTCTACAGCAATGACACAAAAGAGCTTCTGTTGAACGAGATTAACACCATCCCGGGCTTTACCAGCATAAGCATGTTTCCAAGCTTGTGTCGGGAGCACGGTATCTCGTACACAGACCTCATCAGTCTGCTCATAGATCTGGGAATAGATCAGGGACAGGAGAATTCAACCCTGCGTTTTGATTTCGATCAGAGTTGAAGTTACCAGTGATCAATAGAAAACACGCGGTCAAGCGGTAGCCTGTCGAGAAGCGGCTGGGACGCCTTCGCATATCCGAGTGTCAGCAGCATCACTACCCTCATGGAATACGGCACGCTCAGCAGAGACTTCACGTCCTGCTCGTCGAAGGTGGTGTTGAGACAGCTCCCCAGGCCTTCGTGGCCCGCCTGAATCATCATGAAACTGACCGCAATGCTGAGATCAACCGGGTACGACAACTGCCCATTCGGCATCTTGTAGTCGATATTGGTCGTACACAAAGCGATACACACGGGGGCATCCCCTACCCACTCCTGTCCGAAACACGCGTCCTGAAGCCGCATGCGCTTTTCGCTGTCGAGCACAGCGATGAATCTCCACGGCTGACGATTCTTCGCACTCGGAGCGCGGCGCCCGGCTTCGATGACACGTTCAAGACTGTCTTTCGGAACGGGAGTGGACTCGTATTCTCGTACACTGAACCGGCCGCTGATTTCGGGCAATAACTCCATAGGCATCCTGTGTAGACGTAGATATTGACCAAGGCTTCCTGCAGTACGTAGGCTACAGTAATCTCATGATTCATCGTCTGTTCGTTGCAGCAATCATACTATCAGCTTCAACTGCTTTTTCACAGTCCCCAGCTGTAGATCTCAACCACCTCAATGAGGATGACCTTCATCGTATACAAAGGACGCTTCCGAACGACGAAGCCTCCCAGGGTGAGCGGGAACTCTTTGAGTTTATTTCAGAGCGCATACAGCGAGAGTCTTCCGGAAGGTCGTCGGTCGACAACGTAAAGCTTGAACGGGTCGAACACAGTAGTGCCGTGAGTGGCCATTCGTTCTCCGATTCTCTCCTGGTAAGCATAGCGGGAAGAAGCGATCAGACGCTTCTGATTCTCGTCCCGGTCAATTCTCCGTCCTATGTACAGGACCTCCCGTTCGGCGCTCCGGGGATAATCGCCGCCCTCGAGCTGATCCTGGCGCACACGGAACAGGTTCCCGAGGTAACGCTTCACGTTGTGTTCGGGACCGCTGCGCGAAGGGACAGACCTCTACTGCAGAATACTATTCTGGAACGCTTCGACGACTCACCGCCGGATGCGATTGTTCTTGTTGATATTCTGACACCAGACCGGACGATAGAAATCGTATCCGGGAGTCCCGGTGTGGTCGCTCCGCCATGGCTCATCGAGCTTGTACGGCAGTCCACCGCGGGGTCCGGATTCACGAGCAGAACACTCGGCACTGCAGAACAGATCTTCCGCATCGGAGCACGCCCATCCGGGCGGGATTATCTGATTGAACCGTTCCTGAACCAGGATATACCGAGTGTTCTGCTCGTCGACGGTAGTACTGCCCGGGAAACGTGGCAGAACGACACACCCGTGAGACTCACACAGTTCGAGACCTTCACGACCACAGACATTCACACCAGCGCCCACGGTATATTCACCTTACTCGTCGCACTTGTTCGTGATCTGCCGGAGCTTACACGCTCGGAATGGGACCGGAATGCAATCCGATATACCCTCGGAGGCAGGGAAATCGTTATCGGAGAGACGGAATATCTGATCTTTCTCCTGGTTTCTATTGGATTTGTCTTTGCGTACGCGGTTACACACCGGCAGGCGCTCGCGCGATATATCCGTACCATACGGAGAAATATCCTCAGTCTTCCCCTGCTCTTCGGGATCAGTTATGTCTTTCTACTCGTGTTCGGACAGATATCCGAAATGATTCTCACATTCCGGGGGACCCCTGAGCTATCTCGAGTCTTGCCGGTCGCGTTATTCGGATTCAAGATATTCGGAGCATTTCTCCTTTTACAGGTAACGTATCTCACCGTCAGAAAACTTCCACTCTCGCGTAACGGCAGCTTCTATTCGGCGGCGTCAGTCCTCATGCTGCTGATTTCGGTTTTCGTCTTCGGAAGCCTCGGGATCGCCACCGCCGCACCCTTCGTTATGGCCCTGCTCGCCACCGTCCTGTTTACGCTGACTCGAAATCGTATGGCGAAAATCGTCTTTCTCGTACTTGCCGTTATTCCACCGGCGATACTTACGTTTTCGTTTCTATCGCTCGAAGAAGGTGCTACCGTAGCCCGGCTTGTTTCCGATCCCGTCACGAATCTTCTTCCTACACTGGTCGTAATGCCCTACCTCATGCTTCTCGTTCGCATGGACTTTCTTTTTCGTCATCCCGTAAGTGGAGGCAGATCATTTACGATGAAAATGATATCCACGATCGTTGCTGCAGCCCTTGTCATTTCGGCGATACAACTTGCGAGTGCCGCGCCATTCTCCTACGAGAGGCTGCAACGTGTACGGGTTATCGAGGAGTCGGATCTCGCCACAGGAGAAACAACTCTTGTAATCGAAAGCATTTCGGAAGTACTGGGATTGGACATAATACACGATGGAGAAACAAAACACCGGCCACCTCGGTCGACACGGACACAGTACGAGGTTTCGATGCCGGATCCGCACCTCGAACTGAGGGTCGATGAAGAGAGTTTCCTTGCACGTCGCATCGTCAACGTCACAATTACGAGCGATCTGGACCTGGTATCGCTGGAAGTCGCACTTCTGTCTGATGAACCACTGCTGATCTATCAGTCAACGTTTCCGTTCCGCGTCAGCTCAGCCGGAAACCGCGTCGAGTTCGTGTCAGGACGGAATCCTCCGAATGAACTGGAACTGCAGATCGTAATCCCGGTCGAATCCGATCCCTTGATTGAGATACGATCCACTGCGTCACTGATAGGCCGACTCCGCTACGAGCACGATGCGGCAATCCACGTAAGTCAATCAGCCAGGCAGACCGTCCGTCTACCGCTGCTTGGGGGTCACAGTAATTCCCGATGAACACCGACCAAACAGGTGATCCACTGTTTTTTCACGTTGATCTTGACGCATTCTATGCATCGGTCGAGCAGAGGGATAACCCGACACTTCTGGGTAAAGCGGTGATCGTCGGTGGCGACAGAAATCTTCGTGGCGTGGTCAGCGCGTGCAGCTACGAAGCCCGAAAATACGGGGTTCACAGCGCGATGCCCGCGGCAGAAGCAGCTCGACTTTGTCCCGAAGCGGTGTTTCTACCCGTGCGAATGGAACGCTATCAGGAGGTTTCGGAGGGGATCATGAAACTCCTCGCATCGGCAACACCGGCTATGCACCAGATATCGATCGATGAGGCCTTCCTCGACATGAGCGGAACTGAACGTCTGCTCGGGCCGGCTGTCGATCAGGCATCACGGCTTAAACGCCTCGTACGTACCGAATACGGGCTTACAGCATCAATTGGCATCGCCAGATCCCGACTGCTCGCGAAAATGGCATCGGACTACAGGAAACCGGACGGACTGTATCGCGTTCATCGCGATGAGGAAGAGCGTTTCGTCGCATCCCTTGATCTCAAAGACCTGTGGGGACTCGGAAAAAAAACCCGGATTCGGCTCGCACAACTCGGAATCGAGACGGTTCAGGACCTGCGGGCACAGACCGAATCGCATCTTCGGGGTCATCTCGGACCTTCAACCGGAACCTATCTCTATAAGGCGTGTCGTGGAATCGATCCCGGGATCTTCGCGTCGCTTTCGCGGAAACACTCTGTATCTACCGAAACGACCTTTGGTCACGATGTGACGGACTGGGACACCGTTGAGACGGTACTGCTGCAGCTTTGTGAACAGGTCATGTATCGTTGTTTCAGGGCAAACGCCTTTGGCTTTACCGTTACTACGAAGGTACGGACCGAAGATTTTCACACCGCCTCACGACAGAAAACACTCAAGCGCAGAGTTCAGTCCGTAGATGAACTGTTTGCGACCGCTCGAGCACTGCTCGCCGCGGGCTGGGACGGTACACCGGTTCGACTGATCGGTGTCGGCGTCGTCAGCGATACGACGCGAGTAAACCGGGACCAGCCGGATCTTTTCGGCTCAGCTGACGATTCCGACACGAAAAAACGCGCCGTTGAGGAGACTGTCTGGAGGCTGCGGGAACGCCTCGGCGTAGCCGTCCACAAAGCCCGCGCACTCCGCGATGCTCAGAATGACGGTGAGAACACCTGAGGCAGCAGCGGCGCAATCAGGCGAGCGAGTTGTGAAAGCAATACATCATCCTGTCCGGTAAAAGGATCCCGCGTGTGGCTGTCGATATCTATCTGGCCGAGGTAAACCCCGTTTAGAACAATGGGTTCGACGTATTCCGCTTTCGTCTGTACGCTGCAACTTAAGTAGTTCGACTCCGAATCGACGTCAGGGATTACAAAGCTTCGCTCCGTCTCGGCGCTCTGCCCACAGATGCCTTTCCCGTAGGGTATCTGCGTATGTTCAGTCGGAGCACCCGAAAAAGGGCCAAGAACAAGCAATCGCTCTTCTGGAACGGCAAAGTACAAGCCCACCCAGTCGTAATGAGCGATGCGGTCTCTGAGAAAATCACAGATGAGCTGGAGGCACGCACCCGGTTCATTTGCCGGTGGAAACAGTGCTTTGCACTCTTTCAGGAGCAGATCGACGTCATTGACAGGCATTTTTCTTCCTCAGGCTATTGATATAGCGTTTTCTCTCCCGTAGATTAGGCAGAAATCGACAGCTGGAGCAAGCACACATGATCAAGATGAACCCGCACTACAAGAAACTGAACGCGTCCTATCTGTTCTCAACGATTGCGCAAAAAATTAACGAACACCAGAACGCCAATCCGGAATCCAGTCTTATTCGTCTGGGAATTGGAGACGTCACCCACGGCCTTGCAAAACCGTGTGTAGACGCCTTGAAGGCTGCCGCCGATGAGTTGGGGACCGACGCGAGCTTCCGCGGGTACGGACCGGAACAGGGATACGCCTTTCTCCGGGAGACCATTGCGGAAAACGACTACCGCCGGATCGGTGCAGACGTATCTCCCGACGAGATTTTTGTCAGTGACGGCGCAAAGTGCGACAGCGGAAACTTTCTTGACATCCTCGCCAACGATATCGTCGTTGGAGTTCCCGATCCTGTGTATCCGGTTTATGTCGACACGAATGTTATGGCAGGTCGAACGGGAATATTTTCCGACGGTCGATACGACGGTCTCCATTACCTCGTAGGCACCGTAGAAAACGGTTTCGTTCCCTCACCTCCATCAGCCCATCTCGACCTTATTTATCTCTGCTTTCCGAATAATCCGACCGGAGCCTCCGCCACACGATCACAGCTTTCCGCATGGGTTTCCTACGCTCGTGAGCACAAGGCTCTTATCCTGTTTGACGCAGCCTACGAGCGCTTCATACAGTCCGATGATGTTCCACACAGTATTTATGAGATCGATGGCGCCCGTTCGTGTGCCGTGGAAATACGCAGTTTCTCGAAAACGGCCGGTTTCACCGGAACGCGTTGTGCCTTCACGGTCGTCCCGAAAGACATCGAGATTGCAGATGACTCGGGTGACACACGAACCCTTCACAGTCTCTGGAATCGTCGACAGAGCACGAAGTTCAACGGAGTCTCATATCCCGTCCAGAGGGCAGCAGAGGCGGTCTACAGCCCCGAAGGGCGCAAAGAAGTGGATTACCGCGTTAACTACTACATGGAGAATGCCGGTCTGATCCGGAACATCATGACAAAAGCAGGCTACTCGGTCTCAGGCGGTGTCGACAGTCCCTACATCTGGGTGCAGACGGGAACAGACAGCTGGTCCTTTTTTGACAGAATGCTGACTGAAGCACAGGTCGTTATTACCCCGGGGGTGGGCTTCGGGCGTATGGGAGAGGGCTTTATTCGCATTAGTGCGTTCAACCATCGCGAGAAAGTCGAAGAAGCCATGGAGCGCATTACGCGGGTGTTATAGTCTGCCTGTCACTATCATCGTGGAAGACCGCTAATACATGTGTCCCATGCGGTCTTTCTTCGTTTCCATGTACAGTCGATTGTGATGATTCCAGGCGGTGACCACGGGTATTCGTCGGGTAACAGGGATGCCCTCTGCGGTGAGCTTATCGATCTTGTCCGGATTATTGGTCAGGAGGGCAACCGACTCTATCCCCAATAACCTGAGAATGGCTGCCGCCACGTCGTAGCTGCGTGCCTCTGCAGGAAATCCCAGGTACTCGTTCGCCTCGATTGTATCGAGACCAAGATCCTGCAGCTGATACGCCTTGATCTTGTTTATGAGGCCGATGCCACGCCCTTCCTGTTTCAGATACACGACAGCCCCGCAATCCTGCTCGGAGATGTACTCGATTGCAGCTTCAAGCTGATCGCGACAGTCACACCGTAATGATCCCCAGACGTCTCCGGTGTGACACTGGCTATGAACACGGACAGGCACTCCCTGTCCGCCCGATACGTCGCCACGAACAATCGCAGTGTGCTCTTTTCCTGTCGTCTTATCGACAAAGCCATATAGAACGAAGCTGCCAAAACGTGTCGGAAATGCTGCCTCGGCAGCAAGCTCGACGTCACATGGCGCATCGGCGTAGTCTCCATCGCTACCGACCGGCAGCTCATGGAGAGGAAACCGCGGCTCGCCGAACATCTTCTGCCGGAGGCTCTTGCGCAACTCAGTCAAGTCTCGGGACTTTTCCTCAGACGTCTGTTGTGATGATCCAGGTGTACCTTTTGAGTTATCCGAAAACATTGTCGTTACAATTACCCCACATATATGTTCTTTCGCGCGTGAGCGATAGAATACCGAATTAGCGCGTCAGCGAAAACCGGAAGAAACCGTAGCCGACGACCTCTTCGCGAAGAAGTCGCTTCAAAGCATCGCCACCGACCATCGATCGGCACCATTCGCTGTACCGGGAACCGAGTCTCAGGACAGGCACGAAGCCCCGCAGGAGATAGTCTCGTATCCCATGAGCCGATACGTAGGCTGTCCAGTCACGAAACTCTTCGAGACTGTAACCATGCCGCCCGGCGGCCAAAACAAGCTCATCGAACGAAACTACCGAAGGCACCCGCCATCCCCATGTATAGGTCTGAAATCTACGATACCGTACTGAACCTTCAAAGGGAAAGCGCTTCTGAAAGTCATCGATAACAATTAAAGTACTATCCGATCGACCGTAGCGTGCAGCCGAAGCGAAGAATGTGTCAACCGATGCAAGGTGCACCATCGATTCGACCGCGTACAGGAAATCATAGGTTCCGGCCGGTGCTTCAAGACTATCCATTGCCGCGAAGTCACCCTGAAGAATCTTCGAGTCCGCGTCGTCCGGACGATCAGTAAGCCGTAATCGCCTGTTCGCCTCGTCAGCCTGGGCCCGACTCAGCGTAATCCCTGTGTAACGGGCGTTCTGTCTTGCCCGGAGATACGCTATCGTTCCGCCGACTCCGCAGCCAAGATCGAGAACGTCCGCAGCCTGAACCTCCTGCATGCACATGAGAAGCTGCCTGTTCACAAATGTCACTGCGTCCCGCAGGTGCCGAACTCCCGGAGCCCAGACCGGACGATGTATGGAACCAGACTCACCGCCCCGGCCGAAGCGGAGAAACAGTGACCCTGCCCTGTCATAATAACGCCCTACCGAAACGCTCTGACCATGCATACCGACCTAAACTGCCTCGTACTCCGAGTCGTAGGTTGTCCATTCTGAACGAAGGCGTCTGTACTCGTCACCGAGTTCAGCACTCAGCGCAATGCAGTCGTCGATCTGTTCCTGCACAGCGGCGTCTTCGAGGCGTGAAGCAGCCTGCCCAAGGCGCACTGCCTCCAGGCTCAGCGCACCGCCTTTTATGCTGTGTGCCGTCGATCTGATCCCGACCGCATTCCGCTCCTCAAGCAGTCGTGTCAGTTCATCAATCTGTACCTGAACTTTCTCGAGAAAGCTCCTCATTACCCGTCTTAGTACATCCGGCTTGCCCATGAACGACTCGACCGCGCCAGTGTAATTCAGCACAGCGACAGTGTCCGCAGCGCCTGAGTCGGCAGCCGACGATTCCCGTGGCTCCTGACTACTGTGTTGTCCAAGCCATTGCGTGAGGAGCTGGCGCACGTCCTTCGGCTTGAATGGCTTGGACATATAATCGTCCATTCCGTAGTCAAGGCACCGCTGACGCTCATCAGAATGCGCGTTTGCGGTCACTGCAATGATAGGCATGTTCAGTCCGGCATCTCTCATTGCACGAGCGGCATCGTAACCGTTCATGCGGGGCATCTGTATGTCCATAAAAACAACATCAGGATTCAGTTCGGAAGCCCGCTCGAGCGCCTCCTGACCGTCGGACGCAACTTCGACGGTGCAGCCGGTCTTTTCGAGTATCGTACGAAAGAGCTGCTGGTTCACGAAGTGATCCTCAGCGACGAGTACGCAGGCTGTTTTACCGACGTCGGAAACGGAATCCTCCGCGTCCTGTGGTCTGTCCCGAGTTTCGCCGGCCGTCGGTTCGTCGTCGGGATCCAGGGTTTCAAGCTCTGCGATTTCGTCTGCATCCTCGGCATCCTCCACAGTCGGAGCCACTTCTATGAATGCCGCGTCAAGCGCCCGTGCAAGATCAGCCCACTTCACCGGTTTGTTAACGTACGCATCAAACCAGTTCAGAAGCTTCATTTTTGCTTCACCGCCCATGACACCCGCGGGCGTCATGAGAATAAGCCTGGTCTCCCGCCCTGCCTCATTTCTCAGCGCATTGATTTCGCTCGCGAGTTGCCATCCGTCGATTCCTGGCAGGACAGCGTCGATAAGTACGATATCGTAGTTATCTTCACGGTCTTTGTATTGTTGCAGGCGTTTAAGGGCTTCTTCGCCGCTCTGCACGGTTTCAACGTCAAGACCCCACGCTCTCAGGTAACTGCGGATGACCTCGCAGGTCCGACGATTATCATCAACCACAAGAACGCGGGGAGCACTTAAACGATTCAGGTTCGGTTTATCCACGGAGAAGCGACGCATGCCCTTGTCTACAAAGGGCACGGTAAACCAGAACGTCGACCCCTGACCTTCGCGGGACTGGACCCCGATACTCCCGTTCATGAGTTCAATCAGACTGCGGGAAATAGAAAGCCCAAGGCCCGTACCGCCAAACTTCCTCGTCGTCGAGGAATCAACCTGACTGAAGGGCTTGAAAAGGCGGTTGAGCTTATCATCAGCGATCCCTGTGCCCGTATCGATGACTCGGATAACGATGGCAGGTCGGGAGAGGTCCGGCGCCTCGCGGGCTTCGAGGACAATTTCCCCGGTGTTTGTAAACTTGACGGCGTTGTTGAACAGGTTGACGATAACCTGCCGCAGCCGGACAGGATCACCGTCAAAAAACTGAGGGATGTGTGGAGCGATATCGATTACAACGTCAAGGCCCTTTTTATGAGCCTCCAGACTCACGAGGTCGACTGCCTCCTGTATGGTCTTGACGAGGTCGAACTCGATGACCTCGAGTGAGAGCTTACCGGCCTCGATCTTCGAGAAATCAAGGATATCGTTTATGAGCCCCAGGAGAACTTCGGCTCCGAAGCGTATCTGCTCTCCGTACTCGCGCTGCTCGGGGTCGAGGCGCGTTTCCATGAGCAGTTCCGTCATTCCCGTTACCGTATGTATCGGCGTGCGGATCTCGTGACTCATATTTGCGAGAAAAGCCGACTTCGTACGGGTTGCGCGTTCGGCGATCTCTTTCTCACGACGGAGTCTTTCCTGTCCCCGTCGCTCTTCGGTCACGTCTTCGAGAAGGACGAACACAAAAGGAGAGGTCGCCACTCCGGATACATAGGAGCAGTTCAGCCGGCACCATGGTTCGGTGCCGTCGATGTTTTTTACTCGAACGATCGTCTGTAAGGGATACGAACCATCCGCAACCATATCCTTAAACTGCTCGATGAACAGATCGATCTCATCCTCATGCAAAAATCTGTACAGTGCTTCGCCGTGAAGATCCGTTTCGGGTCGATTGAAGATAGCGCAGGCGGACTCGTTTACGTGCTGTATGTGTGCCCCGGTATCAAGAACAGCCATACCGACAGGAGAGTGATTGAATATGATCTGGAACCGGTGCTCTGAGGTCGGCATCAATCGTCCTAGAAGTTGCTTCGCAAGACCTCAGTAGCCTTGCGAATCACGTGTTCGGGTTTCAGAGGTTTGATGAGATAGCTTTTCACACCGAGCTTGAGCGCTTTTACGACCGCTTCACGCTGAGACAGGGCGCTGAGAACGATCACCGGCGGTACCCCGGTCTTTTCCCGGAGCTCGGCCAGGACGGCAAATCCATCTTTCTTCGGCATCATGAGATCGAGAAAGAGAAGATCATAGTTGAGACCTTTGGGATCGGCGACAAAATCCGCACCATCGTCGTAGGTTGTAACCGAAACGTTGGTGTCCTCGAAGACCGTTTTTATCAGCTCCTGTATGACAATATCGTCGTCGATAACGGCAACACGAGCCGAACCGGTGATATCCGGTACCGGAGTCGAATCGGGAGCAGGCGCATTCTCGCCACCGAAGCGAAGATTTATCGACTCTTTCTTTCCGCTTTTCGGGGTGCTCGCGCTCAGGAACTCTTTTTGTACGGTATTGCTTTCCTTGTCGACGTAACTGCCCGCTTTTCTGCCGAGCAGTCCGTCCATCGCTCTTTCCAGTGTATCTGCTACTTCTATCCCGCTGTACTCTTTCCGCTGGTCCACAAACACACGGACCTTTTCGTTCGCGGTCAGTATCTTCAGCTGCTTCGGTTTAACACTGGTACAGTCAAGGATCGTATTCAGAAGCGCAGATAGTTTACCGGTATCGTCATCGTCGATCTCTATACTGCTCATCATCACGAGCACTTTGGGATTTGGCACCTTGTACAAGTCGAGAAGCTCCTGGATCTTGTACTTCAGCAGCCCGATCTTGTCACTGTTCAGACCCTGGGCCACCTCAATAAAGAGGATCTGGTCATTGAAATGTGCTTCGATAATACACGGGGAACTGTCAACTTTAACTTCAACTCCGAGTATTTCGCTGACTGAGGCAAGCAACTGGTCGAGTTTGATGGGCTTGGTAAAGAACTTCTTGACGTTAAAGGGCGCGATCTGAACTACGTTCTCACGCTCTATGCGGTTACTCGCCATGATAACCGGCACGTCTTTCGAGTTGGGATCAGAGTTTTTCTTTTCGAGAACATCCAGAGCACTCGCCCGGGAAAGGTAGTAGTCCATAATTACCAGGTCCGGAACCTGATTTCGGAGCTTCACGGTGCCATCGAGGCCGTTCACCGCTACGGTCACGTCAAACCCGTACTGCTCGAGTTTCGTCTGGAGAAAATCCCGAAACAGTTGTGACTCATCAATAACCAGAATCTTTTTCATATAGTACCTCACCGTTACCGACGTATTCTTTTATACCTGCGCCTGCACGTGAGCGCAAGAAGCAGAATATCGAATTGACGTCGTCCCGAGCCCGCGCGTACTATCTTAAGGCTATGAGCGTCCACATACGATACCCGCGCTACTCTTTTTTACTCTCCTGCATACTAACGTTCTTTCTTTCTTTTGTAACGACTCAGGTTTCCGGCCAGCCCGTAATTCGCGTCTCTCCGCTCATCTGGGGAGCCCAGGTCCGTCTGGAACACGAACTGCCTGTTGAGGGCTTCCCTACCGTCATCGGAGGCTCTCTGGGGGCCTCAGTCGGCTCCACACCGTATCTCCGTCAGCCTGACGGGGTGCCCTTCGAAGCCGGGCAGCTGACCGACAGCGATCTTACGACGTCGGTTCGCAGTACGTTTCTCGGTTGGAATGCAGACTTCTCCCGATCGCTCCTGCTGAACAGGAATGACGAATCCGTCATTTCAGTCTTCATCGGGTATTGGGGCCGGCTCGACACCCGATATGACGATCAGGCGGAATCGACCATGTTCCTTGCCGACCCGCTTCCGGATGACTATGAGGGTCAGCTGCTAAACAGTCTGCGAACCGGTCTCGCGTTCGGTCGTGTCAGAACCGTGGACGAGTCACCGGTGCTCGAAGGCTTCGACGGTGAGGTTACGTTTGAGTGGGCCCCGAGAGCGCTTTTCAACGAGTTTTTCGGAATCGCAGATTACACACGAGTCACTGCCCGCACCCGTGCGTTTCATCCCCTGCTCGCTGGCGGCGGTACCAGAGAAGACAGTCGGATCGGTCTCTATGCGGGTATTCATGCGATCGCCGATTACACCAGCGGTAATCACGTGCCGGTTCTTGTTCGGAGTTCTTTTGGTGGACGATCGGGGCGAACGGGTCTCGCGGGCACGGTACGCGGCTATGAGCCGGGTCGTTTCGACTCAATCGCAAAGGCGGCAGGTGGTCTGGAACTGCGTCTTGTCGGCCCGAAGACCGGGTCGGCAGCGTTCATGCCTGGTGCTGTTCTATATCTGGACGGGGGCTACTACGCTCGCTTTGAGACCTCAGAGTCCACAATACTGGAAGACAGAGGTTCGATTGCATCATCCGGAGCGGGTGTTTCGGTGAGTCTGTTCGACGCGATGACGCTTGTCTTCTATACCAACTACGTTCTATCGGACGAGCTGCTCGCCGGTGGCAGGCTCAACCCGCTCACCGTCGGTTTCGGCTATCATTTCTAAGGACACAGACACATGAACACACAATCTCGGCCATTTATCGACCGGAACGGCCATGTCATTGTTCCCAGTGGTTTCTGTACCCTGTCAGAAGGTCAGAGAATCGCTCTGGACGATATCCGGAACGCCTCTGACCGCATGATCCGCAGCATATCGGGTTGGAGAGCCTGCATGTCCTGCGACGGGGGTGAGGAGTCTCGCGATTCCCGTCTTCATCCTGCGTACGCCGTGCTTTCTATAGCCGCGGCGATCGCGTTCGTCCGCGTTCAGAGAACGAAGGACGGACGCGACAGCGTCATTCTCGCCTGCGACACCCGCCCCACCGGAGCTGAACTTGTAGACACCTTCGTGCGTGCGTTCACCTATCTCGGGGTCAGCGTCCGACTTGCTGGCGCGCTGTCCGTATGCGAGGCTGCTGCAACAACGGGAAATGACCCGGACGTCGGTGGTCTATGTTATGTCACTGCGAGCCACAATCCTCAGGGGTATAACGGTTTCAAGTTCATGAACGGCGACGGAATGGTACTGCCGGCTGCGGAAGCAGCCGAGGTAATTAACCTGTTCGAGTCCACAGTAAGCCGATGGGATGTCTTCGAAAAACTTCATCGCATCGTTCTTCACGTCGATCCGCATGCGGTACAAAGTGTCTACGGTCAACAGAAGACGTGCCGCGAGAACGCTCGTACCGCCTACAGAAGACTTCTTGAAAAACGTGTATCGTCCCCATGGACCTTCGCGGAACTGAAACAGAATACACGTTCTGTGGAAGTATTCGCGGACATGAACGGTAGCGCCCGCTGCACGGGGCCCGACCGTGAGTACTTTCAGGACTGGGGCATGCGTTTTCGGGCCATCAACGACGTACCAGGGTCAATCGCCCACTCTATTGAGCCTGAAGGTGCCGCGTTGAACGACTGTAAGACACAGATCGAGAACGCTCTTATCGGCTATGTACCGGATAACGACGGAGACCGGGGTAACCTTGTTCTCAATCCCTCCCGGGCAGATGCTCACACACTTTCAGGCCAGGACGTCTTCGCGCTGTCGGTTGTGGCGGAACTCGCCATGGAATCGCTGCGCTATCAGAAACTCAAGAACGACACCAGGAGTGCCATCGTTGTAAACGGACCTACGTCCCTTCGGATCGAGCGAATCGCCACTGCCTTCGAGGTTGAAGTGTTCCGCAGTGAGGTCGGAGAAGCGAACGTTCTCGAGCGGGCACGAATGCTACGCGAGAATGGCTACCGTGTTCCAATAATCGGCGAAGGCTCAAACGGAGGGAACATCACCTTTCCCGGTACCATTCGCGATCCCCTGTCCACAATCTCGTCCATCATACGCCTTGTCGCCTGGAAGCCGACGCTTGATCAGAGCGACAGTTCTCCTGCAGCGCAGGCCTTCGCCGCGCTCGGAATCGCAGGGGATCCTTCTCCCATGGAACCGGCGGATATTCTCCAGGAGATCCTGAATGGACTACCCGTATTTCTGACGACACAGACGACCGATCCGTCTGCCCGTATCGAGGTTAACAGGCTGAACCACAAGCGTCTCAAGGAGGCTTACGAAGCCCTGCTGCCGGATGAAATCAGAAAACTCAAGACGCGGAGCGAGTTCGCGTGGCTCCACGATTATCGCATACACAACTTCGAAGGCCCCGACGTCAGGACAGGTCCGGGAAACAGAAATCCTGAAGGAGACGAAAGCGGGGGACTCGCGGTGCACCTGTACGACGAAGCCGATACAGCACGCGGGTTCGTCTGGTTTCGTGGATCAAGGACAGAACCGATTCTTCGCATTATCTCCGATATTGAAGGTAATACGCCCTCTGCGTTGCAGATACTCATGGAAATGCAGCAACGCCTGATAAACAGATCCGCGAAAAACTGCTCTGAGCTCTATTAGGTCATTCGGCGAGCTTCCATGAAAGCCCGTCCTGTACGATCAGTCCTTCAGCCAGTAAATCCTGCAGCACCGATTGCAGATATGCAACGGGTGCTCCGGTTGTATCGAGAAGATCGTCCTCGGAGGCACGCGGCAGATCGGAAAGAACTCTGATCACCCGTCCGCGCACCTGTCGACGCGACCCCTCGAAGGTACTCTGGCGGACGTACTGTCGGCTTGCCCGGTTAGGATTGTCGACATACCGAACAAGAGCGTTACCGTAATCCATGAGTGCGTAGTACCACTCACGTGGGTTTTCCGGATCGAGTGTCCTCTCGATTAGAGGTAACAGGGTGCTGTCGTCTATGATTCCTATGGTTTTTCGCGGCTCAAACCACGCACCTTCAGCGTTTTCGGCAACGAACTGTTCCGTAAATAAAACGGCATCAACAGTATCCGGATCCGTATTCCCGGAGAAAAAACTGTAAATGAACGCCCGGCGGATATTCGTTTCAATGAAGACGACGGCTGTGTTATACGCGAAGCAGCTGATACTGCCGGCGGTATTCGCTCCGATCCCGGGAAAGGTTTTCAGGATGGCCGGGTCGCCTGGAACCTGCGACCCATGATCGTCCACGATTCTTTTCGCTGTCTGATGCAGGTATCGCGCGCGCCGGTTATAGCCCAGACCGGTCCATGCAGTAATAACGTCACGCTGACTGGCTTGAGCGAGAGACCCGACGTCGGGGAACAGCTGGAGAAACTCTGCGTACTTTGTAACGACCCGCGACACCTGTGTCTGCTGCAGCATTATCTCGCTGACAAGGATGCGATAGGGGTCGCGTGTCTTCCGCCACGGCATGTCGTGCCGCCCGAATGTCTCGTAGTACCGCCATACCCGTCGCCGGAACGTATCCACCAAAACAGCGCTGTGTTCGCCGGTCAGATCGATCGGGTCAATCATCTACTCTGTTTGTTTCTTGCGTCGCTTTTCGGCTTTTCGGGATATCTTGTTCCAGATACCCGAAAGCCCCATAGCCTTTCGCACAGCCATTATCGTCTCTCTGGCCTCGTTACGGATGTGCAGCGTACCCTCGTAAAGGACCTGGTCGACGTATCCACTGTCGGAGGCGTAGGTCTCACGACGTTCCCGGATAGGATCAAGAAACGCGTTCAGAGCTATTGCAAGCTTCTCTTTGACCTCGACGTCACCGACGCTTCCGTTTCGGTACCGCTGTGCAAGATCCTCGACCTCTGCTTTATTTGAATTGAAGATATCGTGATAAATAAAGACCGGATTGCCCTCGACCGTACCGGGTATATCCGCTCGCACCCGTTTCGGATCTGTGTACATACCCCGCACCTTCTTTTCAACGGTCTTCGCGTCGTCACTGAGCAGGATCGTGTTGTTCAGGCTCTTGCTCATTTTGCTCGCGCCGTCTGTACCGACGAGGGTCGGGACCTCTCCGATCAGGACATCGGGTACCGGGAAGACGTCTCCGTACAGGTGGTTGAAGCGACGTGCAATCTCCCGTGTAATTTCCACGTGCGCCTCATTGTCTTTTCCCACAGGGACAAGGTGTGCACGGGGCATGAGGATATCTGCGCTTTGCAGAACAGGATATCCAAGCAGTCCGAAGGGCATTTCGTTGAGGTGTGCGTTTCGCGCCATTTCTTTCAGACTCGGTATGCGCTGCAGCCGTGGAACAGACACCAGCATCTCGAATATCAGATTCAGCTCGCTGACCTCAGGTATCGCGCTTTGAAGATAGATCCTGGTCCGGTCCGGATCGATTCCGCATGCGAGATAGTCGAGTACCATTTCACGCGCGTTGTCCGCTATCTCTTCAATGTCTTCTTTTGCATTGCGGGTGGTGAGCGTATGCAGGTCTGCAATAATGAAAAAACACTCATACTCGTCCTGCAACCTCACCCGGTTGCGGAGGGAACCGACGTAATGTCCAAGATGAAGTCGACCAGTCGGGCGGTCGCCGGTGAGAATTCTCTTCTTTGATGTTCCTTCGCTCATGAGTCGGTGCTTCCTTATATTCTGTATGTACGGTATTTACTGCCCTGTCCTGCTCGCATTCCTGGTACTCGATCGCAACCGCGGCTTTTTTTCCCGGTACGATCCGGTGCCCATGAGAATACCGATCCACTCCATCCCGGGGATGTTCTCAAACACAATCTTTAGCGTCACCGTCAGAGGAACCGCGAGAAACGCACCGGTAATGCCCCACAGCCATCCCCAGAACAGAAGCGAAAACAGGATAATCACCGGTGAGAGGTTGAGGCTGTCGCCCTGAATCTTGGGATCCAGAACATTCCCGATAACAAACTGTATCACCGTCATCGACACAACAGCAGCGATGACCGGATTCCAGTTCGGTGCAAACTGTAAAACGACGAACACGTAACTGAGAACAGAAATCGCAATCGATCCAATGCTTGGGATGAAATTGAAAAGAAAGGTCAGAATCGCCCAGATGAACGCGAAATCAACGCCGATTATAGAGAAGCTTAAATACACGGAGACACTCGTCATGGTGCTTATAACAAGCTTTACGCTCAAATACCGGGCAACCTGGCTGTTAATCCCGGCAAACACACGGCTGATACGATCTGTTCTGGGGCCCTGCAGGGCCTGCATCATTTTTGTCCGTAGATACGGTTTCTCAAAAAGAATAAACATGACGAACAGAAGCATCATCATGAAGTTGCCGAGGAACTCGGCAATGCCGCCGCTGAGCGAGAAGATCAGCGAGCTGATGTTCTGTGTGAGATTGAGTTCGTTTTCGATCCCTTCCGGAAGATTAGCAAACTCGCTGAACTCTTCGAGCAGTTCGAGGAGACGTGCCTGATACACAGGGAATCGGCGAACAAGACTCTGAACACTCGTATAGAAAACCAGGCCCACAAGAACCCCGAATCCGATCAGCAGAAGTACGACCAGAATTACCGACAGGGTGCGAGGAAGCCCCATTCGCCGCATATAATCGACAATGGGCGTCAGAACGTAGCTGAGAAGAACTGCGATTACGAGGGGTAAAACGATTCCGGCCGTCAGATGCAGCACAGAGCCGACAGCGATGACCACGAGTATTAGAAGAAGTGTCGAGCTTACATTCCGATCTGACATGAAATTAGGCTTATAGTAACAGCAACACGACCCTCCGGGAAGTGGCGGGTCGTGTTTGAAATCTAGTGTTCGTGCAAGAGTTGCCTATGCGTGTATAGCCCAGCCCTCGACCGCCCGTGCGGCCTCCATTACCGCCTCGGAAACAGTAGGATGCGCGTGAATCATCGTGGCAACGTCTTCGGGCAGTAGCTCCGCCTTTTTTGTGAGCAAGAGTTCGTGTATGAGTTCCGACGCATCGGCCCCGACTATGTGGGCAGCAAACACTTCGTGGGTCTTCTCATCATAGAGAATCTTTACGAGACCTTCAGACTGCTCAACGGCAACCGTCTTTCCAGCACCCCGATACGGAAATACCGCCTTTTTGAACGCCAGGCCACGCTCTTTTGCCTGAGCCTCCGTAGGACCAAAACTAGCCACCTGCGGTTCAGAGTATACGGCTGCAGGAATCTCATCCGGGTCGATACGTGGTGAGGTCCGATGACCGGCTATGTGCTCGGCTACGATCTCTCCCTCTTTGGACGCAACGTGTGCGAGCGGTGGTGTGCCAACCACATCCCCAATCGCGTACACGCCTTTAATCCCCGTTGCATAGTAGTCCTTCACGGGAATGAGCCCTTTTTCGGTTCTGACTCCGATGTTCTCAAGACCAAGCTTCTCGGTATTTGGCACACGCCCGACTGCCACGAGGACCGTATCCGCTTCAAGCGTGGAACTTCCTGATTTTCCGGTGACTTTAAGTTTCAGGGTTTTACCGGATGTATCGAGCGACTCTACCTTTGTATCGGTCATGAACGTCACGCCACGCTTCTCAAACGCCTTCTGGACTACCTTGACAACTTCGTCGTCCGAAGCAGGTAGAATACGCGGGAGCATTTCAACCACGGTGACGTCAACACCGAAGGCGTTCATGACGTACGCGAACTCCATACCGATGTAGCCGCCGCCCATGACGATCAGTGACTTCGGCAGTTTTTTCATGTACAGCAGACCTGTGCTCGAAAGAACGCGTTCTTCATCGAACTCGAAACCGGGGAGCTCACGCGGACGACCACCGGTCGCAATAATTACATTCGTAGCGGTCAGTTTTCGGCTTTCGTTTTTCGAGCTGGTAACGATTACCGTGTTCTTTGACTCGAATTTTGCTTCGCCCTCGATGTAGTCGATCTTGTTACGCTTGATCAACCCACTGACGCCTTTACTGAGCGTATCGGCTGCGTTCCGGCTTCGCTCGTAGACCTTTTCGTAGTTGAACTTCGACGTGTCAACCTTCACACCGAAGTCTTCAAGATCGGTACGATGCATGAATGTTTCAGCGTGATGAATGAGTGCCTTTGACGGGATGCACCCTATATTCAGGCATACTCCACCGGGTTTGTCTTTCTCCACAACCGCGGCCTTCAGGCCAAGCTGTGAAGCACGAATAGCGGCGACGTAACCGCCCGGCCCGGCCCCGATTACCAGTACATCATATTCATTCTGTGTAGCCATATATTACTGCCTCCAGCTCTAGTACAACGCTCTGGCGGGATCTTCCATCATCTTCTGGAGATCCGAGAAGAATCGCGCACCGCTAGCGCCATCGACAACGCGATGATCGCAACTGAGCGTCATTTTCATGACCGGCACAACCTTCATGTCATCGTACTCATCAAAAACCGCTGTCTTCGTCGTGGTACCGAGCGCGAGAATTGCACTGCCCGGCGGATTGATAATCGCCGTAAACTCTTCGATACCAAAGCTGCCGAGATTGCTGATGCTGAACGTGGCACCGCTGTACTCTTCAGGCTTGAGACCACCGTCGCGTGCACGGGCAATCAGATCCTTGAGCTCGTTGTCAATCTGGACTATGCCCTTGTTGCCGCAGTTGCGCACAACCGGCGTAATCAGACCACCAGACTTCATTTCGACAGCCAGACCAATATCCACACTGGCGAACTCGGTGATGGTGTCTCCATTCCAGCTTGCATTAACCGAAGGATGCCGCTTCAATGCCTCGGCGGCGAACTTCATGATAAACGCATTCAAACCGACCTTTTCGGGAAGTTCGGCGTTCAGGCGTGTTCTCGCATCCATGATTCCTGTCATGTCCACGGAAAGCTTCAGGTAGAAATGCGGCGCTCCAAACTTGCTCTCTGCGAGGCGCTTGGCGATCGTTGCGCGCATGCGACTGACCTGCACGGTCCGGTCTTCGCCCGGTGCCGATACCATGACGCCGGACGATGTCTGCGGGCTTGCCGCTGAGGCAGATGAGCCCTTGAAGGACTCGACATCCGCTTTTACGACGCGTCCACCCGGACCACTTCCAGACACCTGCGACAGGTCGATGCCCTTATCGGATGCGATCTTTCGTGCGAGTGGCGACGCTTTCACGATACCGCTCTGACCGGTTGCCGCACCATGTGATGATGACTGTCTGTCTTCACGAGATGCCGCTTCATCTGACTTTCCGGCCGATCTGGCGTCGTCCGTTTTCGCTTTGCTCTTTTTCTGATCGCCCGTTCCATCTGAGGTTTTTCCGGACGCTTCATCGTCACCGGGTTTTTCGCTTTCTGTTCCGGTACCGGCTTGAGCGTCATCCTCAAGGTCACTGATGTCTTCGCCTTCCTCACCGATTATTGCGATCGTCTCCCCGACTTTCGCACTCGAGCCTTCACCTTTCACGATTTTCAGGAGGGTGCCTTCCTGCGTGGACTCGTAGTCCATGGTTGCCTTGTCGGTTTCAACTTCGCAAAGAACGTCCCCGGAGGAGACACTGTCTCCTTCCTTCATGCTCCAGCTGACTATGCTCCCGTCTTCCATCGTAGGCGAGAGTGCTATCATCATTACTTTTTCAGCCATGTTTCTACTCCATGTAAAGGACGCGCTTGGCTGCCTTGACGACCTTCTCGGTCGACACCTGCACCGCAAGCTCGAGTTTGTGGTTGTACGGCATCGGAACGTCTTCTGCGTGGACCAGCTCAACCTGAGCATCGAGTTCGTCGAAGCAGTTACGCGAAATGAGCCAGGCAACGTACGATCCGAAACTCGCGACCGGCCATGCATCGTCGAGGACAACAACCCTGTTCGTCTTTCGCACACTCGCATAGATTGTATCTTCGTCGAGCGGTCGCAGGGATCGAAGATCGATGACCTCGGCATTGATACCCTGCGAGGCGAGCTCATCCGCAGCCTCCTCGAGGAGTCGCATCGGACGCGAAAAACTGATCAGGGTCACGTCGTCGCCTTCGCGCCGGATGGCGGCCTTACCGAAAGGAACCGTGTACTCTTCTTCCGGAACCTCTCCGGTCCAGGAATACATCATCTCGGCTTCCATGAAGACAACCGGATTATCGTCACGTATTGCTGTTTTCAGAAGCCCCTTTGAATCGTAGGCTGTCGACGGAGCCACAACCTTCAACCCCGGGATATGTGCGTAAAAACTCTGGATGGCCTGGCTGTGCTGCGAACTGAGATACTCAGCCGGACCATTGGGGCCACGGAACACGATGGGTACCTTAAGCTGACCACCGGACATATGTCGCATTTTGGCTGCGTTACTGATCACCTGATCGAGCGCCTGTATGGAGAAGTTGAATGTCATCCATTCCACGATAGGCCGCAACCCGACAAGCGCGGCCCCGATTCCGACACCGGTGAATCCATTTTCGGTGATTGGTGTGTCGAGAACTCGCGGACTCTCGTATTTCTTCCAGAGACCACGGGTAACCTTGTACGCACCTTCGTATTCGGCAACTTCCTCACCCATGATCATGACAGTCTGGTCCCGGGCCATTTCCTCGTCTATCGCCTGATTCAACGCGTCCCGAATTGCTATTTCAGCCATTTATTGTTTTCTCCTCGGTATTTAAGACAAAAATACTGCCGGCCGTTTCGCTGGCCCTGCAGTGCGGTATCGTACGAATCAGACGTAGACGTCCTCATATATCGTTTCGATCGCCGGTTCATCGGAATTTTCAGCGAAATCAACCGCTTCCTGCACCGTCTGTTTAATCTGTTTGTCGAGGTTCTGATAATCCTCGTCGGTGATCATGCCCGCATCCTTCATGGCGGACTTCAACAACTCGATCGGGTCCTGAGCCTTGAACTTGTCGAGTTCATCTTTCGTGCGGTACTTGGCCGGGTCGCTCATGCTGTGTCCCTTGTACCGGTATGTCTTGATATCGATGAGCGTTGGAACAGAGTCTTTTCTCGCGCGCTCGATTGCTTTCCCTATGCCTTCGTAGCAATCAATGAAGCTCATTCCGTCCAGTTGCATTCCGTCGATGTTATAACCGACCGCTTTTATCTCGAAGTCTTCCACGGCGCTGACCCTATGAACGGCCGACCCCATGCCGAATCGATTGTTCTCAACCATGTAGACCGCCGGAAGTTTCCAGACTCCTGCCAGATTCAGACTCTCGTGGAATGCACCCTGATGGACTGCCCCGTCACCGAAGAAACAGAGAGCCACTCCGGTATCCTTCTGGCCCATTACCTTTTTCTTGTACATTTCAGCGAAGGCAACACCCGTTGCGATAGGAATCTGTGCTCCTACAATCCCGTTGCCTCCGAGCATATGCTTCTCGACGTCGAACATATGCATGGATCCGCCCTTACCGCGAGAGCAACCCGTGATTTTGCCATACAGTTCCGCCATGACAACGTTCGGGTCCATTCCGCACGCAAGCGCGTGACCGTGGTCGCGGTACGCGGTAAGCATATAATCGCGTGACATATCGGCAGCCATCGCCGCTGCAATCGCAACGGCTTCCTGGCCGTTGTAGAGGTGACAGAATCCGCCTATCTTACGAAGACCGTACATCTGTGCCGATTTTTCCTCAAACCGGCGGATGAGCAGCATCTTTTCCAAGGCGCTATACAGAAAATCCTTTTTATAGGACTTCAGGTTCATTGAAACAGCCGAATCGGAACCCGACTTGGCGTCATTTTTACTCTTACTGGCCATACGTGTTGTCGCTCCTGGTCAAAAAAATTGTATTTTCGTTTATCCATTCTTTTTATCACACATAGTATACGGTCTACAGTACTCTAAGGTCGAACTTATCTCCGACACGGTAGCCTGCCCGTGCACAAACATCTTCTCTGGTAGCGGACTGAATCCGTCCGGACACGACTGTCACGCACGCGTCCTCCGCTACACAATACCCGAACCGTGGGGTCCTGCCAAATACCCAATCCCAGCTATTATGTCTGAGAACTATCGCCTGAAGCGCTTCATTATCGGGATCTGGAAAAATTCTATCGACTGCATCAGGGTACACATTCATGAACTCAGACACAATGAGGTCGATGACGCTTTTTATCGTGAGATCAGGGTTAAACTCGGTGAGATTTGCTACGATCGCGCGTTGCGACGCGATCGCGTGCGTTGTCAGACGTACATCTGCAGGCCGTATCGCCGGTAACAGGCCTTGCAGATCGGCATTCACCAGCACGGTTGCGTGATGCAGTACCCTGTCGTTCCGATAACACATCGCGTTACCGCTGATTTTGCGTTCGCCAACGTAAATGTCTCCGCGATCTGTCACTTCAGCGGTGATTCCCACCTTCGCGAGGGCATCGGCGATAAGGAGAAGTTGTTTTCGTCGGTCGAACCCGCCCCGCGCAACGACAAATCCAACGTTCAGATTACCAGGACCATGAACAACCGTCCCTCCACCGCTTATCCTTCGCAGAATTGGAATGTGCTTTCCCTCGATAACGGCCGGGGCACATTCGAGCCAGGGATTCTGGTTCTTACCCATGACCACCGATTCGGAATTCTCATACAAAATCAACGCGGGAAAGGGGCAATGATCAAGAATCCATTCTTCTGCCGAAAGGTTATACGCTGTATCGGTCACGGGACTTCGATAGACCGCTGTTTCATTCAGGTCGAGCACGAGTCGATTATATACGCCGTACCGTGCGCTGCCAAATGCGAACCGATCAGCACCGTTTACTCACGCGAAATCGCGAAACCCGCTTTTCCAACGCTCGCCAAATATGAGAGTCTTTCTTCGCTGACTTCTATACACGCGTGTTGCGATTTAGTATATTGCGTATCGAATCTTAATTATCGAATAAAAAATATTTATAACGGATTCGATATGCCGCAAGTCAAGCAAGTCTGTTGGAACACCAAGCAGGAGGCACTGTGTACGATACTATCTTCCAGAAACAGAAGGTAATGAGAAGGGTCGTCTATTCGCTAATACCCCTCTTTCTGATGGCTCTCTATCTGTACGGATGGCGAGTTCTCGCGCATACAGCGGTCATATTCGCCGCGGGAATACTCACCGAGTATATCTTTGAACGAAAGCGGGGAAAGAAGGTAAGCGAGGCGGTGCTGGTGACATGCGCGCTCTTCACCCTCTCTCTACCTCCGGCACTTCCCGTGTGGATCTCCGTCGTCGGTATCGTCTTTGCCGTGGCCGTGGTCAAGGAAATGTACGGCGGTTTCGGCAGAAACATCTTCAACCCGGCCATAGGCGGCCGTCTGTTCATCTGGATCGCATTCGCAGCGCCGTTTGCGAGTGCGTGGATGGAAGCCGGTGGTTTCGGCACCGGTGAAGCCGGGATAGACCTGGTCACTGCAGCCACACCACTTGAGCAGATGCAGAACGGTACTCTCCCCGACATATGGAGCCTGATTATCGGAACACGCGCGGGATCGATGGGAGAAAGCTCCATCCTTCTGATCACCATAGCCGGTCTCTACCTGGTCTTTACAAAGACAGCTCAATGGCGACTCGTTGTATCCACGATTCTCGGCGCCCTTGCCTTGAGTGCAGGTCTTTACTGGGCAGGCGTAACCGATGTTGCGCCTCATTACGCCATGCTTTCCGGAAGCATCTGGTTTGGTGCCTTCTACTTTGCAACCGATCCCATTACCGCCCCGAATAAAAAATCGGCACAGTGGATTTACGGAATTCTGATCGGGTCAATCAGCATACTCGTGCGCGTCTTCACCGACTTCAACGCAGGACTCAGTTTTGGTGTGTTTGTCGCCAACGTATTTTCTTCGCTTCTCGACGAACTCATGCCCGCCCCCAGGAAAAAGAAGGCAGCAAAACCAGCAAAGACCTCGGCAAAGCCGAAGGAGGCAGCAGCATGAACAAGCAGAGTCTCGTATATACGATCGTTTTCACCTTCGCGGTCTGCTTCGTCTTTGTAGCCATACTCGCGGTAGCAAACGATCTTACCGCGGAACAGGTTCGACAAAACCAGATCGTCGCGCAGCAGCGCGCCGTTCTGAACGCGATGGGTATCTCGTATCAGAGCGACGAAGAAGTACTGAGCCTGTTCGAAGACGTGGAACAGGAGGAAATCGACGGCACCATCGTGTACATCACCGAGAAAGACGGGAACAGAATCTACGCGATGTCTTTTCGCGGTGGTGGTGTATGGGGACCTATCGTGGGAATACTCGCGATGGACTCGTCACTTGAAAATATCTTCGGAATCGAAATCATAAGCCACGAAGAGACCCCCGGTCTTGGCGGTCGAATTACTGAGGAACAGTGGAAAGAGCAGTTCCGCGACCGACCGGTTCCTGACGGCAGCATAGATGTGGTTCGCGGCGGCTCAACAGGCGACGGACAGGTCGCTGCGATTAGCGGAGCAACGGGAACGTCTAACTCTATGGAAAGAATACTCAATAACGCTATGGAGAGATTTCGGGAGCTACTTGGAGGAAGAGACGCATGAGCGATACAGCACCTAAAACAGTCGGCGGGATACTCACCGACAATTTGTGGCACAGTAACCCTATTTTCATGCAGGTCCTCGGGATTTGTTCGGCACTTGCTGTAACGAATCTCCTGACCAACACCTTCATTATGTCAGTCGGGGTTATCTTCACAACGATGATGTCAAACTTTACGGTGAGCATCATTAAGGGACTGATTCCACGAAAAGTCCGCATGATGGTTCAGGTCCTGATCATCGCGTTCTACGTAATCATCGTCGATATCGTCCTCCGGGCCTATATGCCGGACATACACGAAGCGCTCGGACCCTACGTCGGCCTCATCATCACCAACTGTATTATTATGGGGCGTGCAGAAGCATTCGCGCAGAGTAACGGTCCGGGCTTGAGTCTCTGGGATGGAATCACATCAGCGTCCGGATACATGGGAGTCCTGCTCGTGATCGCCTTTTTCAGAGAGATTCTTGCCTTTGGATCACTGTTCGGCTTTCGCATTATGCCTAACTGGTTCGAACCCTGGATCATAATGGCAATGCCGCCGAGTGCCTTTTTCTTTCTCGGTATCATTATCTGGATAGGAAAAACAATTATGAACCATGAGGAGGCTGCTGCATGAACGCGCCTGACATCGGATTATTCTCACTGTTTTTTGCTTCTATTTTTACGAGTAATATTCTCCTCGCGAACTTCCTGGGGATGTGCTCGTTTATCGCCATCTCCAAGGATCTCAAGTCCTCAAACGGTCTCGGCCTCGCCGTTACTGTTGTCCTTACGGTCACCGGGGCGGCCAACTGGTTGATTCTGCACTATATACTGATACCGTACGACCTGATTTATCTGCGGTTCATCATCTTTATCCTGGTCATCGCGGCGATGGTACAGATACTCGAGATGGTGATCGACCGCGTGAGTCAGAAGCTCTATATAACACTCGGGATATTTCTGCCGCTGATTACGGTGAACTGTGCCATCCTCGGTGTGAGCCTTTTCATTGAGATCCGCGAGTATAACTTCGTACAGACGGTGATCTACTCGCTCGGCTCGGGTCTTGGCTGGTGGCTGGCGATCGTTGCTCTGGCGGCCATACGCAACAAGACCGAAAAGACGAAGACCGTTCCCGCCGGGCTCCAGGGCTCAGGTCTGACCATGATTACGATCGGTCTCATGGCTTTGGCATTCATCGGATTTTCCGGAATGTTGAGTGTACAGTAAGGACTCATTGATCCGAGGAGGATTCAACACATGAATACGGCTCTGCTTATCGCTCCGCTTGCTATATCGGGTCTCAGCGCGGCGCTTGCGGCTCTTATTTCCCTGACCGACAAGATCGTCAATAATTACGGTGAATGCATCATCTCCGTAAACGGAGGCAAGAAAGAGCTGACCGTACAGGGTGGCAGCAGTATGCTCGCGACCCTCGCCGAGCAGCAGATCTTTATCCCTTCCGCCTGCGGTGGACGCGGAAGCTGCGGAGAGTGCAAGGTAAAATGCACAACAGATGTAGGACCGCATGTCCCCACAGAAATGCCGTGGATGACACCGAGCGACCTGAAAAATAACGTTCACCTGTCCTGCCAGTTCAAGGTCAAGGGAGATGTCGGCATAGAGATTCCCGAGTATCTCTTTTACGTGAAGCGATACAAGGCTACCGTGGAGCGAATTACCGATCTTACGCACGACATCAAGGAAGTTTACTTCAAGCTGCCCGACGGTGTGAGCACAAACTATAAAGCCGGTCAGTACGCGCAGATCGAAGTGCCTCCCTACGGGAAGATCAAGGAGCCGACGCAACGGGCGTATTCCTTGAGCTCAACCCCGAACGACCCCAACCACGTCGAGTTCATGATACGACTCGTACCCGGTGGAATCGTAACTACCTATGTTCACGAACACCTGAAAGAAGGCCAGAAGCTTGACGTCATCGTTCCTTTTGGTGAGTTCCACGTCCGTGATACGTCGGCAACAATGGTGTGCGTGGCGGGGGGGTCCGGCATGGCTCCGTTCAAGTCGATATTCACAACGATGGTAGAAGACGGAAGCATCGACAAACGGGATGTCTGGTACTTCTTTGGCGCACGCAGCGTCCGCGACCTGTTCTACGTCGAGTGGCTCTCGGAGCTTGACGAGAAGCACGAGCGTTTCCACTTCATACCGGCGCTGAGTGAACCTGAAGAATCAGATAACTGGCAGGGAGAAACAGGCCTCATTACCGAAGTACTCGATAAATATCTTGTCAGCGATAACCTCAAAGACGCTGAGAAAGAAGGGTATCTGTGCGGTAGCCCGGGTATGCTCGATGCGTGTATGGCTGTCATGCGTAAACATGACATGGAAGACGAGCGCATCTATTTCGACAAGTTTGCGTGAGATCTGATTTCTCTCATGAAGATGTCACCAGAGTTCATTCGCGCACAGCGGAACATGCAGCCCGGTGAGATCACTGCTGATGGTTTTCTTGGAGACGACAGTCGCTCACTCATAGACATCATTGCTGCCGATGAGGCAGCAATGAGCGACCTTGATCTTGCCTTTGACGATTGTGCTTCACAGCTCGAAGACCTCATGGAAGCCGGCCGGCGAGGACTTGGCGAACCTGTTACCATCGACGCCACATGGCGTGTAAAGACTGACGAGGCTCGTGGGGTGCTCCCCTCGCCCTTTGAAGACGGCGTTTTCAGGAAGGTGAATGCGACCATCGAGCTCGTCGGTGATGCATCGGCCACGCTGCGCATTACAGCCCTGTCGCTGCATCTCATGAAGAGATACCACTTTCTTCAGGGGCTCGGAGCCGCGTTCAGGATTGAGCCGCGAATGCTCAAACGAGTACTCAAACGCTGAGCAAGATCCGGCAACGTTTTCGTACCCTTCCCGAATCAGTACTATAGTCAATACCTCCAATACCGTGTAAACTTGTTTTCGGTTAACAGCTATGGAACACGCGCGAATTCTGATCGTAGAAGACGAACGAATCATTGCACTGGATCTCAAGGAACAGCTCAGACGCTTCGGGTGTGAAGTAGTCGGTATACACCCGGATGCAGAGAGCGCGATCGCGGCGGTACAGGACCTGCATCCAGACCTGGTTCTGATGGATATCATGATACAGGGACCCGTCGATGGAATCGAGGCAGCCCGTCTGCTGCGCGACACAACGCATGTCCCGGTCGTGTTCCTTACAGCTTATTCGGATGACGCAACCCTGGAGCGAGCAAAAGCAGCAGACCCTCACGGGTTTGTGCTGAAACCGTTCAAGGAACGTGAACTATACAGTGCTATCGACATCGCGCTGCATAAAGCTACGGTTGAGCGTCACCTCGTCGAAAACAAGGCCCTGCTCGACTCGATACTCGAAACGATCGATGACGCAGTAATCTCGGTTGACGCAACGTTGCGAGTGCGTTTTGCGAATCCCTCGGCGCAGAGACTGGTCGGTATGTCCGCCGAGGCTATCGCAGGCGAGCACTTCGAGTCTATTTGCACCTTATACGATGACGACCATAACGCGGCAGTGTCCCTTTTCGATAAGGATGATATCGAAGGAAGAATGCTCGAGTCGGTTTATCTGTTGGGCGATCGAAACGCAAAAATCAACGTACAGGGTACGGTGCGGCCTGTCCTCGACGCTCGAGGAGCTCTCGATGGATACACAATCGCGCTGCGCGATATCAGCGATGTTACGCGCATCACAAACAGCCTTTCCTACCAGGCAAATCATGACAGTCTTACCGGGCTCCTGAACCGCGACTCGTTCATCAACCGAATGGCACGCGTGATCGCGCTTCGGGACACACCGGCCAATACGGAACATACCTTTGCCGGTTATATGTACGCCGACCTCGATCACTTCAAGATCGTCAACGATGTGTGCGGTCATGCAGCCGGTGACGAATTGCTACGGCAGATCGCCGAAGATATTGACTCAGCCTACGCAGATATTGAACTGAAGGCGCGGGTTGGAGACGACGAGTTTGGCATCTTTCTTGAGTCTTAAACCGAAGCTGAACTACTGCAGCAGGCGAACCGGTTTTATAGTCTGATCTGCCGCAGTTTCGAGTGGCGGACACACCGTTTCTCTATAACGGCGACCGTAGCGGCTGTCCCTGTGCAGTCTGAGGCCTCGGATCCATTCAGAATACTCGCGGCCGCAGACGATGCCTGCTACATGACCAAGGAAAGCGGAGGCAACAGTGTCCGTATGTACGAGAAGACCGAGTACTCGTTTCGAAAGCGACGCGACGACATGCATTGGGCGTCAACCCTCAATAACGCAATAGACCAGGAGAAGCTCGTTTTGTTTGCTCAACCAATTATGCACATCGCGAGTCGAGCAATACAGAAAAAGGAGATTCTCGTTCGGCTTCGATCAGACGACGGTACGTTCATATCACCCGGGCAGTTCATACCTGCTGCCGAACGGTACCATCTCATGCCGGCAATCGACCGGCACATCCTTCGCCAGACATTCAAGTTTCTCTGCGAAGTCGGCGACGAAGACACGTTCATGTACTGTATAAACCTGTCGGGAACAACGCTGGCATCGACAGGTCTGGTCAGTTATATCCGGGAGCTCCTTGACGAATACCCGGTAGACGGCCGCCGCCTCTGCTTCGAGATCACCGAGACGGCAGCCATACAGAACTTTGGCCCGACGGTGGATATTATTCAGGAAATTCGGGGGCTTGGCGCCGCTTTTGCTCTCGATGATTTCGGAAACGGATTCTCGAGTTTTGCATATCTCAAAAATCTTCCGGTTGACTACCTGAAAATCGACGGTTCATTTGTGCAACACATCATGAAATCCGAATCTGATCGGGCCATGGTTGAAGCGATTAATAATATAGGCCATGTTCTCAAGATGAAAACTATTGCCGAGTTCGTGACAAGCAGTGAAATGATCTCCATCCTCGAAAGCCTGAACGTGGATTTCGCCCAGGGCTACGAAATCGCCGTACCCGAAATACTTGTACCCCCATCGCTGGCTCTCGCTGCGAGATAACCGGGACACTAATGCAGGCTTCAGGTTCAGCCGACCAGTCACGCGCAGTCGCACTGCTTGGCGTCAAGCACTCCGGTAAGACATCCGTAGGACGGAATCTCTCGCTCAGGACGGGTATTCCGTTTGTGGATCTCGATGACGAGCTGGTGAAACACAGCGATTATTCGTCGGCTCGCGAAATCTACACCACGATCGGCCGGGTCGGCTTTCACGCTCTTGAGTATCGCGTCGTGCAAACCTTGAGTCCATCGGCGACCGGTCTGATCCTCGCGACCGGTGGTGGAATTGCAGACAATCCGGATGCACTCAAGATTCTTGCTCCACGATTCGTTTGCATCTATCTTGCCGAGCATGTGGATGTTCTGTACGATCGCATCATTCGTGGTGGCCTCCCACCGTTTCTTTCACCGGAGCAGCCGGAGCTCGATTTTCTGCAATTGTTCACTCGGCGTGACAGAATTTATCGAAGCGCTTCTGATATAATCATTGACTGCAACGGGCTGACAGTTAACGAGGTCGCTGACAGGGCGGAATCACAGCTCACACAACACACTGCACAGGGAGACAGATAACACTATGCCAGGTAACACGTTCGGTCAGGCCTTCCGCATAACAACATTCGGTGAGAGCCATGGAGGCGCAGTGGGCGTAGTCGTGGATGGTGCCCGTCCCGGAGTCGAGATTTCCACCGAAGAGGTCCAGAAACAGCTCGACAGACGCAAGCCCGGGCAGAATTCGGTTACGACTCCCCGTAAAGAGCCCGACAAGGTTAACATCCTCTCCGGTGTATTCGAAGGCAAAACAACCGGAACACCCATCCTCATGATCCTGTACAATCAGGATGCGGATCCTTCGGCATACGATGACATCAAGCAGATGTTCCGGCCAGGACACGCCGACTACACCTATCTGCACAAATACGGTCTCCGGGACTGGCGAGGCAGCGGACGGGCAAGCGGACGGGAAACGGCGGGTCGTGTTGCCGCCGGAGCCATCGCGCGCAAGTGCCTCGAGGCCAGAGGTGTTTCGCTGTTCGCCTACACCCGCGTCGCGGCCGGGATCGCATGCGAAACCGTGGATACCTCGATCATAGAGAATAACCCCCTGCGGGCTTGTGACGCAGAAGCCGCAGCGCGAATGGTCACCCGCATCGAACAGCTCAAAGACGAGGAAGACAGCGCAGGTGGTATCGTTGAGTGCATGGTCCAGGGCGTACCGGTCGGCCTCGGTGAACCGGTGTTTGAGAAACTCGACGCTCAACTGGCGGGAGCAATGCTCAGCATCGGTGCGGTAAAGGGAATAGAGTTTGGTGCCGGTTTCAGGGTCGCCGACATGCGCGGGAGCGAACATAACGACCAGATGGACGAGACAGGCTTCGTGACCAATAACGCCGGTGGTATAATAGGTGGTATATCCACGGGAGCCCCTATCATCTTTCGCGTGGCCGTAAAACCAACGTCTAGCATTGCGCGTGAGCAGGGAACCGTTAATCTTGAGGGTAAGTCAACCCGGATACGCACCGAGGGGCGTCATGACGTCTGCATCTGCCCGAGAATAGTACCGGTTGTCGAGGCAATGACTGCACTGGTCATAGAGGACCACATAAAGCGACAGGCAGCCATGATGGCATAAAAAAACCCGCGAAGTGGAAACACTCGCGGGTTTGTACCGACATTCAGTCAGATCTATCAGTCTTCTACCGAAAATTCATCTTTTCCGGCGCCGCACATCGGACAGACCCAGTCTTCAGGAAGCTTCTCAAAAGACGTTCCCGGTTCAATTCCACCGTCCGGGTCGCCCTCTTCCGGGTCATAAATATATCCGCACACTTCGCACACAAACTTCTGCATGTCATGCTCCTTATCGAATGCTAAATTGCAATGAGTATTATAACGGGAAGATACCATTTATTTTCTACCCTGTCGCCCTTATATCCGCCCTTTTTGGCCGGAAATCGAAAGTATTCCGGGCGAACTACGCGTGCGTGTCGAAGAACTCTGCCGAAGCCGCCGGTCCGTCCGGGTGAATTCCAAACCGGGTCAGACTGAAGTCATAGCGAACCGGATCATCCGGGCAGAACAGACGGAATCGATCCGTTATCTCTTCCGAAGCGATCGCATCGGCAGACTTACGCGCCGTGAGCCCAAGGATGCGGGCAGTCCGGTGCATGTGTACATCGACGGGTACGAGTAAGTCCGAAGGAGTAAGCGACGTGAATCCTCCTGGATCGACTTCGTCCTTTCGCACCATCCAGCGCAGAAAAAGATGGAGCCGTTTGGACGCGCTCGGCCCCTCTGCATCCGGTACCAGAATCGACGTGAGAGGCAAACGACCGTGTCTTAGCCTGTTTGAAAGAAATACCAGGGCCTTTCTGGCCGGCGGCATCCCGGCATGTGAGCTGTTCTGCAATCCAGACGCGCAGGCTCTGTCGAGTGATCCAAACTCCCGCAGCAGGTCTCTGAGCGAGCAGAAAAAACGACTGGTCTCTTCAGCAGAAAAGAACCGATACACAAAACCGTCGAGTCGGGTTCTTATAGCGTCATCCGGTAAATCGACCAGCCCGTCAAGCGGGCCAATCCGGCTGAGCACGTTTCTGCACACTGATACGATTGAGCGTACTCTTCCGAGCGCGAATAACGCGCACACGAGTGCGGCCACCTCCCGCTCTGGTCCTTCAGGATACTCCCATACGACTTCAAGCGGATCCGGCGAGATGAACTCTCTCCGGTGAAAACGCTCGTACACGGATTCGAGCGTATGACCGAGTGCGTTCATTCAGACGTGTTCGGGTGGTCATTCCGATGCAGCAGATGAAAGAGAATGATTCCAACTCCTATCGCCACAAAGAGGATCGGCCACCAGACAGTCACCACGGCGATAAAATCCTGCTGCACGATATCAAGACTGAACAGGAAGAAAACGGCCGACAGAAGGATAATGACGATTGACGGGACTAACAGCGACATCCGACTTCCCGGTTCGCGGTGAAAGGAGAAGACGCCCAACGAGACTCCTGCGATTGTCATGAACACCGGCCAGACACGAGTAATTTCGACCACGCTCATGACAGTCGTAATCATCAGAAAAAATACGCCACCAACAGTGAGAAAAATCCCGACGAATACCGATGCTTCAGGTCCCATGCCATGAAAGCCGAAAATCAGAGAAGCGCTCCCGATAATGATTGGAACAAGCGGCCACAGCGAGGAGAGACGATGAAGAAGCCCGAGGGTCCACATGAGGAGTACGAAACCTAAAAGAAGGAATCCACCGCCGAGAACGAGATACCGGTATCCGCTGCTTTTTGATTGTAATGATTTCATGTTCCCGACCGGAGGAGTGTACCATCGTTCTACACTCTTGCCAACGCGGCAAGCCTCCATTACGCTCTGTGTATATGACGAGCTTTCATCGATCAGGCATCATCTTACGCGTCCTCGCCGGTATGACCTTCTTCGTCGCGTGCACGCAACCACAGGTGCGCACGCCGGTAGACAGCCCCGATTCAAGTATGCAGGCAGAAAACCGACGACTGTACGCGTTGTTGTCTGAATCCGGCAGCAGCGAACGCTCGATCCTCATGCGAAACCTGGTCGAGAACCTGCGGAATGCCGACGAACCTATGCGGGCGATACATCTTCTGACCCGTGAAGTCTCTCTTCGCCCGGATGATGCATTCAACGCCCTGTATCTGTTCATGGCCGCTCGTATCTACGAGGCCGAAAACAGCCCGGAAATGGCAGAACCCCTGTTCAGACGGGCCGTTTACGAGTTTCCCGATGTCGTAATTAACGGAGGAAGCGTTCACCGACGCGCCCTCGAGACGCTCGGTCGCATCGCAGAGGAGCCCGGGGCACGAATCAGCTATCTTGAGCTGTACCTTGAGCTGTTTCCGGATCATGCGAACAACGGCACGATTCATTACGCTATGGCGAGGACCTACGAGGCACTCGGACAGTGGGACCGATCGCTTGCCTCGTATCGCCGGTTTCTCGCCTTCCCCGATGCCGAGATCCCGGGACGCCCGAACGTCCACAGAGAAATCGCGCACAAACTGCAGTTTGCACAGTCAAACAGGACATGGACCCGCGCGTCGCTCGATGATCTGGTTCGCGAGCTTACGGTAGCGCTGCGACAACAGAACGCACGCGCCTTGTACGCGCTACAAAGCGGTGTTAATTTTTTTACCGCTTCCCGTAACCTGGACGCACTCGATGCAAACAGCACATTCGGTTTCGACATACAGGTATTTCTCTCGCAGTCGAATGTACGCGTTTCGTCGACCCTGGAAGTGAACTCAAACGAGCGGGAGGCGTACTTGCGCACCGACGGCTGGTACGATCGCGTATCCACCTGGTATCTATACTTTCGACGCATAGACTTTCCTGCAGACCCGCGAGTACATGGAAACTGGGAATGGGCTGGAATCAGATTCGGCGAAGTACTGTAATCGCAATCCTGGTCGCTTCGGCAGTTACCGTCGGAGCTGCGCCGGTAGTGCAGCCGCTTCCCACCAGACATGTGCCTGATGGTACGATATCTATAGGCAACGACGCGTTCAGCCATCCGTCCGTTCGGGCATACATTGAGGAGTATCGTTCACCTGCCGGCCTCCGGGGACTACAGAACAGTCTGAACGACGGTCTACCCTACTGGCGCTACATCGAAACCGTATTTCGTCAGTACGGACTCCCGAAGCAGCTGATTTATGTCGCTCTTATCGAGTCAGGATTTGATCCACACGCGGTTTCACGATCAGGAGCAGTCGGAATATGGCAGTTTATGGACCATTCTGTTGAAGACTGGATGGTAGTCAACAGCGAGATCGATGAACGGCGCGATTTTTATCGTTCCACAATCGGCGCAGCCGAGAAGCTCAGACACAATTATCTCATATTCAACGACTGGCTGCTCGCGATTGCCGCGTATAATGCCGGCGTCGGGCACATACGGCGAGCTCTTGAAGAAACGGGCTCCGAAACATACTGGGATCTGCTCGACACTGATACCCTGCCGGATCAGACCCGGAGCTACGTTCCACGGTTCATAGCGGTATCCTACCTGGCAGGTCGAGCGGGACGCTACGGGTTGATTCATTCCCGGACTCAGTCGCCCGAATGGAGACGGGTCGCAGTGCCACCACAGACCGGCTTTGCGTACCTGTCAGAACAATCGGGCATCCCGCCATCAGTCCTCATGGAGTGGAATCCCCAGTTCTATCCCAGCGCGGTCCATTCCGGTACCGAAACCTCGACATACATAAACGTGTTACGTACCTATTACGAGCGTTTCGACTGGTTATCAGATTGACCGTTTTTACCGATACTCTGAACGTGCGTCGGAAATCCTCAGCTACATACAACTCTCTTCTGCGACTTGTGATCGGGCTGACTGTCCTCTTCGTTTCGGCAAGCTCCATGTTTGCAAGCGAAACACACTGGACCCACCGGATCGACTGGGAAGAAGCGACTCTGTATCTGGAAGGCGAGCGCGAGATCTCCGGTCATAACGTCTCGGCATACACACACACATCTCGCATCATGTCCCGCGAGGCGCCACACGCATGGCTCGACGCCTTACGGTCGCTTCAGATTGACAGCGTCCGACGGATTAATGACGAACTCTCCGACAATCCTGAGCTCGTGACGATGCTCGTCGAAAGGTTCGATAACGCACGCTCCCTCGGCAGCAGTCCGAGTCGGGCAATCGACGTCGTTCGGCAGACCTGGTCAATACCACTACACTCGACCATAACCCGGCTGTTCTTGAACCACACCGTTCCACGGCCACTCCCGCGACCGGTTGCATGGCAACCCCGGCAGACGTATACCGGTCTATTCATCGATGCCCGCGGAACACTCGCCGTGCGGGGAAGCAGCAGCACAGCACAAACACAGCCGGTAATCCTGCCTCGTCTGTACGATGATGAGATGGACATAGTCGTGTCCGCCGAAATGGTAGACGCTGCGTACCTCAGTCGCTGGGGTGTCGCGGGTTACACAACCGTTTCGAATCCTGAGATGCACCGCGATCGAATCGGAGAGAATCCGCTTTTCGTGGCAGCCGACGCGCTTTTTGGAGTAATCCCGGCGAATATAGTCATTCCTCGTGATACGGCAGAGATCCTTCTCGTACATCCGTCGAATCACCATATCCTGAACGAAGGTCGAATAGTCATTCTTGTCGATCGGCTTTAGACCGCGTTTACACCGCTTCTTGACCCGGAAAATGTCCGCATCGTATTCTCTGAATGTCCGTCGGCACCACCGACGGATTTCACAGAGTCTGATCGGAGTTTACCAGCTACCATGCACCGCATACACAAAGTTACCTTCCGTCTTCTTTTCGCGTTTCTACTGATCGCCGGTATCCTGTCATGTGGAGATTCCCGCATCGCTACCGGAGTGATGCTCTGGCCACCTGATGAACACCCCGAAGCGCATGGCATTGTCGTGCCCATATTGGAAGCAAACCGTAACACCAACACCTTTCTCGTGCAAATCGGAAGTGGTGACCCTGTTCTTATTGACCAGTTTCGCGTTCAACGCTTTGAAACTGTCGAGGAAGCTGAAGCCTTTGCACGTGATTTTCAGGAGTACGCTTTCTTGTACGCTGAAAGCCAGCAGCGGGCGCTCCCCGTTCGTCGAACACAGAGTACCGACAGTCAATCCGTTTATCGCTTCCGTGAAGGCGAAATATTGAAGATACTCGGAGCTCCATCGGACGAAGTCGTAATCTCAGGCTTGCGAGGCAGATGGTACCCGGTGCTCACGGAAGCCGGTGTACGGGGCTATAGCTTCGATTTCTCGCTCATTGTTTTCGATGAACGGGAGGGCATTTCAGATCAGGCTCGGCTGAGGGAACTACCCGCGCAGGCGAGAACTATCCTCGAGAATGTCTGGCGACCCCACGCGTTTGCCGAGTTAATCGACGACGGAACACCTTCGCTTGAGCTTCTTGATCCTCGATACGGCCTTTTCCCTGAGCCGGACCGAAACGTCATTCGGGTCGTCAGCGATGACGTCAGCGCTGAGTTTACGTACGACAATGTCGTGGCCAGCGGGGCAAGTCACATCCGCTTTGAAGGTAGCAGCCTCGAGGCCCGAATTGACGGGAGTTCGCAGATAACCGTTTTTTTCCGCGTTGACGGACGGGACTATACCCGACGGTTCAGGCTTCTCCGTACGGATCTTGAAACCATTATCGAGCGTGAAACAGAACGCCGTGCACAGGCTCTCGAGATGCTTCATGGCAACGGTGCAATCCTTAGTTCCAGCTCCTATGGCACTATCGAGGTCGACGCATCCGGACGCTTCTCGTGGTCCGACAATGAACTTCTGATACCAGGTATCATTTCGCCAAGCTTTGCATCGACCGGGTCAGTGCAGTTCAGATACTACCTTGGAAGCGCCCTGCGAAACCGATACGACGGAGTCCTCAGCTTCCGTTTCGATGGGGCCCCCGACGGAGACCTGGTTTCCTTCCTTTACGAGGTTGAGGCTGATGGCATACGGATGACCCACGCACCACCTCACACCATTGATGATCTTCAGGTCATTCGTTCTGATGGATCACCGGTGGTCATCTTCTTCAGCTACTCTGAAGGCGAACAGGCTCTGTCTCCTGATCCCGACGGTGTTTAGGATCGTTATCGAATATGCCTCTGCTTTTACTTTCACAGATCAGTCTCAGTTTTGGAGACCGGGATATCCTCAGGGACGTGCATCTGGAAATCGAGGCAGGCAGCCGAATAGCACTTGCAGGGGCAAACGGTAGCGGCAAAACAACGCTGTTGCGCATCGCAGCCGGGCTTCACGAACCTGACTCAGGAATCGTATACCGCTCAAAAGAGTGCAGCGTCGGGTATCTGCCACAGACCGGTTTAAGCCACCACGGCAGAGACCTCTGGAGCGAAGCCGAAAGAGCCTACCATGAAGTTATACAGCTCATACAACAACGAGACTCAATCTCGGAAAAACTCACCGAAAGTACAGCCGATCACGAACACCTTGACGAACTGATCCATGAACTTGGTCATCTTCAGGAACGTATCGATACCAGTGGATACTACGAACGTGAAGGTGCAATCGCGTCGGTCCTCACCGGTCTCGGGTTCTCCCAGGAGGATTTTGCGAAAGATACCTCAAGCTTTTCCGGTGGATGGCAGATGCGTATTGCGCTTGCGAAACTGCTCCTGTCCCATCCGGACGTGATTCTTCTCGATGAGCCAACAAACTATCTGGATATAGAAGCGCGAGACTGGCTGCGTTCCTTTCTATCCAAATTCCAGGGAGGGATAGTCGTCGTCGCACACGATCGTGACTTCCTCGACCATGCAGTGAACCAGACCGCTGAGCTCTATATGGGAAGTCTGAACCTGTACCGATGTAACTACTCGGAATATGAACGCAGGCGCGAAAACGAGCTGACGGAGATAGTCAAGGCCTACGAACAGCAACGGCTTGAGATCGAGCGTCTCGAGGACTTTATCCGGCGCTTTCGGTTCAACGCATCAAAAGCAGCGATGGTACAGAGCCGTATCAAGCAGCTTGAGAAAATGGACCGTATTACCATACCTGAATCATTGAAAAAGGTTCGTTTTTCCTTTCCCCCGGCGGCTCACAGCGGGAAGGAAGTACTCGCGCTGAAATCAATCGGGAAGACCTACGGAACGCGTAGCGTGCTCGAGGACGTCAATCTCATGGTGCATCGAGGCGAAAAAGTCGCGATCACCGGTCACAACGGAGCGGGTAAAACGACATTGCTGAGAATCTGCGGCGGCTTCGACGAGAACTTTCGAGGTGAATGCCGGTTTGGAAGCGGTGTTCGCGTCGGGTATTTCGGCCAGGACGTTACAGAAAAGCTCAGTTCTGACCAGATCGTCCTCGAGGCGGCAGAACAGAACTGCCCCACCGAGCTCATACCTGGTATCCGGGGACTGCTCGGCGCCTTTCTGTTCCGTGATGACGACGTGTTCAAACCCGTGCGCGTGTTGTCGGGAGGTGAGCGTAGTCGTCTCGCTCTCCTCCGCCTCCTGCTTCAACCGTATAACCTGTTGGTTCTCGACGAGCCGACCAATCATCTCGATATCGCCAGTCAGGATGTTCTGCTTGATGCGCTGAACCGTTACGAAGGTAGCCTCATAGTGGTCAGCCACGACAGGGATTTCCTGCGTGCACTCGTCGGACGGGTCATCTCTATCACCGGTCATCCCGACAGGCCTTCAGACGTCGTCGAGTTCCCCGGTGATTACTCATACTATGAGTGGAAATCGAATCGCCTCCCGGAAAAGGACTCTGACTACGAAGGGCTTGTTCAGGAAACAAAGCCCCCCGAACAGAACGGAACGGGACATCAGGAACAGAAAGCGCGCAGGAAAGAGTCCCGTAAAGCGAGAAAAATGGCAGACGAAGCCCTTCATTCTGTCGAACAACTCGAAAAAGAACGTCGCCGCATCGAGATCGCATTGAGCAATCCGGAGCATCATTCCGACGGAGCGCGTATGAAGAGTCTTACTGAAGAGCTTCAAGAGAACGAAAAACGCCACGCTGAGGCAGTAGCAGAGTGGGAGTTACTCGAAGAGGTTTATGATTCGGTTTCAATCGGAGAGTGAGTGTACACATGAGTGAAATGAAGATTATTTCCTGGAATGTCAACGGAATACGGGCAGCTGAACGCAATGGCTTCCTCGACTGGATTACACACACGGATGCGGATGTCGTCTGTGTTCAGGAAACAAAGGCACACGAAGAGCAGTTGTCGGATGACCTCAAGTCGCCACCCGACTATACCTCCCACTTCGCCAGCGCCGAAAAGCGCGGATATAGCGGAACCGCAATATACAGCCGATCGGCGCCCGACACGGTTGAACTGATGGGGGTTCCCGATTTCGACTCGGAAGGACGCGTCCTCATTGGTTCCTTCGGTGGAATCAGCATCGTGAATGCGTATTTTCCGAACAGTCAGGAAGGAGGTAAACGGCTCGACTACAAGCTGGCATTCTGTGAAGCGCTGAAAGATCGCATCGACGGGCTGGTCAGCTCGGGACAGAATGTCGTGCTCTGCGGCGATTACAACATCGCACACACGGAAATAGACCTTGCACGTCCAAAACAGAACGAGAAGAATCCCGGATATTTGCCGGAAGAGCGAGCATGGATGACCTCGTTTCTCGGGGATGGTTACGTCGACACCTTCCGCATGTTCGAACCGGGTCCTCATCACTACACGTGGTGGAGCTATCGTGGCGGAGCCCGCGCGCGTAACATAGGATGGCGGATCGATTATCACTGCGTAAACGAAGGCCTTCGTGACCGGGTTGTACAGTCGGCGATTCATCCCGACGTGACCGGCAGTGACCACTGTCCGATCTCGCTCCTTATCAGCTGACGGTACACTGTTGATTTTTCGCCACAAGGTCACTATCGTTTGCGTACTATGCGAGTTCGATACAATGCACCGGTAACACTGACCTTTTCTCTCATTGCGGTCGTCGTTCTGATTATTGACGGTTTCACCGGTGCAGGCCTTACGGCAAGAGTGTTCAGCGTCCCTCCGTCCCTTGACTGGAGCAGCCTCATTGACTACGTCCGGTTGTTCACTCACACCCTCGGGCACGGAGACTGGAATCACCTGATCTCCAATCTGGCGTTGATTCTCCTGTTAGGACCTATCCTGGAGGAAAAGTACGGCAGTACATCGCTGGCAGTCATGATGCTCATTACCGCCCTGATCACCGGTCTGCTGAACGTGCTTTTCCTGAGTACCGGTCTGCTTGGTGCCAGTGGGATCGTATTTATGATGATACTCCTGTCGAGTTTTACCCGTGTACGTCAGGGCGAAATCCCACTTACGTTTATTCTTGTTGTCGTTCTGTATCTTACGCGAGAAGTCATCGGAGCCTTTTCCAGTGATCAAATCTCCCAGTTCGCCCATATTGTCGGCGGTATTACCGGGAGCCTTTTCGGTTTCCTTCAGTCCGGCCGACGGTCCGCATGATAGACCCGAAAAGGAAGTTTAATGTTTGAGAAGCTCCAATACCTTGTAAACCGGCACGAGGAAGTACAAACACTGCTCGCTGATCCGGACGTAATGAAAGATCAGGCACGCTATCGCAGCCTCACTCAGGAGTATTCGCATCTTGACGAAATCGTGAATGAGTACTCGCAATACGAGTCGTATACGCTTCAGATCGAAGAAACCGACCAGATACTCGAAAGTGAGACAGACGGTGATCTGCGCGAACTCGCGAAGGCAGAAAGGATTGATCTTGAAGCGAAGAAGAAGGAGTCACAACGCCGACTCCGACTCCTTCTCGTTCCACGAGATCCGATGGACTCCAACAACGTCATCGTGGAAATCCGGGCCGGTACCGGAGGAGATGAAGCAACGCTCTTTGCGGCCGATCTCTACCGCATGTACAGCCGCTACGCTGAACGCCACGGCTGGAAAATCGAGGTCATGAGTTCAAGTGACAGCGATGTCGGCGGCTTCAAGGAAATCATCTTCAGCGTTGCAGGAAAGATGGCTTTTGGAACGCTTAAGTTCGAGAGTGGCGGCCATAGGGTCCAGCGTATCCCGACAACTGAGAGCGGCGGACGCATTCATACCTCCGCCTGTACCGTTGCGGTTCTGCCGGAAGTCGAGGACACGCAAATAGACCTTAGCCCTGAAGATCTGCGGGTAGACGTTTTCCGAAGCTCAGGCCCGGGCGGACAGAGCGTTAACACAACCGACAGCGCAGTGCGCATTACACACATTCCGACTGGAACCGTGGTTACCTGTCAGGATGAGAAAAGCCAGCTGAAAAACAAAGCGAAGGCACTACGTGTGTTAAAGGCTCGCCTCTTCGAAGTTGAGGAAGCACGAAAGAATCGTGAGCGGGCCGACGCGCGTAAAAGTCAGATTGGAAGCGGTGATCGAAGCGAGCGCATACGGACGTATAACTTCCCGCAAAACAGGCTCACCGATCATCGTATAAATCTTACCCTGTATAAACTCGATTCGGTCATGGAGGGAGAAATCGACGAGATTATCGACGCTATTCAGTTAGAGGTACAGCAGGAACTTCTTGCTGCGGTAGAGTAACCTTCATGCAGTCCCCAACCGTTTCATCACTGCTGCAAGACGGTTCAACAAAACTGAAAAACGCCGGCAGCGAAACACCATTGCTCGACTGCAGGATACTTCTCGCGCATTCCCTGGGCGTTTCCACCGATGCCCTGTACTCGATGTATCGTGATGCGGTATCAGAGAGAGCTGAAGAAACGTATCACCGCCTGGTTCATGAGCGGTCGCAGGGTACCCCTGTTGCGTATCTGACTGGATCTATTGAGTTCTACGGTCGCTCTTTTCTTGTGGACTCACGGGTCCTGGTGCCCCGTCCCGAGACGGAGTTTCTGGTAGACACGGCACTCGAAAAAGAGGCCGATCTTCCTTCCGGGACGATTCTTGATACGTGTACCGGCAGCGGATGCGTAGCGGTGAGTCTGAAAGCGGAACTCCCCGACCGCAGCATTATTGCGTCCGACATCAGCGAGGACGCGCTGGTTGTTGCCCGAAAGAATGCACGGCGACTCGTGCATGACGACATCCTGTTCGTTCAGGCTGACGCGGTTCCTGTATCGACGGGTCCCTACGCGATGATCACCGCCAACCCGCCCTACGTGCCCACGGAACAATGCCCGCGGCGCCGGGGAAGCGCATCCTGCAACCAGAGTCCGGCGTGGGAACCAATACTCGCGCTCGATGGAGGTCAGGACGGTCTCGACATAGTCACCCGAATAGCTACTGCGGCCTTTGATACCCTGGTTCCCGATGGCTGGTTTATCACGGAAGTCGGCTACGACCAGAGCCTCTGCGTCCGTGACCTTCTTGCCCGGATCGGCTACACCGACGTATCTTGTAAAAAGGATCTCGCAGGAATCGACCGCATTATTTGCGGGCGGAAGACGAGTCGGCAGTCTGCCTGATAAAATACCGAGCACATGCAGGAATTACTGACCAGTTTCGAACAGGTAATACACTCCTACTCCGAAGATCAGCAGGAACGCATTCTTGCTGCCGCGAAGTATAGTGCCGATCTCCATGAGGGACAGATTCGCAACAGTGGCGATGCGTATATCACGCACCCTATTGCCGTCGCCGAGATACTTATCAGCCTCAACCTGGATTCTGACGCGATAATCGCAGCGCTCCTGCACGACGTTCTTGAAGACACGAAGATAGAACAGAACGAACTGCGCGACAGGTTCGGGAAGGACGTAGAACAGCTTGTGCAGGGCGTGACCAAGATCGCGACCGTAAAGGCAAAGAACAGAAACCTGCAAGCCGCTGAAACCATCCGGAAAATGCTTCTCGCAATGGTTAAGGACATCAGGGTCATCCTCATCAAACTGGCGGATAAACTGCACAATATGCGAACCCTGGAGTTCAAGAACAACGCTCGTCGCCGCGCTATCGCACTTGAATGCCTTGACATTTACGCCCCCCTCGCCGGCAGGCTTGGAATTTCCTGGCTCAAAGACGAACTGGAAGATCTGAGTCTGAAGCACCTGCACCCGGATACTTACCACCAGATCAAGGACTTCGTGTCTGAAAAGCGAAGTGAGCGGGCAGACTACCTCGAGCGCGTGCAGCAGGCGATAGAAGCCGCCGCCGAGAAAGAACGCATCCCGGTCTTCGTCGATACCCGTGCAAAGCACTTCTACTCGATCTATGAGAAAATGCGCAAGCGCGGGAAGTCCCTGGACGAGATCTACGACCTTCTCGGTATACGATTGCTCTGTGAAACAGAAACCCAGTGTTACACCTTACTCGGTATCGTCCACAGGCTATGGATGCCTATCGAAGGTCGCTTCAAGGACTATATTGCGATGCCAAAGAGTAACCGGTATCAAAGCCTTCATACGACTGTCATGTGTTATGGTGGACGCCGTACGGAGATACAGATACGAACACACGATATGCACCGTACAGCAGAGTTTGGCGTCGCCGCTCACTGGATGTATAAAACGAGCCCACAGGACCGCTCATCCCGAACTGGTGATCTTGCAATCATCAGTCACGTCCGAAGTCTCGGCGGGGTACGAATTAACTCAAACGAGTTCCTCGACGAAATCAAACGCGAGATTCTTCGGGACTCAATCTATGTCTTTACCCCTCAGGGAGACGTTGTGCAGTTGCCCCGGGGGGCAACACCGTTAGATTTCGCCTATCACATCCACTCCGAGATTGGAAACCGTTGCGTCGGGGCAAAAGCAGACGGACAGATTGTCCCGCTGAAGGAACCTCTCGGCAACACACAGATCGTCGAAATTCTGACCAGCAACAGCGCCCACCCCCATCTGAACTGGCTCCGCTACGTAAAGACAACACGCGCCCGTCATAAGATCCGTCACTGGTTGAACAAGCACGATGAGAACCTGATTATCGATCAGAGTGTCGTAGCAAAACGACGCGACCAGACGCCACGTACCTCTACAACACCAACAAAGCTCGTCGTAAAGGACGAAGAACCGGAAACACCTGCATCCATCAGGGACACGGAAAAAGTCGGTGTCCGTATCGGTAAGGAACGCAACTGGATGATCCGCTTTGCGAACTGCTGCCGCCCGGAAACAGGCGACGAAATCGTAGGCTATATTTCTCGCGGTCGCGGCATTATCGTTCATAAGACCAGTTGCCCGAACCTTGCACACATTCCCGACTACGAGGAACGACGGATCGACGTGGAATGGGAGACGATCAGTCCGCACGTGACTCGCAGGTTCCGGGTAACCACCAGTACGTCCAGGGATCTGTTCAGCGAAATCGAGGGGGCGGTCCGGAAGTACCACGGACACCTCATAGAAGGCCGTGTGGATGACATGATTAACGGGAAGGTGCAGGCCCATTTTACTCTGGAGATGGAACGAGCAACCGACACAAAAGCGATCATGAAGAACATACGGATGATACCGTCGGTACTTAACATTTACGAGGATGACACGTACCGTGCCTAGCACGGACACAAAACTACTCCATAAGGAGACAGGAGAACACATGGCGAAAATAACACTGAAAGGGAACCCGGTTCACACAACGGGAGAACTTCCCGCCGTCGGCACGACCGCCCCGGATTTTACATTGACAGGCCCCGATCTCACCGATATGTCGCTTGCGGATTTCGGCAGCAAACGTAAGATACTGAACGTAGTCCCGAGCCTCGACACGGGAATCTGTGCAGCGAGTGCCGTCCGGTTCAACAAGGACGTGACAACCAGGGAGAACACCGTCGTCGTCAACGTGAGTTGTGACCTGCCCTTCGCTGCGAAGCGCTTCTGCGACGCCAACGGTATCGAGAACATCCATACGCTGACTGCCATGCGGGACAGGTCCTTCGGAGAGCGTTACGGGCTTACCATGACCGATGGCCCCTTCGCCGGTATTTTTGCCAGAGCCGTCATTGTCCTCGATGAAGCCAATCGCGTCACGTATACCGAGCTGGTACCGGAAATCGCTCAGGAACCGGATTACGACGCAGCCCTGAACGCCATAAACTGACGGGACATGACGCAGACATCACTCGCCATTGTCCTGGTAGAACCGGAGATACCCGGGAACACAGGCAACATTGCCCGGACATGTGCGGCTATAGGAGCAAGTCTGCATCTCGTACACCCGCTCGGCTTCTCGATCTCAGAGCGGCACGTTCGCCGGGCGGGTCTGGATTACTGGAATCTTCTGGATGTCATAGAACATGACAGTTACGACGCCTTTGAGTCTGCGTGTGCTGGGCGGAAGAAACTCTATCTCTCTACGCACGGGACGGCCACGTACGCCGACACGGATCTCACGGAAGACGGGTTGATGCTTGTGTTCGGAAAGGAAACGGCAGGCCTCGGACCACGCATACTCAGTCAGCACCGGGACAGGGTAATCACTATCCCGATGAGACCGGAAGCACGATCGCTGAATCTGAGTAACGCCGTAGCCATCGTTGCGTACGAGTGCATGCGGCAGCGATCGTTCTTCTGAGACGATTTAACTCTTGTATGCCGTCAGCATCCAGACCATCTGTTCCTTGTCCTTCAGGTAAGCGGTCGCATCATCCGCCGTCCCATCGTCACCCGCTTTTTCGGCGGCAGAGATAAGATGCCGAAGTTTCACGCACAAGGTTCTGTAATCGCCGGCGAGGGTCTCGGCGATATCCTTACCGTGATATGCTTTTGACGGTACTTCCTGAATATCTGAATGCTTCACATAGTCGACACCACGCGCCATCGGACGAAAACCAATCTTCAATATCCGTTCCGCGACCTCATCGATCTCTGCATTCACCACGTTGTACATCTGCTCGAGTTGTGCGTGCAGGGTAAAAAAACTATCCCCTTCGATGTTCCAATGGTAATTATGTAGCTTCGTGTACAATACCTGAAGATTTGCAAGGTAGGTGTTCAGAGCTTCAGCGACCGTTTCCGCTTTTGACGCCGTCAGACCGACATCGACTTGTGTTCTATCGTTTGCTGTGTTCATTGCTTCCTCCATCTTAAATATCCATCGAGAACCTGTACGAGTCAAATTCTCGCATTGCAAGAGATGAATGCACCGTATATCGTTCTGGCCATGAATTACTGGCTAATGAAAAGCGAACCCGCCGTGTTTAGTTTTCGGGATCTCATGAATATGTCGACAAAAGGTGACATCTGGGACGGCGTAAGGAATTATCAGGCACGTAACTTTATGAGGGAAATGAAGAACGGTGACAGAGTTCTGTTCTATCACTCGAACACGAACCCACCGGGTGTCGCAGGCATCGCCGAGGTAATAGGTGAGTCTCAACCCGATCCAACCCAGTTTGATACCTCAAGCAAGTATTACGATCCGAAGAGCACCCGCGAGGCACCCCGATGGATAGTTGTTCGCGTACGTGCAGTTCAGGAGCTTCCGCGTACAGTCAGTCTGTACGAGCTAAAAACGATTCCCGAGCTGGAAGATATGCCTCTGGTACGGAAGGGAAACCGTTTGAGTGTAATGCCGGTCAGCGAGAAGCACGCACAGATAATCATGAATCTGGCCGCTACAGTCGCTTAAGAGCGGCGAGCGCCACATCGGGATACGGAGTAATTATCAGATCTACGCCGCGATCTGCTAAAAGCTTAACCTGATTCTGATCACCCGAGGAAACGGCAGCAACGCGCATCCCCTGCCGTTGGGCATTCGAAATGAAACGAGGTCCCGGGATGGTATTAAGACTCGCGGTATCTACCAGTAAGAACTCGGCTTGTGGAGTGTACGCACGTGATGAAAAAACGCTATTCAGAAGCGTAAAACGACGCAATTCCGAGGGAGTGCTCACAGTCGCGACACCTGAGAACTGTGCTCGAAAGAAGTCGATGATCGCGTCTGTTTCGCTAAATACGATCGTTCGATCGCTGCGGCCAAACTGCTCAATGAGTTCCCCTACCGTCTCCGCAAGCTGGTCTTCGCCACCTCGCAGAAACAACAGAAACTGTGTGCGATCAAAAGCCCGGAACACATCTTCGAGAGATGGAACTCCAATCCCGAGCCCCACGAACAACGGCATTTCGGCTTCCGAGCTGTCAAATCCGAACCCTGCGTCCAGATCTCCCATACTGCGCGACGAAAGCTCTGAAACAAGCCCTGTGCCGTCGGTGGTGCGATCAACGCGATCGTCCCTCATCAGAACAGGAACTCCGTCCCGTGTGATCCTCACATCAAGCGTTATTAGCTCGACACCGAGGGTCAGGGAACCCCGTATTGCAGCGAGCGTGTTTTCAGGCCATAAGCCTCTTCCACCCGCCTCCGACACGACGACCGGACGCGGTCCCTCAAGATTACTGAAAAACGGATGAGGGTCTATTGCATCGGCGTTATAGACACCGATTGCCCACGCGAGACCGAAAACAGCACACGCAACCACCGTAGCGATGAGGATTCGTCGTAAATTCTGTTTCGTCGGCATGTACTCTACTTTCGCTTCACCAGGCGCTCTTTCATGTCCGTACCAAGGGTGAGACTTATCGCCAGGCCGACCAACAGACTGACGATGCCCATAACCGTTCCGGTACCACCGGGCAATCCGGGCCAGACACCGAAAAGAGAACCAATAACAAGACCGACGATTGCGTAATAGCTTGTCGCGTGAAAGTTCCTCAACAGCCACGAGATGATCTTAGACGCAATCACGATGCCAATTGCCGTACCTGCCACAAATACCAGAAGCAGCGGAATATTAAACTCGGCGGCGATTCGGGTAATGGTCGAGTACACACCAATCAGGAGAAAGAGAAAACTGCCACTCAGTCCCGGTACCACCATTGCGATGCTTCCAACAACTGCTGAACCAAATACAATGAGGCCTGTTGTCACCGAGACATCAGTCATAGGAGGCGTGGCCGCGGGACGCTCGGCGAGCCCCATCCATGCGAGAAGTACAAACGCTATGACAAGCGGAATAAGATAGCGTACTCGAAAGGTAGATGCCCCTGCACGCTTAATCAGATACGGTACGCTGCCCGCAATGAGTCCGGTAAAAAACAGAAGTGTTATCTCAGGATATTCAGAAAGAGCAATGTCGATAAAGCGTGCCAGAAAAAGGAATCCAGCCATAACTCCAAGAACAACCGGCGCAAGGTATCTGGTGTTCCGCTTCCACCCTGTTTTAAAAAACTCGCCAAAGGCTGAAACAAGATCATCGTAAAGCCCGGTTATGGCGGCGATTGTTCCACCGCTGACTCCCGGAATTACATTTGCCATCCCGATAAAAAGGCCCTTGAGGCCATTTACAATAGGAGAACCCGACCTGGATTCAACGTATGCAACTCCAGACTCCTCTACAGCGACTTCGTTTTCATCTCGCTCCATGTACTTGTCTCCTTCTGCTTTCCTGTTTGGGTACCGATTTCTATCGACTTCATGCACGTGTTACCATATTATACAGTTCTGTGAAAAGTAATACCCGCTCATATCACACAGTTCTGACCTTAGGATCAAGCGACTCACTCGGTATGACCGGGCTCCCTGCCGATGTAAAAACGATTTCTGCATTCGGTTGCTACCCTCTTACCGTTCTCACGGCAATCAACACAGGAGATTTTGCGTCCCTGCACGGATGGACAAACATCGACGCATCCGTTGTCATCGAGCAGCTCGAAGATGCAGTTCGACCAGGAACACCCGATGCCGTCAAAATCGGTTTTCTCAGCGACGCCCAAACGGTAGAGGCAGTCGCGGAACGTCTCTCGCGCTTTCCGAACGTTCCAATCGTCGTGGATCCTGTTCTTGCGCGCTTCGGAGACACCGAGCTCCAACCGAAGTACTCGGAGGCACTCATTCTTGTCAGAGATCTTCTTCTTCCCAGGGCGACTGTTCTTGTTCCAAACGTACCATCGGCTGAGTTTCTCACGGGTGTAAGTATCGTCGACGGAGATAACATGGAACGAGCCGCTCAGGTCCTGTTGGATATGGGGCCAGGTGCGATACTGCTCAAAGGTGGTAAAAGCAGACGCGCGCATAGTGACGACCTCCTCGCATACCGCGAAGAAGGTGGCCCGGTAACCTTCACGTGGTTTCATTCCGGCAGAGTCCGCGAGTATACAAGGTTCGGGGCGGGCTCAACACTCAGCAGCGCGATCGCGGCCGGTCTGGCCCGCGGGAAATCGGTTCGCGATGCCTGCGAAGACGCGAAGATCTTTCTTACCGCTGCTCTTCGCGCGGGCAGTCAGGTGGGAGTCGGAGATGTGTATGGTCTGGTTCACCACTACTACGCCTGGTGGAACATGTAATTACTGTCCGCGACTGTGGTGATGATTCAGGCCTAAGCCGCTGCATAGCATGGA
>RECN01000012.1 GCA_007694005.1 Spirochaetaceae bacterium
TCCGCTTGACTCAAGGGACCCGGAAATTACCCCATCCCAGCCCCTCGTGTCAAGCGCTGTGGCTAAATCAGTTCTTTTTACTCGACGGCAGGTAGGGATACAGCTCCCCTGCGAGGGTCTGTATGCTCATTGTCTGCAACCAGATCTTGCCCGGGCCGGTCAGGGTCGTCAGAAAGAGTCCTTCTCCCCCGAACAGGAAGTTCGACATTCCTTTCACCATTTCCACGTCGAAACCGACTGTAGACTCCATGAATGCAAGGGCACCGGTCTCAACCTTGATCTTTTCGCCCGCAGCGAGCTGCATTTCGACCGTTTCGCCGTCTATCTCGAGAAACGCCGTTCCACGCCCCTTCAGCTTCTGCATAATGAAGCCTTCTCCGCCAAAGAAACCTGCTCCGAGCTTCTTCTGAAACACGATATCAAGTTCCACATCTGACTCAGCGGCAAGAAACGCCCGTTTCTGACAGATGTAATCCACTGTTCCGACGTCGACCGGGACGATCTTGCCCGGGTACGTGTGCCCAAGGGCGACGCGTTGACCGCTTCTGGTTGCCGAATAGAAGTTCAGAAATCCTTTTTCCCCCATCATGCGGCGCTTGACGAAGCCGCCAAGGCCACCCTGAACACCGGTCTTCATTTCGACATCGGCGTCCATGTACTTCATGGCACCAGCCTGACACTGAAGTGTCTCACCCTGCATGAGTTTGCATTCGACAACAGGCATGGACGTTCCATAAATCTCGTATTGCATAGTTCCCCCTAAATGTACGTGCTCCTCAGAGAGTACACCCGAATATCTTCAGGTTTCCAGGAAATTTTGTTATTTGATCGGGATTTGACCGTCACTCTCGCCGGGATATCGGGTTCAAGGTGAAAAAAACGGTCGCTGTACGATATATCCTGCCCCTGAACGTCGACCCAGACCCACAAAGCAGGTTTTTCGGCGGTCAGCTGATACAGGCCTTCTTTTTCATCGAGCAGTTCAACGCCTATCTCGGGGTCCTTCAGTTCCAGGTGTTTCGGCCGGACGAAACTCACCATGCACGCGCTGCATTCGTCATTTCCGTCGCAGAGATGCGCAAAAAACAACAGGTTCTCCGCTCCAAGCTGTTCAATCTGTTCCGAAAAATCGAGCGTGATTACCTCGGTAGTCGCCCGCACCCGAGAATCTACTTCTTCGGCTCCCAGACTGATGAGCTCACCGTCGGTGGTCCACAGGCGCCACTCCATGTCCAGCCACCGCCGGTCACTCCGATCGCTGCTTACATAGAGCGTCACGGTGCCGGCGTCAGAGTCCTCAACGGCCGAGAGCAGTACCGGAGCATACGAGCGTCGCACCTGGTAGTGCAGTGCTTTCCAGCGTCCTTCCCAGTCTATGCCCGACCAGCTCGGACCAGGCCAGCAGTCGTTCAGCTGCCAGTACAGAGTACCCATTCCGCGGGGCATGCTTCGCCGCCAGTGCTCGATTGCATACTGCATGGCAACAGCCTGCAGTATCTGCGAGGTCCACAGCACCATGTCGTTACTCACCGGAAGCTGAAACCAGCTGAGCATGTACTGTATGATCGCGTCATTCCCGATAGGGCTTCGCTGATGATACTCCATGATGCGCGACGTTATGTTCCGCTCTTCAGGCGCGGTAAAACGAGCGACGGCCTGTGGTTCAGGAAAACTCTGGAAACCGAACTCACTGACAAACCTGTGTCCGCAATCGCGATAGCTCTCAAAGGGCTGTCTGCCGTGCCAGACCATCCACAAGTGGGCGTCGCCAGCACGCGGGTCGTTTGCATCCGCGCGCTTCTCGCCGGGCGTATGCGGGCTCGAAGGCCAGTACGCGCGTTCGGGATCATAGCGTCGCACCTGATCGGCGAGCATAACGTCGAAGAGTTGTGTATAACTTTCGCGACTCATCGCACCGAGCGCATCAACCTCTGACCCGGTCGATATGCACCCGTGAATCTGTTCCATTTCATTGTTTCCGCACCACAAGGCGATGCAGGGATGCGACCGCAGCCGGCGGATAACCTCCGACGCTTCCTGCTTGACCGACTGCATGAACTCTTCTTTGTCGGCGGGGTATGCGCCGCAGGCAAACATGAAATCCTGCCAGACCAGAAGTCCGTGTTCGTCGCAGAGCTTATAAAAGAGATCTGACTCGTAGATCCCGCCTCCCCAGACACGCAGCATATTCATGTGGGCAGCAGCTGCGCTCTGTATGAGGTAACGGTAGTGATCCTCACTGATTCTCGGAACAAAGGTATCAGCCGGAATCCAGTTCGCGCCCTTCGCGAACACGGGAATACCGTTCACCTCGAACGCGAACTGTTCGCCCCATTCATCAGACTCTCGGAGCAGCCTGACGGTGCGCAATCCGATACGGCGGACCGTTCGATCAAGAAGCCCGCCGGTGTCGTCGAGCAGGTCGCACACGAGCTCGTACAGGGGCTGATCGCCCATGCCGTTCGGCCACCACATTCGGGGTTCGGCGACGTGCAGAGAAAGACCGGCATGGACCTGTGTCGTACCTGGACCCGAATCAGACGCGCAGGAAGCGCTTCCTGCAGCGACCGTATCCTCTCCGAGGCGGAGCGTCACGCTGAGGGCCGCAGGCAGTATCTCTCCGGTCCGAATGGCCGAGGCTGTGATGTGAAGGGTGGCCGATTCGGCGGAAAGCTCAACCTGACGCACGTGAACGTCCTCGAAGGCCGCCTCGTTATATGCCCGAAGGCGGATAGAACGCCAGATACCGACCGTCGCGCATCGCGGTCCCCAATCCCACCCGAAGTTGCACTGACTCTTTCTGAGTTGATTGACCCCGGTAAGTCGTTCCTGACCGATGCCGGTGTGCCAGTAGAAGCGCTCGGACTGAGCCTTTTCGGCAGCGGTAACCGGCGCGGTAAAAGCAATAACGATCTCGTTCTCGCCGGGAATCAGATGATCGGAGACCTCAATACTGTGCCCGTAAAACGCGTTTGCCGTACGCGCAACGGAACTTCCATTCAGGCTGATGTCTGCAAGGGTATCAAGTCCTTCGCACACAAGCTCTATCCGTTCGGCCCTGAGGAAATCCGGACTGATACGGAACGAACGCCGATACACCCAGTCGGTTCGCCCGACCCAGTCCTGAGCCTGCTCCTGATCGCTCAGATAGGGATCAGGAATCAGCCCGGCCGCGAGCAGATCCGTGTGAACCGTCCCCGGAATCTCAGCCCGTATCCCCGAGGCAGGTACTACCGAAGCCTGCGCTTCCGCGTTCGCGCCGACCTCAAGGGTCCAGCTCCCGTCAAGCAATACATACTCCATGATGAGTTCCTTATGTGTGTGCGACTAACAGTTCCTGTACGAGTTCAGCGAAGCCTTCGCCATGGGGAGCCTCGGTAACGTAGGTCGGAGGGGAGCTCATGAACGGAAGCATTTCCAGCACGTTTGCGACACCACAGGAGTTCGGCAGGAGTGCAAACATCGGTTCGTCGTTCGGTGAGTCACCACAGAACAGGACCGTATCACGAACCTCGGGGTCGTCAATGGAGACATTCCAGAGCTGATTCAGCGTATATGCAACCATGGAACGCTTATCGTACTGACCAATCCAGAAGTTCACGTGGATGGAACTGACTTTGGCTTCCGCCCCCTCGGACTCACAAATCGCCCGTATCCGTTCTGCGTCGTCGAAGTCCAGAAACGGTGGTTCTTCGCGAAAATCAACGGCATAGTCGTACAGCCGAAACGGCTGATCCTTCGCCATTCGTGTTCCCGGGACTTCGCGGAACACCCGCGCGGCGATGCGCTCGAGCGTCTCACGGGTTTTCGTCGGATCACCACTTTCGGGATGGTAGATTTCGCGACGCACACCGTTTTCAAGATAGTAGGTGAACGCACCATTCTCGCCGATCACGGCGTCTACCGGCCACTGCCTGATAATCGCATCGCACCAGCCGGCGGGCCTGCCGGTGACCGGAATGACGACGAAACCGGCTTTGTGAAGCCTCCACAAGGCGTCAAACGCAGAGGCTTCGAGCCGGTTCTCTTTCGTGAGGGTGTCGTCAATGTCACAGAGAACAAAGCGTATCCCGCGTCGGTGCGATACAGGCCACTCAGACAGCGGCGTGGGCTTTTCTGGCGTGTGCCGGCTACGCTGCTCCGTGGCCACGGAATACTCGCACATAATCGAGAAACGATAGTACCGACAGCACTGCCGCAATCACATAGGCCGCGAATGCGACATACGCAATGATTTCTACGTAGACCGCCGGAAAATCGACACCAAACGGAGTAAACAGGCCCAGGCGTCCCTGTGGTTCGTACATTCCCAGGCGGTTGAGTGAACTCAACAGAAGGCCGGCTCCGCCACCGAGGGAGTACATGACTGTTTTGATCTTTCCTCCGGACCTCGCCGCAAGAGCAACACCCTTTCTATACATGAGCAGCCGTATGAAAATGATGCCGAATTCCCGATACAGGATGATGATGAACACCCACACGGGCATGAGATTTGCCACCAGCAGACAGACGAAATACGTCAGGCGTGAAAACACATCGGCAAACGGATCGAGTACCTTGCCAAGGTCGGTAACCTGATTCGTACGACGTGCAATGTCGCCGTCAAGCGCATCGGAAAACTCTATGTAGACGAACAGCAACCACAGAACCGCTATCGAGGTCTGCAGTAGAAATCCGGTCCACAAGGGCACAAAAAAGACGAGAAAAAAGATCGGGGAGAGAAAAATTCGGGACGATGTAACGGTATTTGGTATGTTCACGCCGCATACGCTACGCTGAGTCGAAAAATCTGTCAAGCGAACAGTGCGGGGCGAAGATCCTCGTACTCGTGTTTTCGAAAATAACTGTAGAGAACACGGTACCCGCGGCGGACGCGACTTCTGATCGTTTTCTGCAGCGCCTGGTCCATCTCATCGCGGGAGTCGAAGGTATACAGGCGCTCAGACGACGGTCCCTGTATGGTACCGGTGCATACGATAAACGCGTGCTCGGAGAAGAGCGTGGGCTGCCGGTTATGTATGGTGACGTAGCGTATCTGCTCGTCGTCGGTGATCCTGTACAGCGTGATTAGCATTGCTCTGATAACACTATCGGATTGAGCCTGCCGGTCCTTGATAGAGTCACCGCAATTCAGCGATTTCACGTCGCGAAATCGTCACCGCCGAGTCTTCATCGATGCGGACGCGATAGACCGCGAAGAGCACCGGGCGTTCTACCTTCGCGTGCCGTGACTCCGACGCGAAGAGAACCGGAAACCGCGATCGGATGTCCTCCCGCAGCGGATTCGCCTCGGCAGCGTCCCAGGGGTATCGCACGAAGACTTCGGATCCGGCGGCGAGGAACCATCGTGGCACCTGCAGTGTGCGCAGCGAAAGCTCGAGAGCTCCACGGTCGAACTCGTACAGGGGGCCATCCGGCAACACCTCTATGGTCAGGCGGTCGACATCAAGACGGATAACACGGAAATCGAACGTTACCCCCCCGGGAGGAACCGGCTCATAGTCCGAAACGACCCAGGAGGCCCCCATAATAAGAGTCAGAATCACTATGAGCCCCGGGAACCCTGCCGCACGCGGGAACGACACCATTACGATAGCCGATGCAAACACGACTCCGGCGAAAATCCAGAACGCGCCTCCGGTAAAGGCCTCGATACCGTTCAGAAACAGTCCGGTGACCATCAGACCGACCGATAACGAACACAGGAGTAAGGCCGCAGCGGCTGCCGGGCCTGAGGCTGACCCACCCCGCCCCCTGACCAGCCGACGGAGCAGAACGGACACCGCGGTGCCCACTGCGAACGCACTGAGGAAACCCCAGAGATACGGATTACTCCCGGACAGAATACTCAGAGCTGATATACCTCGCCGTACTTCTTATTCAGATACTCCGTGAAGTATCGGGCATCGAGCGCTTGCCCGCTGATATCCTTGACGAGCTCGCGGGCCGTTTTTGCCCGCCCGTGGGAATGTATGTGTTCACGTTGCCACTCAAGGATATCGACGAAGTTCCCGTGTGCGATCTGATCAGCGGCATCGGGAATTGCCTCTGTCATGACCTTGTAGAACTGCGCGCCATAGAGATTTCCGAGGGCGTATGTCGGGAAGTATCCCATGGCACCCATGGACCAGTGTATGTCCTGAAGGACGCCCTCGGCATCGCTTTCGGGAGCGATGCCGAGAAGCTCCCGCGACATCGCTCTCCAGGCTTCCGGAAGATCGTCCACGTTGAGCGATCCTTCGATCAGGGCGAGCTCGAGACGGAAACGAAGCATGATATGAAGACTGTAGGTGACTTCGTCGGCCTCCACCCGGATGAACGAGGATTCAACCCGGTTAATACCTCGATAAAAACGGTCGAGATCTACGGTGTCGAGCAGACCCGGGAAGGTTCTGACAAGCTCAGGGTAAAAGTACTGCCAGAACTCCCGGCTGCGTCCGATCATGTTTTCCCAGGTCCGCGACTGGGACTCATGAATTCCGAGGCTCGTACCGGAAGCAAGCGACGTCCCGTGATACTTCGATGCGACGCCAAGCTCGTACAGACCATGACCCGCCTCGTGTATGGTTCCGAACAGGGCGGGGTTCAGGAAATCCGGTGCGTACCGGGTCGTCAGACGCACATCCATGGACCCGATATCGGTCGTAAACGGATGCGCCGACTCGTCCAGCCGCCCGCGCGAAAAGGGCCAACCGATGGCTTCAAGGACCCTGCGGCTGAACGCGCGTTGCCCGTCGATCGGATACGCCTGGTGCAGAAATGAATCATCAACCTGTTCAGCAGCCTGAATTCGACCGGAAATCGGCACAAGATCTTTCTGAAGCTGATCAAATACCGTGCGAACCTCGGAGGCTTTCATGTCCGGCTCGTACTCGTCGAGAAGTGCATCGTAGGGATGCTCGTCGTAGCCAAACCGTGCCGCCCGCTCCCGATTCAGGTCGATGATCTCGGCGAGATGATCACGAAAGATCGAAAAATCGTTCGCTTCGCGCGCCCGGGCCCATACCGCCTGCCCCATACTGGTTACGACGGCAAACCGCCGCACGAGTTCCGCCGGGAGCTTCTGCTCCCGACGGTAGTCCCGGTACAGGCAGCGAATCAATGCCCGATCCTCGTCCGGAACCTCACTCCCTCCGTCGGGATGCTCATCATCTGCCCCCAGATCGGCAAGAAGCGCTCCATATTCGTCGCTTGTACCCCGTTCGTGTATCATTCCGGTAAGCAGGGCGATCTCATCGGAGCGCATATCGATGCCGTCATCCGGCATGTAGGTCTCCTGATCCCAGTGAAGGAGAGAAACCGTTTTTGAGAGCAGCTGCAGCTCCCGGTCGATGCTCTTGAGTTGGTCCAATGCGTCTGTGCTCATATGTCTTCCCGTTTCTCGATTTTTTCGCGTATGAATGCGACAGCCTCGTCGAGTGCAATTCCGTCTTTCTTGTCTCCGGTGCGCATGCGTATGCTGACCGCGCGCTCTTCTTCTTCGCGTCCTCCGACGACAAGCATATAAGGAATCTTCTGATGCTGCGCATCACGGATCTTCGCATTCATGCGCGAGTCACGGAGATCAGCATCAACCCGAATTCCCGTTTCGGCAAGCACGTTCTTGACGATACGTGCGTATTCGTCGAAGGCCGGGGCTACCGGAATGACGATCGCCTGTACGGGTGCGAGCCAGACCGGGAATGCGCCGCCATAGTGCTCTATGAGAACTCCGAAGAAGCGCTCCAGAGATCCCAGCAGGGCGCGATGCACCATGAACGGTCGCTTCTCCCGGCCGTCGGAGTCAACAAAGGTCATGTCAAAGCGCTCAGGCAGATTGAAGTCAAACTGCACCGTGGACATCTGCCACTCCCGACCGATCGCGTCCTTGAGCTTCAGATCGATCTTGGGCCCGTAGAAGGCTCCACCGCCCTCGTCAACCTCATACGCGAGCCCCGAGGCCTCAACCGCCTTCCGGAGACTCTCGATTGCCGTGTTCCAGTCCTTCTCCTCACCAACGCTTTTCTCAGGGCGCGTCGCAAGGTAGGCCTTGATATCGGTAAAGCCGAAGGCACCGAGCATATCGAGACTGAACTGCAACACGGTGCGAATCTCGTCTTCGACCTGTGAAGGTGCACAGAAGATGTGCGCGTCGTCCTGTGTGAATCCGCGAACGCGGAGAAGCCCATGCAGAACCCCGCTTCGTTCATAGCGATATACGGTGCCGAGCTCCGCCCAGCGCAGGGGCAGTTCCCGATAGCTGCGCATCGATGTCTTGTAAATGAGTATATGAAAGGGACAGTTCATGGGCTTCGCGTAGTACTCGGCGTTGTCCATCTCCATCGACGGGTACATGCCCTCGCTATAGAAATCGAGGTGACCGCTCGTCTCCCAGAGCCAGCTTTTTCCTACGTGCGGGGTGTACAGAATCTCGTAACCACCTGCCGCGTGCTGCTTACGCCAGTACTCCTCAATGGCAAGGCGTATGCGGGCGCCTTTCGGATGCCAGTAGATCAGACCACTGCCGGCCTCTTCGTGGGTCGAATACAGATCGAGCTCGCGACCAAGTTTCCGGTGATCCCGTTTTTCAACCTCGGCAAGATGATCGAGATGAGCACGCAGCTCTTTGGGGTTCTCCCACGCGGTTCCATAGATGCGCTGCAGCATGGGTCGCTTTTCATCACCACGCCAGTAGGCGCCGGCGACGTTCAGCAGCTTGAATGCTTTGGCGTGGATCTCCTTCGTGTTCTCGACGTGGGGGCCGCGACACAAGTCCACGAAACTGTCGACGGTGTACAGCGAGACCTCGTCGCCCTCCGGTATCGCGTCCAGAAGCTCGAGCTTGTAGGGCTGATCAGAAAACCGTGACCGGGCTTCATCACGACTGATTACCGTTTTCTCGAAGGGGTGTTTTTCCGCGACTATGTCGCGCATGTGTGATTCGATCTTTTCCAGATCATCCGGAGTCAGGCTCCGGGGCAGATCAAAATCGTAATAGAACCCGTTCTCGATCGGTGGGCCAATCGCAATCTTTGCATCAGGAAATTCTCGAAGCACAGCTTCGGCCATCACGTGCGCGGTCGAATGCCTGATTCGGTACAGACGGTCCTCTCTGCTCAGTTTGCCGGTATCTGCTGCATCACTCATACAACACCTCCAAAAATGCGTTCGTGTCGGTCCGCACAACGAAAAAACCCGGGCTTCTTCGTCATACGGCGTCGTCAATGACCGGGAATCCACGACTCCAGATCATGATCAAAACGATTCCGTAAGGACGAAAAGGCCCGGGTTTACCGGTTCTTCCGCGGTTCCACCTTACTTCAGACACCGCTTCCGCTTGAGGGGGCGATTGCCTGCACTCATTTTCTCCCGTATCGTGGGCCAGACGGCACGGCCTACACAACAGATCGCATAAGCCACGATCCGCCTTCGACCGGCGGCTCCTGAGTGGTGCCGGCAACGTCGCTGTCAGGCATCTTCCAGCCTCGCGCAGGTTCTGCGCTGTGGATGCCCTCTCTGTGGACCCGATACGTTGCAGCGTGTCTCAGTCAACGCCGTACTTCAAGGCTGAAATATGGACGCGTGACCGCTTTTCTGTCAAGGAGCGGCCCCAGGCGCCTCGACCGGTACCCCGGGTCTTTACTACAATCGCCTTAGGAGCCGAACCATGAGTAAACCAACCATTGCCGTTTTCGACACCAAGAGTTACGACCAGCAATTTTTTAATATGACAAACGCCGACTACGGATTCGACCTACGCTATTTCGAGTTCCGGGTCACCAGAGAGAACGCCGTCGTCACCGAAGGCGCGGATTGTGCCTGCGTTTTTGTAAACGATCAGGTCACTCCTGAGATCGTCGATGTCTTCGCATCCCGTGGCGTCAAGCTACTCGCTCTGCGCAGCGCCGGGTACAACCACGTCGATCTCGACGCGTTAAAAGGAAAGCTCGATATTGTCCGTGTTCCGGCGTACTCACCACACGCCGTTGCCGAACACGCACTGGCTCTCATGCTTACCCTCAACCGCAAGACGCATCGGGCGTACAACCGCACGCGTGACAGTAACTTTGCAATTGCCGGCCTGCTCGGTTTTGATATGTACGGCAAGACCGCAGGCGTCATCGGAACCGGACAGATCGGACGCATAATGGCCGAAATTCTGCGAGGCCTGCAAATGAAGGTAGTCGCCTACGATCCCTACCCGAATAAGGAGTGGGCGGCGAAATGGAACGTCGAGTACATGAAACTGAGCGAGCTGTACCGGCAGAGTGATGTCGTCAGCCTGCACTGTCCGCTCACGCCCGAGAACATCTACATGATCAATCGCGCATCGATCAGCCAGATGAAACCCGGCGTCATGATCATTAACACCGGGCGAGGCAAACTGATTCGCACCGAAGATCTGCTTGAAGCCCTCCGCTCCGGTCGGGTCGGATCCGCCGGACTGGATGTGTACGAAGAAGAAACGGACTATTTTTTTGAGGATCACTCATCGAACATAGTAACCGACGACAACCTGCTGCGGCTGCTCGCCTATCCGAATGTTCTCGTGACCAGCCACCAGGCCTTCTTTACCCGTGAAGCGCTGACAAATATCGCCGGTGTGACCTTTGAGAATATCAGGATGTATTTCGAGGAGGGCCGGATAGAGAATGGAATTCCGGACTTCGACGCGGGTACAGGCCGGCTGAAAAAGGATCGGAAGACCGATCAGACAAAGGATGAGACAAAGGATCAGTCGTCAGACGCCTGATTGGCTCTTTCCTGTCAGTCCACGTGTATCAGTCCGGTACGGGATCCACAAGAACAAGAGTCGTACGCGCAGGGACCCGGTAGCTGCGACCGCTGATCTCCGGGCGTTGTTCGGCAGGGAAGATATCTGCCGGCGGTTCGGCGGCGGTGTCGAGTACCAGTCGCCACGTTCGCCCGGCCGAAGGCAGAATCACGTCACGGTCTATCGTCGTAGCGTTGAACACGAGAAAAAGGTCGTCCGAAAGCCGACCGTCGGTCTCCACCTCGGTGCCGTCGATGAGCACGCACAGGCAAGCGTCGGCAGTACGCCAGTCTACCGGCCTGCCTTCAGAGTCGAGCCAGGAAACGTCGGTCAGCATGCTCCCACTGGTATCGCGCCCGGTAAAAAACTCATCTCTGAGCAGAGCCGGTTGACTTCGTCTGAACCGAATCAGCTCTGAAACGAAACGGACAAGGGGTGCGTTGCGCTCCCGAAGGCCGTGATCAAGCCAGGACAGCTCGTTATCCTGGCAATACGCATTGTTGTTGCCCTTCTGGCTTCGTCGCATCTCGTCGCCTGCGCTGAGCATCGGCGTCCCGATCGACAGAAACAGCGTCGCGAGCATGTTTCTGATCTGCCGATTTCGTACTGCCGCAATCACTGGAACGAGCGTTTCACCCTCGATGCCATAGTTGTAGCTGTATTCGCCGTTATGACCGTCGCGACCGCCCTCGCCGTTGATCTCGTTGTGCTTGTGTGAATAGCTCACCAGATCGTTCAGAGTGAACCCGTCGTGACTGCATATAAAATTGATGCTGTGAAACGGCTTCCGGCCGCCCTCGTGATACAGATCCGCGCTTCCCGAAAGACGAGTTGCGAAGTTTCCAGTCAGATTCGGGTCTCCGCGCCAGAATCGGCGGACATCGTCGCGGTAGCGATCGTTCCACTCTGCCCAGCGAGTACCGGGAAACTGCCCGACCTGATAGGCACCGCCGGCGTCCCAGGCTTCTGCGATTATTTTTGTGTCACGCAACATGGGGTCTTCCGCTATGCGATCAAGAAGCGGCGGATTCTCCATGAGCACGCCCTGCTGGTCACGACCGAGGATCGACGCGAGATCAAAGCGGAATCCATCGACGTGCATGTCGACGACCCAGTACCGGAGGCAGTCCAGTATGAACGTCCTTACAACAGGCGCATTGCAGTTCAGGGTGTTGCCGCAGCCTGAATAGTTCCGGTAATACCGAGGATCGTCTTCGAGCTGATAGTAGAGACTGTTGTCGAGCCCCTTGAAACTCAAGGTCGGACCGAGTTCATTGCCTTCACCGGTATGATTAAACACAACGTCGAGGATGACCTCAATCCCGGCTCGATGCAGCTCCCGAACCATGTACTTGAACTCTTTGACGACCGCCCCGGGGCCAGGGTCAGCGGCGTATCGGGCCGCCGGTGCGAAAAACGCGATTGTATTGTAACCCCAGTAATTCTTGAGCGCTTCACCGGTCTCGGGGTTGTAGCGAGGGTTCTCATTCGGGTCGAACTCGTGCACCGGAAGAAGCTCGAGACACGTGATCCCCAACTGCAGAAAATACGGAATCATTTCTACAACGCCCATAAAGGTTCCGGGGTGTTTGACAGTCGAGCTCGGATGTCGGGTAAGACCGGCGGTGTGCACCTCGTATAAAACGCACTCGCGAAGCGGATATTTCAAAGGCCTGTCGCCCTGCCAGTCAAACTCATCGTCCACAACGATGCACTTCGGTATGTGCGCGAGATTCCCCTGTTTCGATGCTTCCAGATCAAGCCGCGGCGACGACCGATCATAGCCTACCGAGTAGCCTATGGTTTCGCTTACCGTAAGCGCCTGTGCGTAGGGATCAAGCAGACCAAGCTTCGGATTGAACCGCTGTCCGGATTCAGGGTCGTAGGGACCGTCGACACGGTACAGGTAAAAGGTACCGATCCCGCATCCTGTGACACGGCAGTACCACACGTCACCAACCTTGTTCGTGTCAGGGTCGAATGGAATCTCAACATCCGGTTCGATATCGTCTGCACGTTCAAACAGCAGGAGTGAAACAGCGCTTGCGTGGCGACTCACAACAGCGAACTGAACGCTGTCTCCCGTAGGGAATGCTCCGTACTGAGCCGGCCTACCCGGGTCCGTGACGTATACGCGCCCGGACCTGCCGACAAATCTACCTGTCATGCTCCGAGAAACTCACGAATTACGCTGATCGTTTCGTCAGGCGCCTCCGCGTGAACCCAGTGGCCAGCGGATTCGATGCAGTGCTCGCGCATCTCCGGTGCGAGACCGCGCATGGCGCTCCGCGCTTCCGGCGATGTATACACAGAGCGTCCTCCGTACAGTAACATCGACGGTGCGTTGATAAGCCCCTTTTCATACGGCCAGTCGAGGATGTGCGCGTAATCACCGTGTATGAGGGGAACGTTGAGTTTCCAGCGGGCGCTTCGCGCAT
>RECN01000010.1 GCA_007694005.1 Spirochaetaceae bacterium
ACTTCGGCCGCGTTTGAGGTCACGCTGCTCGTCGCATAGCGGACGTTTATGACCGCGTCTGCCTGCAACTCAGTTGCCTCGTCGACCATGCGCTTGGTCGCGATGGCCCGCGCTTCCTGTATCATCTCCTGATACGCGGTGAGCTCTCCGCCGACGATGGTTTTGAACGCCGCGAGAATATCCTTTCCGAGATGCTTTGAGCGGATCGTTGAACCTTTTACCAGTCCGAGCGTCTCGAAATCACGTCCCGTTATAAAATCAGTATTTACTAAGATCATCCTTGTCCTCCTCTTTGAGTTCCCGTGCGCGCTGCACGAGTACATAGACTATGGCCGCCATGAACGAGCCAAGAATAAGACCAAACAGTACCTTGATCCACAATGGAATGGGGACCAGCAGAAAGACTGCCGCGTAACCGGCAAGAATCAGAATCGCAAGCAAGGCGAAGAAGCCGGGTGCGATCATTCGAGTATCCATGCGTTCTCCCTCCTGCACAGTATGAAGAGGATCATGAGCGCATTGAGAAAAACGGTCAACGTGCAGAAAGGCTCAGGGACGATGGATTCTTTCACAGACACGCGCTATATTTCGGTAATCATGAAACATATATCGATAATTCTGTTACTTATATTTGTTGTCGCTGTTTCGGTTTCTGCCGAGAACCGGCCGCGGGTCATTCTGGGAACCGAGTACAGCGTTCCGCTGAATCCTCCGGCCCTGGAAAGCGGAGAAGAGCTGCCTCCGGGCGCTGCCGATACACTCGCCTTCGCTGCCGGGTATCGGTTCTGGGGCATTGGTATCGCGTCTGTGCATCTTTACAACGAAATCCTGTACGGCCAGGACAATCCTGTCGGGCTGGGAGTTCGTCCGCTCGGCCTCTTTTCGGCCGGCCTGGGCCTCGAGATTCCGCTCGGCGGGCCATCCCTGATACTCGACTGGCAGCGGCTCTTCACCGGCCCGTCAGCACCAAATACCGGTGTCATTGACTACGCGGGCCAGTTCAAGATCGGCGTGTCGCTACCGCTGTTCGACTTCTGGCGTGTCCACGTATTCAGCCGGAACATCAGAAACTTCTCGGATCGGGCACGCACGGACTTCCCGGTTATCGGGGACGACCCGTCTCTGCAGTTCTCAAATATCGGAATAGGGACTACATTCCGGTTCTAAAGCCAGGCAAAACGATTACTGGCGGTATTCGGTGAACACATAGTATTCTGGGCCATATCTAAGAAAGAGGAATAATATGGCCCAACAAACTGAAGTCAGTGCCGACCGGCTCGCTGAGCTGGCGAGGCAGGTCGAGGAAAACCTTTCCGAATCAACCGAGACAATCCGCGATATAAACGAAGATATTCACGTACTGTCTATTAACGCAAAGATTGAAGCGGCCCGCGCCGGCACCCACGGCAAGGGCTTCACCGTCGTAGCCGATCGCATACAGAAGCTCGTCTTCCGCACCAACACCGTCATTCAGAACATGGAAACACAGGTCAGTTCACTCATGCAGGAGCTGTCTGTCATGAGTGACCAGCTGACCTACGAAGTCAGAGGACAGCGCTACCAGCAGATAGCACACAACGTCGTTGATATCATCGACCGGAACCTGTACGAGCGATCGTGCGATGTCAGGTGGTGGGCGACTGACGACAGCGTCGTCCGCGCGCTCGCCGACCCCACCGCAGAAACCACGTCAACTGCCTCGAGTCGACTTGGCGTCATTCTCGACTCCTACACCGTGTACTTCGACCTGGTTCTTACCGACCGCGACGGAACGGTCATAGCAAACGGCAGGCCGTCCCTGTTCTCCAGCACCGGATCGAACGTGAGTGCACTCGCGTGGTTCCGAGGCGCTCTGGCGACGGCCAACGGTGACGACTTTGCCGAGCAGACCGTACACGTCAGTGATCTGGTACGCGGTGAAGAGATCCTCGCGTATTCCACCGCGGTACGTGAGTCAGGGCTCGCCAACGGCAGCGCTATCGGGGCCCTCGGAATCCTGTTCCGCTGGCATGACCTTGCCGATACGGCTCTGAACCAGGCCATTGAAGGAATACTCATGACCGAGGGAAGCGACGCCACCGTGCAGATGTGTATTTCCAACGGCGATGGCGTGATACTCGCTCGAAGCGAAGGAAGTCAGTTCGGCGAAGAGCTTTCGCCGGCGCTTCGGTCATTCATGCGGGAGAACCCGAACGGCCACGGGCTGCAGGAAATCGGCGGTCGCCGCTATCTCGTCGCCTGCGCACGCTCACCCGGTTACGAGACATACACCAGTGACCGTCACTGCATCTGTATGCAGGGGTTTTAAGCGTCGCGCCCGCCAAGGTGCAGCCGAAGCAGGATAATCGAGGCCACCCCGGCAACCACTGTCAGAACAATACCCAGCGATAAGAACGCAATCGCGAACCCTCGCCCGTCAATTATGGCTCCGATTATGGGGGTAACGATCCCGCTCGCCTCCATGCCTGCAAAGAAGTAAACGCCGAGGACAGTTGAGCGCAGGTGTTCGGGCACATCTGCCGACAGATACGATTCCGAAACTGGCATGCGAACAAAGGCAACGACCCCGATACCGAGCAGCACGGCCATGAATATCGGCAACCATGGCGCGTAGGCCATTGCGATGACCAGCGGGCCGACTACCACCGAAAGCGTGACCAGTATCGGCACAGGCCCGAAACGGTCGGAGAGCGCACCACCGACGGGTGCCGCAACCACCCCGGTCAGGAAAAAGGCCGAAAGCGATGCAGCCGCCCAGCTTTCGGAGAGCCCGAAGCCATCAACCAGATACAGGGGAATGAAGGCGGTCAGCGAACCGATTGCAGCCCCTAATGACGAGGTCAGAATCAGGAAGATGATGATGCGAAACAGGGTCTGCCGTCGCACTCGCCCGCTTCGGCCACCCGACGTCGCGTTCGTTTCGCTGCCTGGAACAGACGGACCGGCAGGGTCTGCCGCTGCTACCCAGCGCTGCTCGCCCCGCCCGTGCAGGGTCAGGAAGAATACGACACCGAACGCGAAAACCGGTAGCGAAATACCGAGAAACGCACCGCGCCAGCCGAAGGCCAGAGCCAACGCGGCGCCTAGGAGCGGTGTGGCGAAGTGACTCGCACTCCCACCGATCAGATGCAGGCCCAGCGCCCGCCCGGTCCGATCAGGCGGAACACTCGCCATGATCAGCGGTGCTGCCGAAGGGTGGTATCCACCCCCGGCGATACCCATGAGCACGAGCGCTCCAATGAGCCCCACATAGGTTGTTGTAAGACCCGCAACCGCCCCGGCGACCGCTACCCCTGAGATACCCACCGTTATCAGGTACCGCCGCCCGACCCTGTCGGCGAGCCATCCTGCCGGAAGCTGCGCTATGCCGTAGGACAACGTGAAGGCGGATACGACTCCTCCGGCCTGCGCGTAGCTTAAGGAGAAGCTGTCACGAATGAAGGGGAGAATCGGGGCAACGAGCGCCGTCAGAAGATGATGTGCAAAGTGCGCCCCTATAAACAGGGCGATATAGGTTCCGGGTTTGTAGCGTGTCATGGTGTTTGATTATGCAGGAGCAATAATCCTGCATCAGCGTGCGCAGATGGTCAAGTACAACACCTCGTTGTGGTATAATATCCCCTGTGGACTTCGTTGCTTATCTCAGTGCCCGGCAGTTGGTTTTTCTCGCCGATACGGTCCTGGTCGTACACGTCGTATTCGTTGTGTACGTGGTCGGTGGCGCGGCAGCGATTCTGTACGGGGCGTGCCGGACGCGCCCCTGGGTCCGAAACCGATGGTTCCGTTACTCGCATGCGGCATCGATCGGGATTGTCGCGGTGCAGGCGGCCCTGGGCGTTCCGTGTTTTCTCACGATCTGGGAGCGGGACCTTCGCCTCGCCGCCGGTCAGTCGGTCTCACAGCTCCCGTTCATCCCGCGGATGCTGCAGCACCTGATCTTCTTTGACGCCCCCTTATGGTGGTTTACGATTCTCTACCTCGTCTTTGGCGGAGCAGTCATTACCGCGCTGGTATTGATTCCTCCCCGCAACGACCACAGCAGTAAAGGAGCTCGCGCAGACCATGACGACACCTGACAGACAGAACCGTTTACGCGCTGCCCTGCTCGGATCCGTCACCGGCGACGCCATCGGGGTACCGGTTGAGTTCAGCTCGCGCGAGGAACGGAGGCGTGATCCGGTACAAAACATGCGCGCGTACGGGACACATCATCAACCTGCAGGAACCTGGAGCGACGACAGCTCCATGCTTCTGTGCCTCGCTGAGAGCATTACCGAGACCGGCTGGAATCTCGAAGACCAGATGTCGCGCTACGCGAAGTGGCTCACTGAGGCCTACATGACCCCGCACGGGAAGGTATTCGACGTCGGCGGGGCCACGCGCGCTGCGATCGGACGTTTCGAAGCGGGGACGGAGGCCGTGCTGTGCGGTGGCCGGGACGAGCGCGACAACGGGAACGGCTCGCTCATGCGCTGTCTGCCCGCTGCGCTGTATTTCGGCGAATCCCCGGACGAAATACTTGCGCGTGCCATGGATCAGTCCTCGCGCCTGACCCACGCGCACCCCCGAAGCCGCCTCGCGTGCGTATTTATTGGGCTTCTCTTGAGCGAGTTGTGGCGCCGCACGGGGACGGAGGCGCGGATTTCGGGGACGGAGGACGGTTTCCCGGGCGAGGAAAGTGCCGACGCGACGGAGACCCCGGCGGTGATGGCGGCGCCTGCCGCGGGAACGGCGGTACAAGCCCTCGCGGCAGCGTCGCAGCGCCTTGAGGCCCTTGCGGTCTCCGGCTCGCTGCCCGAAGAGCTTACCGGTGAACTCCCGAGCCTTGCTCGCCTGCGTTCGGGGTCACTCCATACCCTTCACGAGCGCGAAATACCGTCAAGCGGCTATGTCATAGATACGATTGAAGCTGCAGTCTGGTGTCTCTGTACCACCACCTCGTATCGGGACTGCGTTCTCGCAGCGGTAAACCTGGGCGAGGACACCGACACAACCGCCTGCGTCGCCGGAGGTCTCTCGGGGCTTCTGTGGGGGCCGGAGTCAATTCCGGATGAATGGGCTGCCACGATTGCGGGCTACGAGCGCGTTCGGGAGCTGACTGCCGCGTTCGCGCGCGTAACGGTGTCCTCCGTCCCCTTCGGGAACGCATACACGGTTCTCCCGGGAAAACTGGTCGCGGGCCAGTACCCGAGAAACGTAGACGATGTTTCCTCACGCGCGAAGATTGCCGGCCTCTTCGACGCCGGCGTCACGCGATGCATAGACCTGACCGAAGAGAACGAACACGGCCTGAAACCGTATGCCGCCATGCTCGAAGAGACGGCACGCACACGCGGCGCTCAGTGCGGGCATACCCGCTTTGCAATACCGGATATGGGTGTATGCAGTGAAGACCGGCTGCGCGACATACACGCCGCCATCGACTCGGCACTGCAGGCCGGCGAGACGGTGTACGTCCATTGCTGGGGAGGCCACGGAAGAACCGGGCTTGTTATCGGCACCTGGCTCGTTTCCCACGGGTTGGCCGACCCGACCGCAGCGGTCGAGACGCTCCGAACGCTGCGGAAACGAATGCCCAAGGGTGGTCATGATTCTCCGGAAACACGCGATCAAATCGGGATGCTCACGAAGTGGTCTCACAGATATTCCGGCAGCGGGTCTCAGTCGTCAGCAGAGCCCCGATAAGACCGAGAACGACGCCTCCGATGCAGACGAGTAAGGCGTAGCGATACGCACCGGATATATGCAGCCCGGGTTGAAGCAGGTCGAGTACCAGGCCCATGAGTACGGGAAAGATGGCTGATCCGAGGAAACCACCTACATTTACGACGGATGTTGATGTTCCGGAGTAAGCAGGATCATTGACTTCCTTGCCCGCCGGCAGGGTTATGAGCACAACACCGGAGAAGGCTCCCATTGCTACAACGCATATCCATATGCCCCACAGCGGCACCGGGATTCCACTGAGAAGCAGCATCCAGAACAGCAGACAGAGCGAGGATCCCACAACCATAGGAGATCGGCGCCGCCGTATCCGGTCTGACAGTATGGATATTCCCAGCCCACCGACCGCGAACGCGAGAACCGCAACCGACAGGATGTCTGCACCGACGGCCTCGGGAACGCCATACACGGCCAGCAGATAGCCCTGCCCCCAGGTCCCGACAAAGGAGATGAAGGCGCCGTATACGCCGGTAAAGATCAGCCACGGCGGCCATGTCCGGCGGTTCGTGAGGATGCGCACGACCTGTGCCTTCAGGCCGTATGCACGAGTTCGTGGCTGCCCTGCAGACGGGTGGTCACGAACGAGCAGAAAACAGATAAGTGCTGTGATGCTTGTGAAACCCGCGACGAACAGAAAGGGCGTTCTCCAGCCCCATTGTACCGAAGCACTGTAGAGCGGCGTCTGGGCTCCAATCGCGCCCAGGGTACCGACTGCGACGGTGAGTCCTGTCAGGGTGGCAAACTCACGCTCATGGAACCAGAGGGAAAGAACCTTCAGAATACCGATGAATATGGCTGACACACCAACACCAATGACAAGCCTGGACACGAACAGAAAAGTCGAGTTCGGAGCCAGGGCAAACAGCAGCGTTCCGAGTGCTGTTATGAGAGCCGAGGCGGTAATGGTCCAGCGGGGGCCGAGTCCGTCGGCGAGTATCCCTGAGGGGACCTGAAGAACCGCGTAGACGTAGAAATACGCAGCGCCGATCTGTGCAAAGCCGGTAGCGGAAAGGCCGAACTCGGCCATGAGACTGCTTCTGAGAACCCCGATCGAAAGTCGGTGGAAGTGAGCAACCATGTACGGGAGAACGAGTACCGCCCAGAGGAGCCAGCGGTAGATCGTGTGTGTGCTCTCCGACTGTGGTGTACGATCAGCCATTCGAACGTCGGCTCCGGACGGCCTGCCAGATCGTTGTACCAATGATGTACGCGATCACCGCAAGGATCGCGAGCGACATGGGTCGGGTGAAAAACGGTGACAGGCTTCCGCCGGAGAGAATCAGCGAACGCCGCAGATTGGTCTCGAACATCGGCCCAAGCACAACCCCGAGAATTATGGGGGCCGGAGAGATTTCGGCCTTCTGCAGAACGTAGCCGACGACACCGAAGAGAACGACGAGAAAGACGTCGAACAGATTGTTGTTCAGCGAATATGCGCCAACCATGCACAGAACCATGACCATGGGCAGCAGCATGTAACGGGGAATGGAAAGGAGCTTGGCGTACCATCTCGCCCCAATGAGCCCGTTAATGAGCACCCAAATCAAGGCGATTCCGTAGGACAGATACACGGCGGACACGTACGCGGGATTGTCGGTAAACAGCCGCGGACCCGGGGAAAGGCCATGAATCAGAAGTGCGCCGATAAGGACGGCGGTCATCGGGTCACCGGGTATTCCCAGAGTCATCATGGGGATCAGGGCACCGCCGACACTCGCATTGTTTGCAGACTCCGCTGAGACCAGTCCGTCGATACTGCCCTCGCCGAACTCCTCCGGGTGTTTTGAGACGCGTTTCGCAACGCCGTAACTGACAACGCTGGCGATCGATGGACCGGCAGCCGGAATCGCTCCGATGAATGACCCGATCAGACTCGAACGTAACAGCGTTACCGGTCGTTTCAGGACATCAACAAAGCTCTTCATAAAGCCGCTGACGTGCTGTACGGGGTCGAGCTGTATCTCCTGCTCAAGCCGCAGAAACACCTCCGCCATTCCGAACAGACCAATAAGAATGACGACAAAGTCGATCCCACCGAGAAGCTGGAAGGATCCGAAGGAGAAACGCGGGTACGAGATCATGGGGTCTTCACCGATGGTGGCGAGGAAGAGACCGAGGGTTCCTCCAAGCAGACCTTTTATGATGCTTCCCTTGGAAATGAAGCTGATCATGGTGAGCCCCATGACGGCCAGAAGCACATATTCCCATGATCCGAAACGGCGAGCGAGGAGTACAATTGCCGGTGAAAAGACCATCAAAAGGATCAGACCGATGAGTCCACCGAGTGCAGACGAAACCGTCGCGATCCCAATCGCCCGCCCTGCTTCACCCCGTTGTGCCATGGGGTAGCCGTCGAAGGCGGTACTGATCGACGAGGGCGCACCGGGAATGTTCACAAGAATTGCAGCAAGAGCCCCTGCAAAGACGGAACTCGTGTATATGGTGATGAGAAACGCGATCCCCTGCGGCGGGCTGAAACCGAAGGTAAAGGGAATGAATATGGCGAGGGCCATGCTTGAGGACAAACCTGGAAGGATACCGAACAGAAGCCCGATAACCGATCCGGCGAATATCAGCAAGTGTGTCTGCAGGCTTCCGAAGATTGATGCTCCGGCAGTCCAGAGTGCAATTGTGTCCTGAATGTATTCCACGAACGCCCCCTACCAGCCCGTCAGACTGCCAAAGGGCAACCTGACACGAGCGACAAAGACGAAGGCGACATAAATGGCTGTGGTTATGGCCACAGAAGAGAAAAGCACTATCATACCGGATCGAAGATCAGGACGCTCCCCGCGGCCGACGAAGATGAGCGTCAGCATAAAGAGAAACGCACTGATACGAAATCCGAGCAGCGGCAGGAGCAGCGTCGGCATAGCGATCGCGAGGACAAGTGCAAGCCCCATGAGTCTGAGTCGCCTCGACGACGGCAGGTACGCGTAATACGGCTTCTTGCGACTCTCCCACAACATCGCGAAGGCGAAGATCACAAGGAGAACACCGAGAATCCGAGGGTAAAATGCCGGGGCACCGCCCTGACGCCACGCAATCTCGGGAAACCGGCGAGCCGCGACAAAGATGTAGCCTGAAAGCGCAATTGCGAGGCCGACGACGATCAGGTCGACGCGGACTGGAATCTTTCCGCCCGCTTTCATATCTGACGAATTATCCATTGGGTTTCCTGCATCAAAAAATGGAGAAGGAGGCCAGTGTTGTAACACCGGCCTCCGGACAAGGCATGTTCAGATCGGACCTTAGTCGGCCAGGCGCAGACCAAGATCGGTTATGACCTGTTCAAGCTGAGGGTTCACGACCTCAAGAAACTCACGGAACTCAGCTGACGGCATGTAGGATATCTCGTATGCGATACGGGCCATGTCTTCGATGAATGCAGGCCTTTCCGCCATGCGTCCGAATGCTGCACTCAGTTCGTCGATGACCGACTGGGGTGTGTTCTCCGGAACATAGACTCCGTCAAAGGATTCGAGGGCAAAGTCATATCCAAGTTCGCGGACCGTCGGCAGATCCGGGAACAGCGGTGAACGTCGCTCACCGGTGGTTGCGAGCACACGAAGCTCTCCGGCGTCGATAAATGGCTGCAGCGCTATCATCGGAGCACCGGCGACTTCAACCTCTCCGTTTGCAAGGGCGGTTGCAGCAGGGCCGTCACCCCCATAGGGTACATGCGTGACCTCAACACCGGCTTCCTGGAAGAAAGCGGCCGAAATGACGTGCTGGCTCGTACCGGAACCGCTGTTTCCATGACGGAGTGCCCCGGGGTTCTGCTGCCCGTACGCGATCAGGTCATCAAGGGTCTCCCACGGTGAATCAGCACGTACGGTAACCGTCATAGGGGAGCTGAATATCATGGCAACGGGCTCGAGTCGATGGAACTCAAACGGAGGCGTCTTGTTCCACATTGACAGGTTCAGCGAAATCGAGAGAATGCCAAATGTATAACCGTCCGGCCGAGCCCTGATCAGGGTATTGGATCCGGTTACACCTCCGGCTCCTGCCATGTTCGACACAACGACAGGAACCCCGAGTTCCCGCTCAAGATGTGAGGCCCAGACCCGGGCAGCGAGGTCTGTTCGACCACCTGCAGGCCAGGGAATGATGGCGGTCACGGTACCGCTTGGATATTCTTCTGTTGTCGGCTCAGCACCACCGGCAGCCCACACCGGAGCAGCGATGGCCAGGATCATCAATGCGACAACCATGAGCCTGAAAAACGCACGCGTGTTCATGGGAAACCTCCTTATCACCACGATGGTTCAGGCTACGCCCGCGCATGAGCGCTGTCAATAAAAGAATGTGCGGAGGTCTGCACGAATCCACAACAAACGTCTGCGCATCTTTCTCCTTGACCCAGGGGTACCGCGTCCCTACAATTCTTGAGAATCTTATGCGCGCGGGAGAAGTTCATGAGCAAGACAGGCCGGCTGAAAGTATGCGGAAACACCGCACTGCCACAGGGCATTATTCACATGAACCCGAACGACGGGTTTGACCTGGGTCTCATGACAACCAGCTACGAGGTAGACCTCGTGCTCGGAGCGGACGTCGATCCTACGGATAGCGCAAACACCGACGCAGCAGCAGCAACACTGTACCTGAAGAATGAAATCAGGAACGGCGAAGTGCATGTCAGTTTTCAGGACATCAAACGACTGTCCAACGTCGAGACGGCATGGGTATATCGGGTAGACGACAGTTCCGACAGACCAAAGCTCGTCGTGACGGGTAAGCAGAACTGACAAACAGAACGACCGGGAGTCAAACGGTGCACCGATACAGATTGCCCGTAACACTGCTCATGCTGATATGCTCATTCGGGATCGGCACTGCGCAGGATCGATCGGTCATCGACCTTCGGTCATGGAACCCGGAGACACAGGGTCTGCAAGCTCTCGTGGGCATGTGGGATTTCGCCTGGGAAACAATGCAGCCGGTGGAGAACGACTGGAGCGCCGAAGCATACTTCTCAATGCCGGGAACCTGGAACAATCGTAGCTACAATGATGCCTTCCTCGGTGGCTTCGGGTATGCGACGTTCCGGGTCAGGGTGCTGCTGCCACCGGGTATGACCGAGGGCAGGCTCTGGATTGAGCCTGCTTCTACGGCCTACGAACTCTGGGTAAACGGGGAGCTTTCGACCCGCATGGGCCAGGTAGGAACCGATTTTTCGAACAGCATCCCTTATCGTGCCATGCGAAGCCCGTTTTTTCGCAGCCCGGATGGCATCCTCGACCTCACGCTTTACGTGTCCAACTATCACCATCGCGTGGGAGGAATGTGGCGGCCGATATGGATCGGTAACGCGGAGCGCATCGGCGCCAAGGACGTGCTCGATATCGGGTATGACATTCTGCTGCTGGGGATCTGTCTCTGCTTTTCGCTGTACAACGGCATTATATACGCCTTTGGGAGCCGGAAGTCCCGGGAACCTCTGTTCCTCGCCCTGTTTTTTCTCGCTGTCGCACTTCGAGTTCCGACGCTCGGAAGCGTGCTGTATACGAGGATAATCCCGGAGTTTTCGTGGCAGGCGATCATCGGTCTTGAATACCTCATGAACCACGCGATCATCGCGTTTTTCGCAGTCGCGCTCCATACGGCTTTTCCCCGGGCGTTGTCAAAGTACTACGGACCTCTGGTCGCGGTGATCATGGGCGTGCTGAGCGTTCTGCTTCTCGGGTTCGGACCGGAATGGTACAGCAGGATCATCAACATTTTCATGCTCATTACGGTCATCGCACTCGCGTGGCCGCTTGTACGACTGACACAGGTCGGGTTCAGGGGAAACCGGGACGCGCGCCGCGGTTTGCTCGCTATTGTCGTTGTTTTCGGCATCGTCATAACCGAATGGGCACACTTTTCGGAGCTTATCATCTCTCGCGACAGTCTTCCGTTCGGCTTTCTCCTCGGAGTGTTTTCATCTCCGCCGGCAGCCCAGGCATACAGTCAGATCCTTTTTAATGCCGTAACGATCCTCGTGGTACTGATAGCCGCGACGCTTCTCCTGTTCAGGGTCTCTGAGGGTCTCTTTGGAGCAGCGACGAGGGAGGCCGCTGTCGCAGGCAGGGTGTCGATGAACGGTTGTCCCGATCCTGATGAAATCCTCCGCATCCATTTGAACGAACAGAAACAGCAGACGGTCGAGGCAAGACGGGACGAGACCGGTCTCCGGATCGTGGAGACGTATGGGCTGACCGATCGCGAGGGCGAGATTGCGTCGCTCGCGGCCCAGGGTCTGAGCAACAAGGAGATTGCAGCACTCCTGTTTATCTCGGAAGGAACGGTCAGGACACATATGTACCGAATTTTTCGAAAGACCAACTCGAATAATCGCACCGAGTTGTCCCGCGCCATCCTTCAGCGCTAATGTAATACCGTCTACAAGGAGTACACATGAGCGGTCAGCGAAAAAGTAAAACAGAAATCAAAGCCGAAAAGAAAGCGCAGAAGCGGACCCGCACCCGACTCATGATCGGCGGCGGGCTTCTCGCGCTGGTACTCGTCGCAGGCAGCCTCGTTACTGTACAGCAACTTCAGGCCCGATCCCTGCGTGACCTGTCGGTGATCGGATCGGGCACACCGAGCGTTGTGCAGATTCACGATCGGACCTGCCCGATATGCACGAGTCTGCTGAACTCGGTTCAGGCGGTTCGCAGAGAATTTGATGATGAAGAACTACTCGTTCGTGTCGCTGAACTCCATACGGAAGCCGGAGCAGCCTTCGCCCGCCGCTACGATGCAGGTCGGGTTACCCTCCTGTACTTCGATGCGCAGGGTAATCTCGTAGACAGACAGAGCGGCGACCAGCACCCGGATGTTCTACGGGAGCGCTTTGCGCGTCACGCAGGCAGGTAACTCCGAAACCGGATCCCTTCGCGTGGATTGATGCAGCTCAGGGATAAAAAAAGCGTCTCGGCGGCCATGCGGCCCGAGACGCTTTTTTCGTGTCTGCGGAACTTCGTTCCGTTCCCTGACGGCGCTTGCGCGGAACTTCGTTCCGTTCCTTCCGTACTCTCGTCGAAGCAAAGCTTCGACTGTCGTACTTCAGCGCTGGCGCAGTCCTTCGGACTGTTCCCTAACGGCGCTGGCGCAGATCTTCGATCTGTTCCCTAACGGCGCTTGGCAAGTCCTTTGGACTTGTTCCCTCCGTACTCTCGTCGAAGCAAAGCTTCGACTGTCGTACTGCGGCCTTATGTGCCCAAGAGGACTCGAACCTCCGACCTTCAGGTCCGCAACCTGACGCTCTATC
>RECN01000001.1 GCA_007694005.1 Spirochaetaceae bacterium
TACCGGACCCACGGCATCGGCAAGTGCCACTTCGCACCCGACGCTCAGGCGATGCGGGGTTTCCAGACGCGCGAGCGGCAGGAGGAAATTCCATCTGCACCGGATGATGATGATTATCTCGCCTTCATTCAGTCCGAGGGTTTCAAGCACGTGGTAGATCCGCACGGGGTGCGCAGTTCCATGTACTACGTGCCGCAGGTTTCGCAGCTGCCGGCGCGGCTGCACCCCACGCAGTGGGTCGGCGACCGCGCATGCGCCTTCATCAAGGATCAGCAGCGCGCCGCGGAAAAGCAGCCGTGGTACCTCTACGCGGGCTTTGTGCATCCACACCCGCCGTTCGCTCCGCCTGCTCCCTGGCACTACCTCTACGGCATAGACCAGGTGCCGCTTCCGGACATACCGCCGAACAGCGATGCCATGCTGACCTTCGTCAACCGCGCGCAGAACCGCTACAAGTACCGCGACCAGGGAACCGACATGAACCTCCTGAGGATGATGCGCGCCTACTACTACGCCTGCATTTCATTCATCGACTCCCAGGTCGGCCGTATGCTCGAAGCGCTTCCGTCGCCCGAAAACACGCTGATCGTATTCTCGTCGGACCACGGCGAGTATCTCGGAGACTTCGGCTGCTACGGAAAACGCGGCATGCACGATGTATCGGCGCGGGTACCCATGCTCGCAGCACACCCGGAAAGCTTCGCGGCCGGGGTACAGTGTGCGCGCCCGGTGAGTCTCGTCGATCTCGCGCCGACCTTTGCGCGCGCGGCAGCCATTGCAAATGAGGCTCGCGGTCAGTACGACGGTGTAGCGCTGCAGGATATCGCGCAGGGGACATCCGACCGCACGACAGTCTACGCACAGCACTCCTACACGACCGCGCCTTCCGGAACACTCGATGCTGGCACGCACGGCACCGGCGCGCAGGCCGCGGGCTCCTCCCCGGAAGAGACGCGCGCGGCGGCATCGACCTACATGGCGGTGACCGAAGCGTACAAGTACGTGTACGCGGCGACCGATGATCTTGAGATTCTTTTTGACCGTCAGCTCGACCCCCGGGAAACGCGAAACCGTGCAGGCGCTCCGTCGTACACACAGGCTCTCTCGCAGATGCGGGATGATCTCATCGACCACCTGATCAGAGGCGGGGAGACCGCGGGTATCGAGGGCACCGCGACACCGGGCACACGACGCTGGAAACGCTTCCCGCGCATGCAGGTGCCCCGCGATCCCGACCAGGGCCTGCTGACCCAGCATCAACCCTGGGCCGACTTAAGCATTCCCGGTTACACCTGATTCTGTTTCCAGACTGATGGGCGGACCCCCGTCACCGAACGGAACACCCGCGAGAGATGGTACTGATCCACGAAGCCGTACTTCTCGGCAAGCGTGCGCAGTGGCAGGTCGCCGCTACGCAGCTCGCGCTGCAGCGACTCGATCTTGCGCGTCAGATAGTAGCGGTACGGAGACAATCCCGTTTCGCTCTGGAACAGCCGCCGAAACGATGACGCAGGAACGTGCAGCTCCTGCGCGAGCGAGTCGACTCTGAGGTGGTCGGTCAGGTGTGCCACCATGATCGCACACGCCCGGTCTACGACCGAAGCCGCAGTCCGCGACCGAAGTCGATCGCGGTATCCGTTTACGAGCTTTGCCACGAGAAGGACCGTCGTGGCGCCGAGTTCCCGTGCTGCCCCGGAGTCATCACTCGAGGCGATGCGCAGCATGAGCTCAAAGAGGTCAATTACATCGGTATGCAGTCCCGCCGCGGCGACCGGGGCGAGTTCATCAATTGCGGTACACACCTTGCGCTCGGTGAGGGAATCTCCATCAAAACCGACATAGTAGATGGTTGCATTAACATCGGTATCGACGGAGTAGCGATACCACGTGCCGGGGGAAACGAGCGTCACCGAACCCGCTTCGAACTCGTGCGCCGGTCCCTGACGGAACTCCAGGGTCCCGTGACCCCGCACGGTGTACGCGAGTATCCATTCCGAGGCGACGTGACCGCTGCCTGACAACGCCGTCCAGGTCGGATCGTGTGCGCCACCGGCCACATCGGGTCCGCTGACACGCCTTCCGACGGCGGTACACACCACGCCGAGCCGTTCGGCAACCGGTTTGAGCAGGAGATGTACAGACGGATTCCTTTCGGCACACATGTGTCGCTCCTGTTGCTCCGTCCATTATGGCGGTGAATCCCTGTTTTTCCAATCAGATGTGAACTTTATCGCGTATTATAGATGAGGGCCGGGCCGTCTTGCACGTTCTCTGCCGGACACATTATCTTGTTAAGGAGGAGCGATGGCGGACTACGCGATGGAACTGAGTCAAAGGCATTTTGAGCAGATTACCGGCTATCTCAGAGAGCATCTTTCAGAGATCTTCCCGCCCCACATGAGCATGGCAAACGCCTACGTGCAGACACAGTTGCAGGTAGACATGGCGCGGCTGCAGGAAGGTGTACGGGCGAACCGGGAGCTCATGGAGAAGCAGTTCGAGTTTGTGGAACGTCGCTTCGAGATTACCGACGAGCGGTTCGTAGCTCTGGATAAGCGCTTCGAAGCGGACGCCACGCGTTT
>RECN01000142.1 GCA_007694005.1 Spirochaetaceae bacterium
CGGTCGGCAAGCACCCGGTACGCCTTGGCACTCCCGATGACCCGAATCGCTTCGTCGATGGCTGGGCGAATCTGCAGATCGGTGAAGACCGCTTCGGTGTCATGTCTGACTTCTACGATGCCGATGTGATTCAGTCGATCTTCGATGGTCTTCAGACCGGTACCCGCTGGGGATTCGGACGAGGCTTTGGCGAGGTAACCGCTGTGCTCTACGATACCCGCATTGTCGCTGAGGTGCTCCGCGAGTTCCTCGACGGTGAACACACGGTGGACGAAGCACTGGAGATCCTCCAGGCCGAAGTCGAACGACTGGTACAGTAGACCCGACACGATCGCACGGGTTCACGGACGGGGCGCGGGGGCGTCCCGTCCTCTTTATTGGTGCACCCGGCGGGGTGTACTCATGTGGAGGTAGGTGTGAAAGCGAAACAGTACCATTCGGTGTCGGCGCGCGAAGCACGGCTTGCATTCTGGATGCTCCTGCCGGCGTTTCTGATTGTCTTCGCGGTGATCCTTTTTCCGGTTGTTGCAAACTTCTGGATCAGCTTCAAAAGCGTCGGACTCGGTGATTTGCGCGCCCCGGTGCCCGGTGTCCGGGAGTTTGTCGCAGGCCAGGCAGCAGAGTCCGGGGATCTTCTGGAGCTGGAATACCGGCTGCGAAACAGTTCGGGAAATGTCCCTATACGCAGCGTCGAGCTCACCGCAGAGCTGCCCGCCGGGCTTGAACTGCTCGAGTCGTCAACCGATGTCGCCATAGATTCAGACGGGACGCTTCGTATTGCATGGAACGAATGGTCGCCGGGATTTAACGAGACAGTGTTCCTTACCTTCCGCGCAGGGGAGCGATACTTCGATGCGGAACCGGACAGGCGTTCGCCAACCGGGGCTGCCGTGACCGGCCGTGGTGTCAACGTTCTGACAACCTTCGATTTCACGCTGGATAACTTTCGCTTTGTATTTTCGGCGCGGCGGTTCTGGGAAGAGCTCAGGACGACCTTTGTGTATCCGTTTTTCGGCGCCATAGGCTCCATTCTTCTCGGACTTACCGCAGCGGTGCTTCTAAACCGGAAATTCCGGGGCCAGACGCTGCTTCGCGGTCTGTTTCTCTTCCCCTATGTAGCTCCCATTATAGCGGTCGCGTTTACCTGGGTATTTATTCTGGAGCCCTTCGGGGGCACCCTGAACGAGCTGCTGCTGGACCTTGGGATAATTTCAAGCCCGATCTCTTTTCTGGGGACCCGGTATTTTCCAGGTGAGGGCCTGCCGTTTCGCATGCCTATGGCCCTGTCCATGGTCATAGGATTTGACGCGTGGCGCTATTTTCCGTTTTCGTTTCTTTTTCTTCTCGCGCGACTGCAGGCAATCCCGAATGAGTTGTATGAGTCAGTACAGGTCGATGGGGGAGGCCTGGTACGGCAGTTTTTTTCCATAACGCTTCCGCAACTCTATGGTGTCATGTCGACGCTGTTTCTGCTCCGATTCATGTGGACCTTTAACAAGTTCGACGACGTGTTTCTTCTCACCGGTGGTGCAGCGGGTACACGGACCCTGCCGATTCAGGTCTACGACAATGCCTTCGGCCGCGGTGATATAGGCGCGGGCGCGGCGACCGCGGTGGTTCTGTTTGCCATGCTCGCGGTGTTACTGGTCGCGTACTTCAGATTCGTCGCCAGGGAGGAAGACTGATATGCACGCCTATAAGGGAATCGTGGCATCGGCGATCGTCGGTGCGACATCATCCATACTCTGGTTCTTTACCGTGTTCTTTGCGGTTTCATTGTTTAATCCGGTAAATCTGCTTCCGGGGTTCCGGGCCACGCTGCTTGTAGGAGCGGTGGCCGGTCCGGCTTTCGCCTTTGTGCGCTTCGCGCGGCCGCAGAAGCCGCTGTATGTGGCAGGTATAGGGCTCGGCTCAGGTATCGTGATCTGGCTTCTGCAGGCCGTGTCCGGCGTCGTTGTCCCCGCGGTATTTATCGTGTCGGCTCTGTTTTCAGGCGTGCTTACCGGTGTATACAGCCGCTGGTGCCTTGAGGGGACAAACCCCCGTGCGGTTCGCCGCGACAACATAGAGCTCATGATCACCAGGGCGCTGAAGGGACTGCTGCTGTCGGCCATCACCGTAATGGTGCTGTTCCCGTTTCTCTACATGGTGTCCATGAGTCTCAGAAGCAGGGCGGAGTTTCTCGCCTCGCCGACAAACCTCAGCGTGAACTTCTTTCAGCCACCGGCGCAGCTGCTGCGTGGCTACGTCGAAGTTCTCACCCGCTTCAACTTCGCAATCTATATAGTAAACAGCACGCTCGTCGCGCTGCTTACCGTTGTGATTACACTCACAACGGCCATTCTTGGTGCCTATGCTGTGACCAGACTGCAGTTTCCGGGGCGCAAGCTCCTGTCGAAAACCATACTGCTGATTTACATGTTTCCCGCCATTGTTCTCGTTATTCCGCTGTACAGCGTATTCACGCAGCTCGGTCTGCGGAACACCAGGCATGGGCTTCTTATCGTGTATGCAGCAATG
>RECN01000054.1 GCA_007694005.1 Spirochaetaceae bacterium
TTGCTCAGGCGTTGAACGTCTCCCGGCAATCAGTAAACGAACTCATTCGTGAGCGCCGATCCGTGAGCCCTGAGATGGCGTTGCGACTTTCAAGGCTATTTGGCAATTCCGCTGAGTTCTGGCTGAACGCGCAGCGCGCTGTGGATCTGTGGGATACGGAGCAGACAGCCGGTGCCGACATACAACGCGTTACGCCTCTGCGTATCGCGTAACAAGCAGTACTCGAGCCGGCTCCTTAGTATTCAAGATCATTATCCGCCATGTTCGCGTCCTACGGCGTCGCCACCATCCACTCATGAACTTCCGGTATCCCGTGCGTTCGTGAAGGCTGAGTGGAGTCACGTTGTCGATCAATCCGTCTGGCGATGGTTCTGAGACTGCAGGATATTCGACATTACAGAAAGCTGATCGAAAGGCGTGCATCAGTGACCACAACGATTGACACAATTCTTGAGGAGATCCGGGCTTAGTATCTGACAGCTGTTGAAGATCAGAAACAGGGAAAAATCAGGTCCGGTTCGGTAGATGACTTGTTTGGTGCAATTGACTCGTGATCCGCCTGTAGTGGTCAAACCGCTTTGAGATATCCTTAAAGAAATGGATTTCCAAGCACCCGGAAAGCCGGGAAGTTATCAGGCGTAAACTGGATCTGTTTAGCGCCGATCCGTATGCGTCTGTGTTAAAGAACCACAAACTTTCCGGTACGCTCAGGGGCCTCAGGGCTATTTCAGTAAGCTATGACTGTCGGATTGTCTTCGCTGTTATCGATGACGGTTAAATTCGCGGAGATTCCATCTCATTAAAATCCGTGTTCAAGAAGTATTCGCCAAGCCCTACATCAATCTGTTCGTAGAATTGATAAACATCAAGAAGATCTTCCTCGGCCTCACCGAGTATCTCGATATTCATCTATCAGCGTTTTTCCGAATGCGATGTTTCGCTTCACTCCACGGAGTATAGGTAGTCGTGCCGTTCGCCACTCGAATCTCACGCGCTTCGATTACATCCTGGTGCCATCGAGGTGAGGGAACCGTATAATCCCCCCATTTGTAGTCATCGCCACAGGTTGTAGGTCACGCAGCAGAGAGTTACACCTTCTTCGTGGGCATCCCGTTTCCGGGCTATTTTCCCGCGGGATTACATAACAACAGACTTGTCCCTGTTAACGCTACGTTTTGGTTTACGTTGTGCCTTTGATGAGTATAATACGGGGTAATCTTTTTCAGGATACATGAGAGAACGGCGGATAAGGCCTTACATGCTATTCTGTGCGTACCACAACTTCGGGTGAGGAGCTCATCAACACTATGATAACAGGCGAAATCAAATCCAGGGTCGACAGCATCTGGAATACGATGTGGTCCGGCGGTGTTTCCAATCCCTTGTCAGTTATAGAGCAGCTGACCTATTTGCTTTTCATCAAACGCCTCGATGAGTTACATACGCTGAAAGAACTGAAAGCGGCTAGAACCGGTAAGCCGATCGAAGAGCCGGTATTCAAGCCGGATCAGAATCACCTGCGCTGGTCCCGCTTCAAAGAAACTGCTCCTGAAACCATGTTCGCGACGGTTCGCGACGAGGTCTTTCCGTTCATTAAGGGGTTAGGGCGAAACGGCAACGGCGGTGACGGTGACCCGGATGATTCCACCTATACCAACCACATGAAAGACGCGATCTTCATGATGCCCGCTCCCCGGGTTCTGGCCAGTGTGGTCGATCAGCTTGACACCATAGAAATGGTTGATACCGACACCAAGGGTGATCTCTATGAGTACATGCTCGGGAAGATTGCCAGTGCTGGGCAGAACGGACAGTTCCGTACACCACGTCACATCATCAAGCTGATGGTAGAGATGACCGCCCCGACACCGAAGGACGTGATCTGTGACCCTGCATGCGGAACGGCAGGATTTCTGATTGCGGCATCCGAGTATCTCGTGACGCACCATAGTCACGACATCTATAAAGATGAGCACTCTCGCCGTCGGTTCAACGAGGGTACCTTTCACGGCTACGATTTTGACAGTACGATGCTACGAATCGGCAGTATGAACATGCTGCTGCACGGGGTAGAGAACCCTGACATCGCCTACCGGGATTCTCTTGCCCAGACTGATGATGATGAGGCGGAGAAATACACACTTATTCTCGCAAATCCACCCTTCGCCGGGAGCCTGGACTATGAGTCAACGGCCAAGGATTTACAGCAAATCGTAAAGACCAAGAAGACCGAGCTCCTGTTTATGGCACTGTTTCTGCGTCTGTTGCAGAACGGTGGGCGCGCTGCAGTCATTGTCCCGGATGGAGTCCTCTTTGGCTCAAGTAACGCTCACAAAAGCCTGCGCAAGATGCTGGTAGAAGACCAGAAGCTCGACGCAGTTATTTCAATGCCATCAGGAGTTTTCAAGCCCTACGCCGGGGTATCGACGGCCATTCTCTTCTTTACCAAGACAAGCTCAGGCGGTACTGATTCGGTCTGGTTCTACGATATGCAGTCGGATGGTTTCTCGCTCGACGACAAGCGCAGCCCTCAACCGGATAAAAGTGACCTGCCTGACATTCTGACCCGCTGGCAGGATCTCCGTGCTGGTGGTACCGCGGAGGCTGAACGCGAACGCACCGCCAGGAGCTTTCTGGTAACTAAGGATGAGATCGCCGGAAACGACTACGACCTGTCCATTAACCGTTATAAAGAAGTGGAGTACGAGGAAGTAGAGTACGACCCGCCCAGGGTGATCCTGGAAAGGCTCGCGACGCTTGAAGCCGAGATTGCTGAGGGACGCAAAGAGCTTGAGAGGTTGTTGGGGTGAACGAGCTGCAAAAACCGTCGGACGATGCATTTTTCGGCTCTGTTCGTGAAATCCTTGCTGAGGCTCGGCGCAAGACCGCCACGAGCATTAATTTATTTATGGTTGAGGCATACTGGCGCGTTGGCCAGCAGATTGTGGAGCAGGAGCAGTCCGGTGTGGCTCGCGCTGGCTATGGGCAGGAACTGATCAAGGAGCTTTCCCGGCGGTTGGGAGACGAGTTCGGCAAGGGGTTCTCGGTATCAAACCTCAAGAATTTCCGGCAGTTCTACCTCACCTTTCCGGACTTGCAGAAAGGCTACACACTGCGTAGCGAATTGGGCTGGTCACACTACCGGCTTATCATGCGGGTAGAAGATGCAGACGCTCGCAGCTACTACCTGAACGAGGCTGCCGAGCAGGGCTGGACTACCCGGCAGCTTGAACGGAATATCCGCAGTGGGTGGCACCAGCGCCTGCTCAAGGCACCGGAGAACACCGCCGCGGCCGGGCCGGTATCACCCCAAGCGATCCTGAAGGATCCCTATGTGCTGGAGTTCCTGGGACTGCCGGAGAACCGGAGCACCAGGGAGCGGCAGCTGGAAGCGGCGCTCATAGATAACCTGCAGGAATTCCTGCTTGAACTTGGCAAGGGCTTTTCCTTTGTTGCCCGGCAGTTCCGCCTGAGTTCAGAGACCGCACACTTCTACATCGACCTGGTGTTCTACAACTACCTGCTCAAATGCTTTGTGCTCATAGATCTCAAGATGGAGAAACTCACGCATCAGGACATTGGGCAGATGGACATGTACGTCCGCATGTTTGACGATCTCAAGCGCGGCCCCGACGACAACCCCACCCTGGGAATCATCCTCTGCGCAGACAAGGATGAGACGATAGTGCGTTACTCCGTCCTCAACGACAACGCCAACCTCTTTGCCGCCAAATATCTCAGCGTGCTTCCCAGCGAGGAACAACTTGCCCGCGAGCTGGATGCCCGGCATGTGCTGGATGTTCCGGGAGATGGGGGTGGGGAGTGAGGTGGGAAAGAGTCTCACTGGGTGATGTAGTAACCTTTCGCGGCGGTGGAACACCAAGAAAAGACGTCCCGGAGTACTGGGGGCCCGATGTTCCATGGGCGACAGTAAAGGACTTCAAGAGTCTGACCATTTCTACCACTGCGGATTCAATCTCCGAGATCGGGTTGGCCTCGAGCGCTGCCAACCTCATTCCGGCGGGTCATGTGATTATCCCCACCCGCATGGCCCTCGGAAAAGCAGCCATAAACGCGATTGATCTTGCTATCAACCAAGATCTGAGGGCACTCATTCCGCGGGTAGAAGTGGATCCTGTTTACCTTCTTCACTCGATACTCGGCTTGGCTAAGATAATTGAGCGCCACGGTTCGGGAGCCACGGTGAAGGGTATCACGCAAGACAAATTAGCTGCACTGCAAATCCCCCTCCCACCCCTCGAGGAGCAGAAGCGGATCGCGGCCATCCTGAACGCGGCGGACGCCCTGCGGGCCAAGCGCCGGCAGACCCTCGCCGAGCTCGACACCCTGCTCCAATCCACCTTCCTCGACATGTTCGGCGATCCGGTGACCAATCCGAAGGGGTGGGAGGTAAAGGCTCTCAAGGATGGAGTTGAGTCTTTCGAAGGCGGGCGAAACTTGATGCCCATTGAACGGGAAAGACGAGATCGAATAAGAGTTTTGAAAGTGAGCGCAGTTACTAGTGGCGAATATCGTCCAGACGAGAGCAAACCATTTTCCCAAAATGAACCGATTCAAGAGAGCCACATGGTGAGAAATGGCGACTTGCTCATTAGCCGAGCTAACACCGCCGATCTTGTTGGTGCGGTTGTCTATGTATGGAATACAGAAGGGCGGGAGATGCTACCCGACAAGCTCTGGCGATTCGTGTTGTCGGACCCTCGGATCATCGAGCCCTTATTCCTTCTTCACGTTGCTCGCTCTGACTATTTCCGAAGGCAACTCATCCAACGCGCTACGGGCACGAGTGGTTCGATGAAGAATATCGGAAAGACAAAGATGCTGAGTATTCAGGTTCCTTTCCCCCCCCTCTCCCTCCAACGTCACTTCGCCACCATCGTCGAGTCTGTAGAACAACAAAAAGCCCGTTTACGCGCCCATCTAACCGAACTCGATACCCTCTTCGCCTCGCTGCAGTCCCGGGCCTTCAAGGGAGAACTGTGAGTATGGCGAAAGATCTGACGGTTTCGCAGGTTGATCGGCAGAATATCCTCAACAATCCGTATGCGCTGGACGAGATTCGCAAAGGCATAGGAGTGAGCGGCATCATCTTTAAAGGCCGACCAATTCTGCTCAAGGAGCAAGTGGCGGAGTTTTTTGAGGTCAGCGAGCGTACCATTGAGAACTACGTGAGCCGTTTTGAGTCGGAATTGGCTGAAAACGGTTACGCCGTACTGAAGGGTAAATATTTGCAGGAGCTGAAGTTAGTTATAGCTCAGCTTGATGTTCCCGAAACAGTTTTCGGTAACATCAAAAGGACGCCGCAGTTATCGATTTTCGACTACAGAGCCTTCCTCAATCTGGCAATGCTTATCACGGAAAGCGAAAAAGCCCGGGTATTACGCCAGGTTATTCTTGATATCGCAATTGACACCATTAACCGGAAGACCGGTGGCGGAACGAAATATATCAATCAACGGGAGGAAGAGTTCCTCGCTTCCTGGTTTGAAGAAGAGAACTATCGCAAACAGTTCACCGATGCCTTAAAGAATCACGTGGATATGGGGAATGCGAAATACGCCATTTATACAAACCGCATCTATGTCAGCATCTTCAAGGAAGACGCGCAGGAGTACCGTCGGATTCTGAAACTCCACGAGAAAGATACGGTACGAGATACCTTCTATTCCGAGATACTGGACCTCGTAGCGGCATATGAAGTCGGAATGGCCGAAATTATCACCAGGAAGGCCGAAAGTCTGGGGCGAAAGCTCACCGCTCATGAACTGGATTCTCTTTTTCTGGAGTTTGAGCAGAAGGCCCATTGGAAGCCTTTGGTACAGAAGGCTCGGATGAAAATGGCGAGCCGGGATATGGCTTTTAGAGATGCTCTCCATCTTCAGCTGCAAGAGTACATCGCCCCCATCAATCCGGATGAGTTTGAACGTTTTCTGGGAGAGAAGAGCAAAGAGCTTCATGAACGACTTGAAGAGGCGAAAGAGGTCATGAAGCGATTGAAAGAGAGGGATTGATGAAGCACATCTATCTCTCTCTGGAACAGGCGAAAGAGATTCACGAAAAGACCATCGAAGTCTCAGGAGGCGGAACGCTTGGTGTTCTGGACGGAGGGCGGTTGGATAGCGTTTTACAGCACATTCAGAATGACGATTACTATCCTATCTTTCTGGATAAGATCACCCATCTGTTCTTCGCCACAAACAAGTTCCACACGTTTCAGGACGGAAATAAGCGAATCGCCATAACGCTGTCGGCTCAGTTCCTGCTACTGAACGGTTACATGTACTGCTCAAGTCGTTTTATTCGCGAAATGGAAAATATCTCCTATCATCTTGCCGCCGGAAGAATCGATCGGGATTTGCTGCGCCGAGTGATAGAGTCGGTGATCAACGAAACAATCGATACTGATGAGGAACTGAAGCTGGATATCTTCCATGCGATCAAGGACGACAGCCATGAGTAATTTTGCCTTCCTGCCGAATGAGTTCAGTGACATTGCTGAGTCTGCTCAGAAGGCAGAAGGGCACGTTGTGGGTGACCCGAGAGCGTCCTGCTTCCATGCCCGCTTTACCCTTGAGGCTATTGTCCACTGGCTCTACCGGCATGATACTTCGCTCCGCATGCCCTACGACGACAGACTGGGAGCGCTCATTCATGAACCGAGCTTTCAGAACCTCCTACCAGAGTCGGTATTTCAGAAGACCCGGGTCATTCAGAAGGTCGGAAACCAGGCTGTCCATACCACCCGTCCCATACGCGAGTACGACGCCAGGCAGGTGGTCAAAGAGCTACACCACATCTGCTATTGGCTCGTACGGACATACACGCCTGAAGCACCCCGGGATGGGGCTTCGTGGCAGGACACTCGGGTACCACAGCCTCTGACCCCCGGGGACGTTGTTCCGCGCAGGAAGCTTGAAACGCTTGAGGCGGATCTTGCTGAACGCAACCGTGCTGCGCTTAAAGAACAACAGCAGCGAGATGAGCTTGATGCGGAGCTGCGCGAACTGCGGACGCAGCTGACACTCCTGCGCTCACAAGCAGAAGCTGCTCCTGACCCCCATGATTACACCGAGGCAGAAACCCGCAAATACCTTATCGATGTGGAGCTGCGCCGTGCCGGCTGGCCTCTGGATCAGGACCGTGATCGTGAATACAAGGTCACCGGCATGCCGAACAACCAGGGTGTGGGCTATGTCGATTACGTCCTGTGGGGAGACGACGGGAAGCCTCTGGCGGTTGTTGAGGCAAAGAAGACGACAGGTGACCCGGCGGTCGGTACGCAGCAGGCGAAGCTCTACGCTGACTGCCTGGAGCAGATGCACGGACAGCGTCCGCTCATCTTTACCACCAACGGATACCGTACCTGGTTCTGGGACGACCTTTCCTATCCGTCGCGGAAGGTGGCCGGGTTCTACAAGAAAGATGAGCTGCAGCGGCTTATCGTGCGTCGAGCCCAGCAGAAAAAGCTCGACGTTTCAGAGGTGAGCGACACCATTGTTGAGCGCTACTATCAGAAGCGAGCGATCGGCAGCATCTTCTCCCAGTTCACGCAGGCCCGACGTAAAGCGCTTCTTGTCATGGCGACTGGTACCGGTAAGACCCGGACCGCCATTGCGTTGGTCGATGTGCTGCAGCGCGCCGGGTGGATCAAGCGAGCACTCTTTCTTGCAGACCGGCTGTCGCTGGTCAACCAGACGGTCGGAGCCTTTAAGGCGCATCTTCCGCAAGCGAGTCCTGTGAACCTCGTCACCGACAAGAATGCACAGGGGCGGGTGTATGTGTGCACCTATCCGACCATGCTTAACCTCATTGATCAGACCGAAGGTGAAAGCGCCCGGTTTGGGGTTGGACATTTTGATCTGGTTATCATTGATGAAGCCCACCGATCGGTCTACCAGAAGTATGGGGCTATCTTTCGCTACTTTGACTCGCTGCTTGTGGGACTCACGGCCACCCCGCGAGAAGAGGTCGACCGGAACACCTACGATCTGTTTGAGCTTGAACCCGGTGTGCCGACCGACGCGTATGAACTTGAAACCGCCGTAGCCGACGGGTTTCTGGTCCCACCGCGGGTGGAGCAGGTAGAGCTGAAATATCCGCGTGAGGGAATAAAGTACGATGATCTAAGCGACGAGGAAAAAGAGCAATGGGAGAGCCTCGACTGGGGAGACGATGCATCGGCGCAGGGCGTTCCCTCGCAGGTAAACGCAACCGCGATCAATAACTGGCTCTTCAATACAGACACCGTAGATAAAGTGCTTCAGCATCTCATGAAGTACGGCCACACAGTCGATGGGGGAGACCGCCTTGGAAAAACCATCATCTTCGCCCGCAATCATGATCATGCTGCCTTTATTGAGGAACGCTTCAATTATCACTATCCCCATTTTCACGGGCACTTCGCTCGCGTCATAGATACCTATGCGAAGTATCCGCAGAGCCTGATTGATGATTTCTCGCTGAAGGATAAGGCCCCCCACATCGCCATTTCGGTGGACATGCTTGATACCGGTGTTGATATACCCGAAGTGGTAAACCTTGTCTTCTTCAAACCTGTCTATTCGCGCATCAAGTTCTGGCAGATGATCGGCCGAGGAACACGTTTGTGCGAAAATCTTTTCGGCCCGGATCAGGACAAAGAAGACTTCCGTGTTTTTGACTTTTGCTTCAACTTCGACTTTTTCCGTGAGAACCCGAAAGGGATAGAAGCAGGTGGAGGGATTCCCCTCGGGGCTCGGCTATTCCAGGCCAAGGTAGAGTTGCTCGGGCACCTGCAGAAAGCACCGTCGCATGATCCGGATTCTGAGCTCCGCGATGCGCTTCGACAAGGTCTACACGAGCACGTAAAGGGCATGAACCGAAAGAACTTTCTGGTGCGTCTACAGCTTGAAACCGTGGAGCGTTTCCAGAACCCACAGGCCTGGGAGAACCTCAGTGCCGGCGACCGGGAGGTGCTCACCCGTGAAATCGCATCGCTTCCGACCGAGCAGCCGAAGGACGCAGTCGAGGCGCGATTGTTTGATCTGACTGCACTACGCATGCAGCTTGCGTTAGCAGAACAGGATGCGGAGCTCCTGGAGCGACAACGCAGGCGGGTGGTGGAAATAGCCATGATGCTCGAGGAAAAGTCGAGTGTGCCAGCGGTGAAGGCTCAGCTGAGCTATCTCGCCGCATTACAGGAACCTGGATTCTGGGAAGGCATAAGCATCGCGACGCTTGAGGATATGAGGCTACGCCTTCGAGGCCTCGTGCACCTGTTGGATAAGAGCAAACGCACCATTGTCTACACTGACTTCAAGGATGAAGTTCTCAGTGTTCGTGAAGACGCGTCATTCCTCATGCCAAAGATGACCGGCGCTCAGTACGAGAAGAAAGTGAAAAACTATCTGCGAGACCACCTAGACCATCTGGTTATTCATCGGCTTCGCAGTAATCTTCCCCTCACCGAGACCGACCTTGTAGGTCTTGAGCAGACGCTCGCCGAAATCGGTGATGAAGACGGCGAAACACTCCTTGGAAACCTTCTTGAGCGAAGCGGCGCGCCATCGCTTGCATGGTTCGTGAAGAGTCTTGTCGGGATGGACCGCGGAGCGGCTCAAGAAGCCTTTTCGAAATTTCTTAACGACCGTAGCCTCACGGCGTCTCAGATCCGTTTCGTCGAGATGGTTATCGAGCAGCTCACCTCACGGGGCGTTATGGAACCGGAGGCCTTATACGAGCCGCCGTTCTCGAGTTTACACAGCGGGGGCCCAGACGCCTTGTTTGCCGGCAAGGATGCGGTGGTTGAGGAGATCTTCCAGACACTACAGGGCATGCATGAAGATCTACGATCGCAGTCCGGATAAGGAAAAGGATACGGCTACCGCGCAATGCAGCAAGCATCGTCTGGTATATTCTGCTTTCACGACCCGAGGCCATGTTATATACGGAGCGATCTGTGATTTGCACTCTGTTCCCGAAGCCCGGGCACTGCGGAGCATGCGTTCGACCTGTTCGAATACTGGAAGGAGCGGAACCTCAGGAAGGCGTTTCTGCCGAAAAAGCAGAGGGGAGTACAGCGGAGGTAGTTTCGCCACCATGAACACTCGAGTTGAGCGCCTCAATGAAAAAGCCCGCCAGGAGGCGGGCTTATCTAAGAGCGACCGATCAGAATCGAACTGACATCTCCAGCTTGGAAGGCTGGGGTAATAACCATTATACGACGGTCGCGTCGGGAAGAATGTTGTACCAGACGCAGGGGCTGTTCGTCAACTATATCCGGCGGGCTTGTGATGTCTTGCGACTGAGACCCCTCCAAGGATCAACCCAGCCGCAGGGCCTCTTCGATGTCTTCGAGCAGGTCGTCGATGTGTTCAAGGCCGACGCTCATGCGAATAAGGGAATCGGGGGTGTTCGATGTCGGGCCTTCGACGCTGCGGCGGTGCTCCCAGGTGCTTTCCACGCCTCCGAGACTGGTGGCGGGCTGCACGAGTCGTGATCCGGCCACAACACGCAGGGCGGCGTCGCGGCCGCCTGTTACGTCAAACGAGAGCATGCCGCCGTAGCCTGACATCTGTTCGGTGGCGATGCTGTGTCCGGGGTGGGTCTTGAGGCCCGGGTAATGAACAGCAGTAACGCGCGATGATTCCTGCAGAAAGCGGGCGACGCGCATGGCGTTGTCGTTGTGGCCGCGCATCCGGTAGGGCAGGGTCTTGATGCTTCGCACGAGCATGTGGCAGTCGCCCGGAGAGGGAACCGCCCCTCCAAGCTGCTGAATCTGTCGTATCCTCGGGAATATCGGGGCGTGTTCCCGGGCGACAATGGCTCCGGCGAGGATGTCGCTGTGTCCGCCGAGGTACTTGGTCGCCGAGTGCATTACCAGATCTGCTCCGGCAAGGAGCGGGCGCTGGTTCATGGGGCTCGCCCAGGTGTTGTCCACACATACGGTGCAGTCGAGGACATTTTTACGCGCGGCTCTGTCGGCGATCGCACTGATCGCGGTAATATCGGTCATGTGCAGCATGGGGTTGGACGGGGTTTCTATCCAGACCAGAGAAATCCCTCTCGAGCAGGCTCGTTCGACGTCCGCCTCGGATCGCATGTCCACGGTCACGATTTCCAGTCCCCACCGCGCCGCTATCTGTAACAGGTAGCTTCGGGTTCCGTGATAGAGGTCCTCGGGTATGAGAACGCGGTTGCCCGGCTCGAGTGCCTGGAATACTGCCGCCGAGGCTGCCATGCCGGATCCGAATGCCGCACAGGAGTGTCCCGCTTCCAGCTGTGCGAGCACGCGTTCAAAGTCCCGTCTGTTGGGGTTGTCCACGCGTGTGTACTCGAAATCCGTGTCGGTATGTTCGTAGTTGTGCCGGAACACGGTGCTTCTGACTTCCGGGGCTACAAGGGGCGCGCCTGCTTCCTGTCCACGGCGGTCGCTTCCGTGTATCGCGATCGTTTCGGGGTGCAGCTTCGGTTCCGGTCGTTCGGGCATGGTCTTTTCTCCAGGTCGGGTCTGTGTCCGGTAATGTACTCATTTTCGTGCCGGTCTGTCGCATGGGGCTGCCGTGTTGACCGCTTTCATTTGACCGATGAGCGATCCCGCGGTAGCTTGATGGGGGTCATCGGTCGTGTCTGAACAGGATAAGAATGCAATGCAGCAGGAACTTCTCATGCTCGTTCGCGAGGCGGTGGCCGCGTACAGCCCGACCTATCACGAAGGGCCGGCTGCTGCGGTGTTTGAGCGTGCGGCGCGTGCGCGCGGGCTTCGTGTCGTGCACCAGGAGGTGGACGCCGGACGCCACAACCTCATCATCACCCTGGGTCCTGAACCACCTCAACTGCTGTTCGTCGGGCACATGGATACGGTTGCCGGAAGCGGGCAGGTCAGAACCAGTATAGATGATGGCTGTATGTACGGGCTCGGGACCTGCGACATGAAGGGGGCCTGTGCGGCGATGCTGCTCGCGCTCGCATCGATACAGCGGGACGTCAAAGAAACGGACGCCGGCATCGCGCTCGCGCTTGTCGTGGGTGAAGAAGAGTACGGCGACGGTGTTGAGGTGCTGTGCCGGGAGTATGCGATCCCCGACCTGGTCATAATCGGTGAGCCGTCTTCACTTCATCCCTGTCTGTCGCATCGTGGCTACTACGAGGCGCGTCTCGGGTTTGAAGGGGTCAAGGCTCATTCGGCGGTCCCTCAGGCGGGGGTAAACGCGATTGACGCGATCATGCAGTGGGCTGCCGGCATTCGCGCGCACAGTTCGGACCTGCCCGGGCTTGAGGTGGTGGTCAGACACATCTCCGGCGGGACCAATCAGTTCGTCGTTCCCGAGCGCTGCGAGTGCGTCATCGACTTTCATATGCCGCCGGATATGTCGGTACGCGAGGTGGACGGGCTTATCGACCAGGCGAAACCGGAGGGCTACGAGGCAAGACGATTTCGTCACGGACGGGACTACGCGACACAGGGCTATCGCGTTGACCCGGACCGCCCGGAGATCCCCGTGCTCAAGGCTGCCTTCGATCGCACCGGGCTTGCGTGGAATCCTGCGGTATTTCCCTCACATTCCGACGCGGCGGTACTTGCGAAACATGCCCGTGCGGCGATAGTCTGCGGACCCGGGGCACTTGTACACGCGCACGCTCCGGATGAACACGTGCCGGTGGATGAGCTTGTGTCGTCCTACCATCTGTACCGGGAAATCGGGCTTGGGGTCATCGGGCGTCTACCATGAAAAAGGACTAAAACTATGGGTCTTCGAGGCGAGTTATTTTCAACCCGGGTTGCCCGGGAAAATCGCACCTATTTCTTCAACGTCAAGGAAAACCGCCTCGGTGAGATGTTTCTCACCGTCGTGGAGAGCAAGCACAGCTCCGACGGCACCTTCGAGCGCCATCAGGTCATGGTCTTTCAGGAAGATTTTCCGGATTTCGCCGAGGCCATGGAAAAAGTCATCGGTTTCATGAAGAAGGAGCGCTACAAGCGCGCAACGGGCCGCGACAGTCGCAGCCGCGACGACGACCGCGACCGGGATTCCGGGCACAACCGCGACCGGGATGATCGCCCCCGCAGGGAACATCACGCTCGTAGCGACGACAGGGCGCCTGCCGACGATCATCCCAAGGCTTCCGACACGGCCCCTCAGGAAGAGCGGGTAAAAAAAACGGGTAAGGTACACACGGTAAAGCAGCGTCCCCGAACCAAAGACTGAGGCCGCATGAGCCCGTTCAGGACCGGGCTTCCTGAACAACGCCGCGAAAACTCACTCTGTGTATGGCAGACGGTCCGTGCTCGGCGAGTCGGGCCTTGTGCAGCGCGGTCGGATAGCCCTTGTGCACCTCAAAGCCGTAGCGATCGTCCTGTATCGCGTATTCGCACATCCACGCATCCCGCGCGGTCTTCGCAAGGATACTCGCAGCCATAATGGATGGCACGTATCCGTCCCCTTTGATTACCGCGTACACCGCAGCACCAGGCACGACCGGGCAGCGGTTTCCGTCGACAAACACCGCAGGCGGTACGACGCCGAGCGCCTCGCAGGCACGGCTCATCGCGAGCATCGCCGCCTGCAGTATGTTTACGCGGTCTATCTCCTCAGGCCAGCTCCAGCCTGTCCCCCAGGCGACGGCGTGCTCGCGAATCAGGACCGCGAGGTCCTCCCGGGCGCGGGGGGTGAGTTTTTTGCTGTCCGCGAGCGTGGTGATAAGTTTCCTCGTGCGACCGTCCGGCTCCTCAGGAAGCAGCACGGCCGCCGCGGTCACCGGGCCGGCCAATGGCCCCCGGCCAGCCTCGTCGACCCCGCAGTGCATGGCCGCGCACATCGTTTCGGGCAAATCGGGGCCGCGCAGTACCGTACCCGGCGGGAGGGACGCAGAATATGGGGTCGGAGCAGGTGTTTCCATCTCAGCGACGATACTACCGCCGACATCTCCGGTGTGAAAACACCCGCAGGGAGGTTGACAATTCGGTCCATGACCGACTAACTAAAACGTATGGATACCACGCGTTTCTCGCCCGATCAATGGGCACTTATACTCGGCGGTTCAAGCGGATTCGGTCTCGCTACCGCGAAGAAGCTCGCCGCAGCCGGTCTTTCGGTCTGCGCCGTTCACCGTGACCGCAAGGGGGCCATGGCCCGCATCGAGCCCGAGTTTCAGTCGATACGGGACAGTCTGCAGCAGGATGCCGAGTTTATCGCACTCAACCTCGACGCCCTGAGCCCTGAAGGCATTACCTCGACGCTTGAGGCGCTCAAACCTGCGGCGCATGGCCGTGTGCGGGTGCTCATGCACTCAATCGCGTTCGGGAATCTTAAACCCATCGCGCCGGTGCGGACCGAGTCGGCCACACAGCACGCGTCTCTTCTCGACCGGCTCGCGTCGGATCTCGGTGCCGACCGGGACACCCTGCAGGACAGGCTTGAGGCGCTCCTTCAGGAGGGCTACGACGCGGTGTCTGCGCTTGTGCCGCCGAAGTACGGCGAGAACCTTATTGACGACGAAGACATGGCCCGCACGATCTACAGCATGGGAACGAGCCTGCTGACCTGGGTGCAGCGGCTGCACGCTGAGGGTATGTTCGCCTCCGACGCGAGGGTCTTCGGAATGACGAGCGAAGGCAACGATATCGCCTGGCGCGGTTACGCGGCGGTCTCAGCGGCGAAGACCGCACTCGAGTCTGTGTCGCGATCTATTGCCGTCGAGTACGCGCCCTACGGCATACGCTCCAACATCATACAGGCCGGGGTTACCGATACACCGGCGCTGAACGCGATTCCCGGGAGTGCGGCCATGAAGGCCACCGCGCGCATGCGCAATCCCTTCAAACGCCTGACCGTTCCCGAGGATGTGGCAAACGTGATCATGCTCCTGAGCCAGGACGAAGGGGCCTGGGTCAACGGAAGTCTCATCCGGGTGGATGGGGGTGAGCACATTGCCTCAGCATAGTCTGTATATCCACGGGGTCGGTCATTTTCACCCCGACACGGTCATAGACAACCGCTTTCTCGAAGATCTTGATATCGGCACGAGCGACAGCTGGATAATAGAACGGGTCGGCATTCACACGCGTCGGTCGGTGCTTCCGGCAGATTATATACGCGACACGCGCAACGCCGATCCCCGGGCCGCAGACGAAGCTTCCGAGTACACGAACGCCGAATGTGGTGCCCACGCGGCGCGGCTTGCGCTGAAACGGGCCGGTATCACCGCAGAACAGATCGGCATGATAGTCGCGGGGGGCTGCTCACCACAGCACAGCATTCCTGCCGAAGCCTGCATAATCGGGGACGAGCTCGGCATTACCGCTCCCTGCTTCGATCTGACCTCGGCCTGCTCGAGTTTTGCGACTGATCTGCACGTTCTTATGAACATGTACCCCGAGGCGCTTCCGGAGTACATACTTGTCGTAAACGTCGAGAACACGACGCGGACGGTGAACTACAACGACCGGAACACGGCGGTTCTCTGGGGAGACGGCGCTGCTGCCGCGGTCGTGTCGAAGAAGCACCAGGGGCCGATTGTCGCACGGCAGGGTTTTATGCATTCCGACCCGAGCGGCTGGGACAAGGTTGTCATCCCTGCCGGGGGGCACTTCAGGCAGAACGGACCGGCAGTGCAGGGTTTTGCGATCAGGAAGACCGGCGAATGCCTCAAGGAGCTCGGCGAAAGCCTTGGGACGGAGGATTACTGGTTCATAGGACATCAGGCGAATCTGCTGATGCTCCAGTCGGTCGCCTCGCGGGCGGGGGTGGCTCCGGAGCGGCACCTGTACAACGTCGACCGCTACGGGAACTGCGGAGCCGCCGGTGCTCCCGGTGTACTGTCGCAGAACTGGGAACGCTTCAGGAGCGGGGAGCGCATCGCAATCGCCGTCGTCGGGTCGGGTCTGACCTGGTCGGCCCTCGCGCTGGAAGTACGCGCTGATCTTCCGCCCGATGAAGGGACACACGGACACAACACATGAAATACGCCGAATATCTGCAGAAAACCTCGCTGAACAAGGAAGAGATCATGGCTCTCGCGTGGGGGACGCTGGTCGAAGATCCTCCGCCGGGCGGACTTGCGAGCCTTCCGGCGCCGCCCATGCTCATGCTCGACCGGGTCACCGAAATCGAGCACACGGGAAACCGGGGACGCATAGTCGCCGAACAGGACGTGCACCTCGACGCGTGGTTCTTTCAGTGCCACTTTCGAAACGACCCGGTTCAACCGGGCTGTCTTGGCGTCGACGCGGTCTGGCAGCTCATAGGGCTGTACGCCGGGCTTAGAGGCGCCGAGGGCTACGGACGCGCCCTCGGGATCAAGGAAATCGAGTTTCAGGGGCAGATTCGCCCTCATAACAGCGTTGTGCGCTACGAGGTATCCATACGGCGCTACGCCGAACTTCCCGCTTCAGGCAGCGCAGTGGCGCTCGGAAACGCGGAGGTCAGTGTCGACGGCGAGCTCATCTATCTCATGAAAGACGCCAAAGTCGGCATATTCAAGGGTATTCAGTACGCCGACTACCCGCACCACAGTCCCCAGTCCAAGGGAGGGAAGATGTAGCATGGGTGTTCAATTAAGTCCGTCCGAACTTCTTGCGCTGCTTCCGCAGCAGAAACCGTTTCGTTACGTCGATGAAATTCTCGAGGTCAACGAGAAGATGATCCGCGGACGCTATACCTTCCGCGAAGACGAATATTTCTATCAGGGACACTTTCCCGGGAATCCCATAACGCCGGGAGTGATACTGCTCGAAAGCATGTGTCAGGTCGGTGTTGTCTGCCTTGGAATCTATCTGGTCGGTCTCGAGCTGCCGCCTGAGGAGCACAAAAACTGGCTGACGCTGTTTTCCGATGCCGAAGTCGAGTTCAGCCGCAGTGTCCTCCCCGGAGAAACCGTCGAGATTGTCGGGGAGCTCCAGTTCTGGCGCCGACGCAAGCTGAAAGCGAAAGTCACCATGACAAACGAGAAGGGTGAGGTTGTGGCAAGCACGACCGCATCCGGAATAGGAGTCAGGAATGACGCAGAATAGAACTGCTTCCGAACGTGTTGTGATAACCGGAATGGGCATCGTCGCACCGAACGCCATCGGACTCGACGCCTACGAGTCGGCGCTTCGAGACGGGGTCTCCGGTATCCGCTTTATTCCGAGATTGCAGGAGCTGAACTTCGGCTGTCAGGTCGCCGGGGTGCCGCAGGGAGTTGAATCGCTGCAGCACGAGTACTTTTCCGAGGATCTCCTGCGCGCCATGAACAGTTCGATGGTCTACGCGGGGATCGCGGCTATAGACTGCTGGCGGGATGCCGATCTGCCTGATTTTGATGGTGATGAAGACCACGTAGACTGGGACACCGGGGCCATCATAGGCACGGGAATCGGCGGGGCCGATACGCTCGGCGAACAGCTTGTTCCCAAGGTCGACGCGGGAAAGACGAAGCGGCTTGGCAGCACGATGGTCGAACAGACCATGGCGAGTGCGGTGAGTGCGCGGGTCGGAGGCATCCTCGGGCTCGGCGGACAGGTTACGACCAATTCCTCGGCGTGTACCACCGGTACCGAGGCGCTGATCATGGCATACGAGCGCATTCGCTCCGGTCGGGTCAAACGCATGCTCGCCGGGGGAGCCGAAGGCAGCAGTCACTACATCTGGGCCGGGTTCGACGGTATGCGTGTGCTCGGCAGAAACTTCAACGATACGCCCGAGAAGGCATCGCGTCCGATGAGCGCAACGACGAGCGGCTTTATCCCGGGTTCGGGGTCGGGAATACTCATGCTCGAGTCGCTTGAAAGCGCTCTTGACCGGGGTGCCCATATCTACGCGGAAATACTCGGCGGCGACATAAACAGCGGCGGACAGCGCGGTTCCGGGAGCATGACCGCTCCGAATCCGGTCGGCGTGCGGCGCTGCATCCGCGGCGCGGTCGAGGCGAGCGGTATAGAGCCGGGCGAAATCGACGTGGTAAACGGTCACCTGACCGGAACCATGGCCGATCCGCTCGAGGTGGAGAACTGGCGTGCCGCACTCGATACGAAGCCGACCGGAATTCCCCTTATCAACGGGACAAAATCGCTCATAGGCCACGCGCTCGGTGCGGCGGGCGGTCTCGAATGTGTTGCCGCGGTCCTGCAGCTCGACCGGGGCTTCATACACGGTTCGGTGAACTGTGAGGATCTGCACCCGAAACTCGAAGCCTTTGAGAGCCGCATTGTACGGGAAACCCGCGAAAGCGATGCCCGCGTGCTCGCCAAAGCAAGTTTCGGTTTTGGCGACGTAAACGCGTGCGTAATCTTTCGCGCTCATGTAGAATAGAGGAAACTGTAAAAACAACCATACGGAGGAACTATGGACAGGACAGAAGTATACAACAAAGTGGTCGAGATTATCGGACCATTCGCCAAGGACCCGGAAGCGCTTTCAAAGGCAGACGAGAAGACGAACATTCTCACGGACCTGAAAGTGAACTCAGCCCGACTTGTCGACATCATTCTCGATTTCGAGGACAAGTTCGACATTGAAATCGACGACGATGCGGCCGACCAGATCATGACGCTCGGTGACGCGGTAGACAAAATCGTCGAAATAAAGGGATAGGAACCGGGCAGATCGGCATGGATGATACCAGCGAGACAGCGCACCTGACGAAACGATCTCAACGCAAAGCGGTGCGTGCACTGCTGAGTCCGAAAGACCGCGTTGGATTGCGCATTCAGGCGCTGCTTGCGCGTATCTTCCTGCCGGTCCTCTATCCTATCTATCTCGTTCTCCTGCGTTTTGGCCTCGGGTATCGCGTTCGAGGCCATAGGCAGACGCTTGCACGTATTCGTTCCGAGCTGAGGCATCGCAGGGACCCGCTGCTTATCTGTCCGAATCACCTGACAATGATCGACTCGATTATTCTCCTGTGGATTCTGACACCGTGGTGGAGAACGTTCTGGGATCTGCGCCTGTTTGCGTGGAATACACCCGAGAAACGAAACTTCGCCCACGTTCCTGTTCTGCGTTTTTTCGCGTATATAGGCCGGTGCATCGAAATAATCCGGCAGGCGCCACGGGAAGAAACGCAGAAGCTGCTCGCCAGGCTCAAGGCGCTTCTTGTGCACGGGCAGAGCGTAATGATTTTTCCGGAAGGGAAACGAAGCCGATCGGGGCGCGTTGACACCGAGGGTTTTGCCTACGGAGTCGGGAAGATTATCGATGATCTCCGTCTCATTGGCGCCTCGCCCCGCGTGCTGTGCATATACCTTCGCGGTCGGCGACAGACCGGTCACAGTGTAATGCCGAAGCGGGGAGAATCGTTTTACCTCGACTATGCGCTGATTGAGCCGCAGACCGAATACCGGGGAATGCGCGCTCATCGCGATATTTCGACCACGATCGTACAGAAACTCGCCGAACTCGAAGGAACATACTTTGCGTCTTCCGACATTTCTCGGTAACGATATCGTACACTGGAGCGGGCCGGATGCCCGGGAGAAGCGCCCGGAGTCGGCGCACTCGAAGCGCTTTCTCGACCGCATCCTCGATTCCGGCGAACACACGCAGCACGATCGCCTCATGTCCCTGTGTGACGGCCTCGACCTGACCGCAGCTCACAATCGCGACGAGGCAGCCCTGTGGAGCAGGGCGCTCTGGGCGCTCTGGGCGGCCAAGGAAGCGACCTATAAGGCAGCAGTCAAGGCTGTGCCGGGTTTAGGCTTTTCGCCGCGTTCCATCGTCGTAACGGTCGACCCGGAACCGTACGAAACGGGTGCGTCCGGCCTCGTACACAGCTACGCGGACCTGCAGGTCGGGGAGGCCCGGCCGCTCGCTCGCGGACGCGCCGTTATCGGCCGGCAATGGTACGACATCGTCTGGGAGGCCTGCGGCGAGTTTGTGCACACCGTCAGTGTCGGGCCCTTTAATCTGAGTGGGAACCTTCCCTTCGACGCGAAGGAAATTGCGAGCCTGTGGGACGGAATTGTACACGCTTCGGCGCTGCACGATACGATACTCTGCGGGATCGCAGGCGCTTCGCAGAGCATTCGAAATGCGACCGAACGCGCCTCATCTGCCGTTCGCCGACTCGCCTGCAATCTCGCGAGAACGGTGCCAGGTCTGCACCTCGCGGCGCTCGAAGTCCGCCGCGCCACCGGTACGGGGACGCGCAACGGAGCTCCCGTGCTGTTCGACCAGGGCCACCGGAAAGCCCTGTATGACATTGATCTGAGCCTGAGCCATGATGGCCCCTGGTCGGCGGCTGCCGTCCTGAATCGGAGTCCGGTCCGCCCTTGATTGACCAGCCGGTATCCCCTTGTTACAGTCTCTGCCTCAGAGCCTGGAGTCAACGTGTTCCTGAAAAGTATAGAATTATTCGGATTTAAGAGTTTCGCAGACCGAAGCCGCCTCGAGTTTGCAGACGGCGTGAGCGCCCTGCTTGGGCCCAACGGCTGCGGAAAGAGCAATATAGTAGACGCCATAAAGTGGGTTCTCGGCGAGCAGGCGACCAAAAGTCTCCGCGCCGAACGCATGGAAGACGTGATTTTTAACGGGACCGAGGACCGCAAAGCGTTAAACGTGGCGGAAGTAACCCTGACGCTTTCAAATGATGAGGGCGTTCTTCCCGTCGATATGCCGGAAATCAGCGTCAGACGCCGGCTCTTCCGCAGTGGCGACAGCGAGTACTACATCAACAATACCCCGGTTAAACTCAGGGAGCTGCGGGAGCTCTTTTACGATACAGGCATAGGAAAGAGCGCGTACTCCATTATGGAGCAGGGGAAGATCGACCAGGTGCTCTCGAACAAGCCCGAAGAGCGACGCCATATCTTCGAGGAAGCGGCGACAATAACCAAGTACCGCTTCAAGGGCCAGGAGGCCGAGCGCAAGCTTCAGCGCACCGAAGAAAACATGAAGCAGGTCGAAAGCATCCTCGGTGAAGTCCACCGCAGCTACAACGCGCTCGAAAAACAGGCTGCGAAGACGGAGAAGTTCCGACAGCTGCGTGACCGTATCTTCGAACTCGAAGTCGACCGTGAACTTCTGCGTCTCTCGAAGCTGCTCGACGACCGTGACTCCCGCGAGCAGCGCCTCAAGGATACCGTCGGTCGGCGCGACGAGGTCAAAACGAAGATAGATTCCGCAAACGAGCGGGTGGAAAAGAACCTCGACCTCGTCAATACCATGGAAGCCCAACTCGTAGAGAAGCAGAAGAAGCTCTACGGCCTTGAAATCGAGAAGGGGAACCTTCTTGAGCAGCTCGGGATGCTCGCGGAGCGTCGCGATGATCTTCAGGAGTCAATCAAGGCGGATGAGGCGAGGCAGAAGACGCTCAGTGACCGCATTGCGACCGCTGAGGCGGATATCAGCTCGAATCAGAAGGAAATCGATACGCTGACGGTTCGCGCCGAGGACATAGGCGGAAACATCACGCAGTTCCGCGAGCGCATCGACGCGGCAGAGCAGCGCATCAAGGCAAACGATGAGGCGATAGCCACGCATCTTACGCGTATCGACGCGCTCGACACGGAGACCGACACCCTGCAGGACGAGCTGAGGGATCTGACCGACCGCATCGTTCGCGAACTCGATACCCGTCTGAAAGAGTCGGGCTATCGCAGTCAGGACCGCAGTTCGCTCGACGAAGAGCTTAACACCGCGCTCGCAGAGTTCAGACGCTCACTTTCGACGCAGGCCGACCGCGCCTCGGATGTTCTCGCCGGCGGGACTGATTCGGCAGCACGTCTGCGAACGATCCTTCAGGAGGTTGCCTCCGGCCTGTCGACGACGCGCGAAGGTTTTGAGGGGCTTGTCGGGGTTATCGACCGCTTCCGGGCGACCATACCATCGTTTCTCGATGAGTTCCTCGCACCCGAAGGGACGCTGACGCGCAAGCGATCCATCGACGACCGCATGGCCGAAATCCGTCTCGATATTCGCAGCCGTCGGGCCGAGATCGAAGGCCTGCAGGCTCAGAACCGGGAGCTGTCGGGGAAAATCAGCGAGTACCGGCATACCTTAGAAGAGCTCCGGGTAAACCGGGTACAGGTACAGACACAGATTACCTCGCATCAGGAAAGCAAGGCACGCATCGAGCGGGAACTTTCCGAGGCGAGACACGCGCTTGAAGAGAACCGAAACGGGATTGCGCGGAAGCAGGAACGTCTTTCCGAACTCGCCTCGCGGCTGACCGAGCTCCAGGATAACCGCAAAAAAATCGAGACTCAGGAGACGTCCCTGAGCGCCGAACTCGAGAAACTCGAAGCCGAAATCTCGAAGAAGAACAGCGATCTCATACAGCGGGAACACTCGGTCAAGGGTATGATGAGTGAACTCGCGCGCCTGCAGGCCCAGGTCGAGAAGGTGCAGATTCAGCACGCCGAGAGCGTGACCGAAATCCGGAGTATCTACGACAACTTCCGTGACCGCCACAGCCGCGAGTTATCCGAGTTCGAGTCCCGTGCCTTTGAAATCAAGCGTGATGCGCGTGACGTCCGGGATGAACTTGCCTCAGTGCGGGAGGAGCAGCGTGCCCTCGGGACGGTGAACCTCATGGCTCCGGAAGAGTTCGCGGAGGTAAAGACACGCTACGAGTTCTTGAGCGGCCAGCTCGATGACCTCAAGAAAGCCCGGGAAGACCTGTTGCGCGTCACCGAAGAGATCCGCAACGAGAGCGCGGAACTCTTTATGAACACCTTCGAGAAGATCAAGCGGAACTTCCATTCCATGTTCCGCAGGCTCTTCGGCGGTGGCCGGGCGGAACTCAGACTCAGCGATCCGGAAGACGTGCTTGCCTCGGGTATAGACATTCTCGCGCAGCCGCCCGGGAAGAAACTCGAAAACATCGCGCTGCTTTCCGGTGGCGAACGGAGTCTTACCGCCGTCGCGCTTCTTTTTGCGACGTATATGGTCAAGCCTTCGCCCTTCTGTCTGCTCGACGAAATCGATGCAGCGCTCGACGAGAACAATGTCGGGCGCTTTGTAAGCATGCTGACCGAGTTTGGCCGCCAGAGCCAGTTCATCATCATCACCCATAACAAGAAGACCGTTGCCAGCGCATCTACCCTGCTTGGAGTGACTATGGAGGAAAGCGGGGTGAGCAAGGCGGTCGCGATACGGCTTGACCGAAATGCCCCGAATACTGAATAGCCTGAAGAATCTGATCTCATCAACCGGTGGGCAGATGCGCGTGCCGGACCGGAAGACGGTTATACTGTTCGCCGCCGGTGCCGGGCTGCTGCTGCTCGGTGGAATCGTCTTCGCGCTGATTCTGCACACGGGAAGACCTCCCGCGCGTGGTGCCTCGGAGCTGCCTTCGGGTGCGATGGACCTGGTCCGCCCGATACGGGCATCCGACGTCATAGTGCCGCCGCTCGGGCTTGGACGCCCCGCAGGTGATTTTTACCTCTACAGCGAACCGGACGTGCCCTGGCCGGCGGACAGGGTCGAGGCGCTCTGGATTGATACCGACGGGATTTCTGCCGATATACTAAGGGACATGAACGAGGCACTGCTTCGGGAGATGCTGGGCGTTCCGCCTCCCTGACCGGTTCCTTTTGTCGCATGTTGTCATGTAGGGAGGGTATATGACACACCGTCGACGGATTTCTGGCCTGCTGTTTGTGCTTCTGCTCGCTTCCTGTGCGAGCGTGCCCGAACAGCCCGGGGAAAACGAGACCATCGCTACCGATGCTCCTGCGCTGCCGCTGCTTGAAGTGGAGCGCAGCAGCGAAACGCTTGAAATCGCTTCGCCGGTCGACGCGGTCTCTGGCGATTCGCCCGAGGATATTGAGCCTCTTCGGCCTGCAGCGGATTCACTGCCGGCGGTCGCGTCGCGCTCAGCACCTCTTGCCGTGTACACACCCGAAAACCCTCTCGCTGACGCACTCGCCCGACCTGCAGGGCCGGAGATGGCGCCTGCATTTGCCTACGACGAGCCTGCCCTGCCTGAATTGCCTGCATTGGCGGCCGCTGAATCCGGGGCGGCGCCGGAGACGGCACGCGACGCGGCGCCCGAAACATCGCTTTCGGTGCCGACTGTGGTGGCGACTGAAACGCCACGGGAGGCGCAACTGCTGTCGCCCCCCGGAGTTGCCGCTCCAACGCCTCCTGCGGATACCCCGGCGGCCCCGTCCGAACCGGCGGCGCAGCAGGCAGCCCCGGCGAGCCCACCGGAACCGGCGCCAACGCCAGCGCAGCAGACAGCCGATGCGCAGCCGACACCTCCGGAGAGTCCTCAGTCACAGCCCGCGGAGACAGACGGGCAGGAGATACACGAGCGTATCGACGTGCAGGTGGCTCAGAGCTTCACCATAGAGCTTTCCGGTGAGAACTGGCTGTTTCTGCCGCAGAACGAAGCACCGGTACGCCTGCAGTCCCGAGACCGTATCGACGGAACGACGGTGTTCCGCTTCCTGCCGGATTCGGACGCACCGTTTACCCTCGAGCTGCAGCAGCAGAACCTCGCCAGCGGAGACGTGCGCGTCCACCGCGTAGAAGTCTCACCGGTGGCAGACATTACTGACCCGCAGGACGCGGATGCCCGGGTTGCGCAGACTGAAACCGGCGACGATGAACCCGATGAAGCCGAGGTCGACGCCGAGGCTCCTGCCGACGCGGAAGACGAAACCGAATACCGGGTTCTTACATCACAGGAAATGCTTCAGACCGCACGCGAGATGCGCACACAACGGCGCTTCGAGGAAGCATTCGAGCTTCTCGGACGCTGGTTTGACCTCTACGCGGGGTCGCCAGGCGGCGATCTGGCGCATTTTCTGACGGGAATGATACTCGTGGAGTCGGAGACGTTGCGAAACGTTCGGAACGGCATGTCGCATCTCGCGGTTGTCCGCGACGAATACCCCCGCAGCACGCTGTTTCGTGAAGCTGACGCTGAGTATCGCAGGCTGCAGCGGCATTTCGTGCACGTGCGGTAGACGCATCACCGTATCACCACGGTCGCGGACAGCTATGCCCCGAGTTGACAGGCCCCCGGCTTCTCAAGTATACCCATCAATACCCCTCTACAAGAGAAACCGATACCTATGCTTGAGCGCATTTCTTCAAAACTTGGTGATGTCGTCCGCAGCCTGCAGGGCAAGTCACACTTAACAGAAAAAAACATACAGGACGCGGTCGCGGAGATAAAGATAGCGCTGCTAGAAGCAGACGTGAATCTTCGTGTCGTTCGACGCTTCGTGAACCGCACCATACAGGACGCGACCGGCGAAGCGGTTCTGCGGTCGGTATCTCCGGCACAGCAGTTCGTGAAGGTCGTTCACGATCGCATGGTCTCGCTGCTCGGCGACGAGCGGCAGGATCTGCAGCTCAAAGGCCCCGATACCGTCAGCGTCATCCTCATGGTCGGCCTTCAGGGATCCGGTAAGACGACGACCGCCTCAAAGCTTGCGTACCGGCTGAAAGCAGAGGGCCGACGCCCCATGCTCATTGCCGCCGACCTCGTGAGGCCTGCGGCCGTGGATCAGCTTACCGTGCTCGGTGAGGGGATAGGCGTTCCGGTATTCAGCGTCGCCGGGGCGGATAACCCGGTAAAGGTCGTCAAGGCAGGCCTCAAGCAGGCAAAGATCGATCAGATCAATACGGTCATTGTCGATACATCCGGCCGTCTGCAGGTCGACGAACAGCTCATGAAAGAGCTCGCGACGATCCGTGACACCTGCGATCCGGTTGAGACGCTGCTCGTCGCAGACGCAATGACCGGTCAGAACGCAGTCGACATCGCGAAAGCATTTGAGGAACAGATAGGCCTGAGCGGGATCATCCTCAGCAAGTTCGACTCCGATACCCGGGGTGGAGCGGCTCTGAGCCTCAAGACCATCACGGGGAAGCCGGTCAAGTTCATTGGTGTCGGTGAAAAACCCGAAGACCTCGATGCATTCGTACCCGACCGCATGGCCTCACGTATCCTCGGAATGGGTGACGTGGTTGGTCTCGTCGAGAAGGCTCAGGAGCATTTCGACGAAGCCGAGGCGCTCGAGCTCCAGCAGAAGATGTCCCAGGCGACCATGACCCTTGACGATTATCTCGATCAGATTCGCAAGGTGCGCAAAATTGGAAGCATGAAGTCGCTGCTCGACATGATGCCCGGAATGGCAGGAAAGGTTGATGAGGATCAGCTCGACGAATCGCAGCTGAAGTACGAGGAAGCGATCCTGCTTTCGATGACGCCGGTGGAGCGCCAGAATCATCGCATCATAGGACCCCCAAGACGGAAACGGATCGCGCGCGGGAGTGGAACGAGCGTCTTCCAGGTCAACAAGCTCATCAAGAACTTTGACAAAATGCGGTCCATGATGAAGAAAGTCTCGAAAAACAAGAAGTTACAGGCACGGATGATGCAGCAATTCGGCGGAATGGGTTGATTAAACCTTCGTTCATGCCAATAATCACAGGTTATCATATTTTATTCTGAAACTGAGTAATCAACGAACAGGAGAACACAAGAACGTGAGTGTACGTATCAGACTGAAACGATTTGGAACAAAGAAGCGACCGTTTTTTCGCATCGTCGTCATGGACTCCCGCAGCGCCCGGGACGGGAAAGCCCTCGACGAGGTCGGCCTGTACCATCCGATCGAAGTTGAAGAAAAGCAGCTTCGTGTGGAAGAAGACAAGGTGCGTTCATGGCTCGACAAGGGAGCAGTCCCCAGCGATACGGTCAAGACACTGCTGAACAGGATGAACATTCATCGAAAGTAGGCAGGGAGAGTTTGCGAACGCCTGGCTTGCCGCGTTGACAGCCGATTGCCGGAACAATAGAAAGGAATGCAGCCGTGGAAAAAGAACTCGTAAGCTATGTAGCCAAGTCTCTTGTCGACAATCCCGATGGAGTAGAAGTTAACGTCATTGAAGGCGAAAAATCCACCATTATAGAGCTCCGCGTCGCTGAAGGTGACGTGGGCAAGGTAATCGGAAAGCAGGGGCGGATCGCGAAGGCGCTACGGACCATACTCAGCGCGGCTTCAACCAAGTCCGGCAAGCGGGTAGTACTCGAGATCCTCGACTAGTCGGACCTATGAAGCTTCTCACCATTGGTCTTGTCAGGACTGTGCATGGAGTTCGTGGTGCGTTAAAAGTCCGGAGTACCAGCGGAGAGTTTGATCACTTCAAGGCTCTGCAGTCGGTCCGGCTTGCAAAAAAAGGAATGGATGACGCAAACGCACAGGCGTTTGAGGTCGTTTCCGTTGCTGGTTCGGCGCACGCGATTATCCTGAAGCTTCAGGGGATCGATACGCCGGAGGCTGCCGCGATCTGGCGTGGTGCACGGGTGCTCGCCGAACGTCAGCAGGCGGCACGCTGTGGCGACGGTGAGTATTACATCGCCGATCTTGAAGGCTGTGAGCTCGTGTTCAACGACGAGGCGGTGGCAACGGTTGAGAGCGTGTGGGATAGCGGGGCATCGGATATGCTTGAGGTCCGAACCAGCGGTGGAATGCGGAACGTACCGTTTCGCAAAGAGTTCATTGGAACGGTGGATGTTGAGCGTCGGCGTATCGAGCTTCTTGAAGACTGGATACTCGAATGAACTGCACGGTTCTGACGCTGTTTCCTGAGATCATCGAGGGCTACGTACGCAGCTCGATCATGGCGAAGGCCATAGACCGTGGTGTGGTGACCGTCGACGCGGTAAACATTCGCGACTATGCTCTGGACAAACATCGAAGCTGCGATGACGCTCCATACGGTGGCGGCGCCGGTATGGTCATGATGCCCGGTCCGATCGCAGCGGCTCTCGATGCAGTTGAAAGTTCGGGTGCGCGTACGATATACGTGAGCCCTTCGGGGAGTCCGTTTACCCAGGCGAAAGCACGGGAGCTGGCTCGCGAAGAACGACTTGTGATATTGTGTGGCCGGTACGAAGGCGTCGACCAGCGGATCATAGATTCGCACGTAGACGAGGAAATATCGGTCGGAGATTATGTTTTGAGCTCCGGCGAGGTTGCCGCGCTGGTGCTAATTGATGCAGTATACCGTCTGGTGGATGGTGTTATCAGTGGTGACTCGCTGATAGAGGAAAGCCACGAAGACGGACTTCTGGAATACCCGCATTACACGAGACCGGAAGTATTCCAGGGACGTGGTGTTCCGGACGTACTGCTCAGTGGGCATCATGCACGGATACGGGAGTGGCGCATGCAGAAGCAGATAGAGAAAACTGCACGTATGCGTCCTGATTTGTACGAACAGTACATGCAGAAACAGAAAGAATAGAAGAGCAGGGGATTTCCATGGATATTATCAAGGCAATTGAAGCGGAGCAGACCGCGCGTCTGAATCAGATCGAAGAGAACTTTCGCATCGGGGACACCGTCAAGGTGCACTTTACGATCGTCGAAGGTAAGACGGAGCGTATCCAGGTCTACGAAGGGCTTGTTATTGCAAAGAACAAGTCAGGCGTGAACAGGACCTTTACCGTACGGAAGATTTCCTACGGTGTCGGCGTAGAGCGTGTGTTTCCGCTGCATTCCCCGCGGATTGCCAAGGTGGAAGTTTCTCGTCGCGGTTGTGTTCGACGTGCAAAACTGTACTACATCCGTGGACGAGTCGGTAAAGCTGCTAAAGTACCCGAGCTCGTGCGGAAAAAGTCCGCCACAAAAAAATAGGATCGTCTTATGCGGGATGCCCGAAACGGCGTCCCGCGCTGCGTGAACCATGGACTTACCTGGTCCCAACAGTCGTCTTGCAGCACTCTACTCATTTCCAAAAATCCTGTATGAAGGACAACGTCTCAAGATCACGGTTCTCCCCCCGGGGGTGGACGGTCACGCCCGTGTTGGTGTCGCCGGGGTCGTCGTTCGAGCGGACGTGCCGCCGAGCTACCCGGTGGGAAGCAAACTCACTGCGATTGTAAGCGGTGTGGACCCGGCGGGGCGCATAAGTCTCGAGATCGTCTCGGATCCTCCGTCGGAAGCGGCCGTGCGGCCTCCGGCGTTTCAACCGACCGATGAGCTGCTCGTGTCGGCGCTCGTTCGCTCCGGTCTGGCAGTGTCCGAACTCAATCTGCAGACCCTGCGCTCGGGTTCAGGTACGGACAAAGACAGACCCTTCGCCGCGAGACTGCTTGCGATCATGCTCGGCAAGGGTATTCCGCACGAACGCACGAGCGAGTTTCGCGCGAACCTCGAATCCGACATCGACGATCGTCGTCGGGAAGAGTCCGGTTCACACGACGCACACGGTCTCACCGATCTCATTCACGACCGTGTTACCCGCTACGAGGAACACCCCTCGGATCTCCATCTGTTTAATCATCTGAAAGACAAAAACGGCGGAAGCTGGGTCAGAATTCCGCTCGGTTCGTTCGACCTCGAAACGGAGTTGAATGCCGAACTCAGGCTGCGATTTGCGGAAACCGGCTCTGAACCCGCAGACGCAGTCCTTGAGGTGCGCTCGCAACAGCGGACGTGGACAATACACTGGCCGGTAAGCGGCGACGGGAAGCTTCGTATGTACGTGGATGACCCAGATTCGCTTGATCCTGCCGATACGACGTTCAGATCCCTGTATTCGGAACTTGAGGCACTCGGTCTGTCAGTGTCACGCGGGCTCGGATCACGGGCATCGACAGACGGCTTTTCAGATGAAGCGGCAACGACTATACTTCCCCACATAGATACGACTGCATGAAGAAAGCTCTGGGATTGCGCTATACATCAGATCTTCCGGCACCTTTCGTACACGTGAAAGCGTCCGGAAGAGCCGCGGAACGACTGGTCGAACTCGCTCGAGCTCGTGGCGTTCCGGTAAGAGAGGACTCCGAGCTCACGAATGTTCTCTTTGCGGTCGATGTTGATACCATGATTCCCGAGTCCGTTTACGAGGTAGTGGCGAAACTTCTCGTGTTTGTTGGGGCTGTGGACGCAAAGGGCAGGAAAAAATGAATCACTACGCCGTCGATGATCTTACAGCGGGGATGGTCTTTGACGCTCCGGTATATGTTGACGATGAGACGCTGTTTGTGCCGGAGAATGTCGAGATACGCGAACAGGACCTGAAGCGTCTTCGCAGCTGGAAAGTAGAGTCGGTCATGAGTGACGGCTCCCCGAAAAATGCCGAAGAGCGGAAGCATGACTTCCTGAACGCAGTTTTCGCCTCTGCGGAGTATAAAAAGGTCCTTTCCTTTTACGGAAGCCTCCGCGACAGGGTAAAAGCGCTGCACGTACAGGTGCAGAATCACGAGCGCATCGATCCGGTCGAAATCGACGGCATCGTCGACGGACTCGTCGGCGAACTGCGCGAACGGCGTGACGAGCTCATTCAGTACATTTTATACGGGCTGCACGGTGAAAGCGGGTTTGAAGAAAACGCCATCAACTCGGCCGTGCTTTCTGTGCTCATGGGGCAGAGTGTCGGGATTGCGCAGCACAAGATTACCGAGCTTGCCACCGCGGCGCTGCTGCACGACATCGGTATGCTCAGACTCCCGGACAGTATCATCAAGAAAGAAGGTAAGCTCACGGGAACAGAGTTGCAGCAGATAAAGACTCATCCCGTACACAGTTACAAGATCATCACCCGGGAGCTTCGCTACGCGGACACCGTTGGTCAGGCGGCGTTGCAGCACCAGGAACGCTGGGACGGAGAAGGCTACCCTAAGGGACTCGCCGGTGAGCGCATCGTGCTTCCTGCGCGTATCATAGCGGTTGCAGACGCCTTTGAGGCGATGGTTTCCAAGCGTCCCTACCGTGACTCCATGATCGGCTACCGGGCTATGCGGACCATACTCGGTGATAACGGCCGGCGCTTTGATCCTGAGGTCCTCAAGGTCTTTATTCGTACGATGGGTATTTACCCGCTTGGCAGCATTGTGCTGCTGAACAACGCGGCAGTCGGACGTGTCGTGGTGGTGAACCCGAAGTCTCCGCTGCGACCGGCGGTCAAGATCATGATAGACGAGACCGGAGCGGAGCTGCCCAACGACAGCGGCGATATCATAGATCTGAGCACCGAAAAGCGACTGTTCATCGCGCAGGCCGTAGATCCGAAAGAGATCGGTAAAGGCACCACCCCGAGCGAATGACATCAACCTGGGAGCGGGGTCAGTCCGGTGAAAAACAGGCTTCAGCCTTTCTGACAGGCAAGGGGCACATTATCATCGCGACGAACTTCAGATTATCCATAGGTGAGGTCGATATAATAAGTGAAAGAGACCGGATTCTACACTTCTGCGAAGTGAAGACCTGGAGAACGGTTCCCATAGAAGGCCTCGAACAGTCTGTTTCTCGCCGAAAACGGCAGCGGATTCAGTCGTGTGCTTCGGAGTTTCTTCGGCGTTCTCCCGAATTCGACGGTTTTGGGATCGTGTTTGATGTACTGTTTGTGGATAGTGGAAGCGGTGAAATCACCCACATCGAAAACGCATGGACGACATCCGATGTCTGGTAGAGGTTAGGAATGCCACGGCTTGCGAGAAATACGGACTACAAAAGGCTCCGGCACCTGAAAGAGTGCATAGGAGATGAAGGCTACATCTCGAGGGCCGTCGGAATAATCGCAACCGATCTTTCAATCAGGCTCGTGCAGCGAGACGAGGTAGATTCCGTTTCCGAAGTCGAAAACGAGGAGCCCGGCGACGGCAAATCCAGGACTTTCCACGGCGAATAGGATCGGTCTACACTGCTGAATCATGCTTACGGTACTTTTTCCGGGTAGTTTCGATCCGCCTACAAACGGACACCTGAACATCATCCACCGCATTTCCGGTATCTACGACAAGGTATACGTCGTAGTCGCGGACAACGCCGCCAAGTCGTATACATTCGATGCGAAAGAACGTCTCGAGATGGCCGAAGAACTCGTGGAACCCTACGAAAACGTCGAGGCGCGCCTCTGGTCAGGGCTTATCGTGCGCTTCGCCGAAGACGTAGGCGCACGCCTGATGGTGCGCGGCGTTCGTGCGCTCGCTGACTTCAACTACGAGTTTGAGCTTTCGATGGTAAACCGCGGCTTGAGTCCGATCGTGGAAACCATTTTCATTCCGACCGATCCGCAGTACTTTGTTCTCCGGAGTTCTGCGATAAAAGAGCTCGCCCGACTCGGGGGTGATATCACCACCATGGTCCCGCCGAATGTCGCAAAGAGGCTGCAGAGAAAAATGGCCGGTTCTTGACAGCCTTGCAGGCATCGGATAGCTTTTGGGGTCTGATTATTTACCCACTGAACGAAAAGAAGGAAACGTTTCAACATGGCAGTACCAAAGAATAAAGCTTCGAAAGCACGAACACGCAGAAAGCATTCGATTAACAGTAAGCTTCACGTACCGAATCTGGTCACATGCTCCAATTGCGGAGCCATGAAACTTCCGCATCGGGTTTGCCCGAAGTGCGGTCATTACAAGGGCCGGCTGGTAATGGAGCCGCAGGATCTCGACTAACATGTAACAGCCATTCAGTAACATACGTTTCTGAATGGTATAAGCGATGAATGTGGATTGCCCATCCGTACGCGATGGGCAGAAATACGAGAAAACCGACAATACCGAGGAGGGTAGGATATGGATGAACAACTTTTTGAGAAGATGAAAAAACTGATCGCGGACAAGCTTGAAATTGACGAGAGCAAGATTAGCGTGGATTCGTCGTTTCGACAGGATCTCGGCGCTGACAGTCTCGACACCTACGAGCTTGTGTACGCAATTGAGGAAGAGCTTGGCATTACGATCCCGGACGAAAAAGCAAATGAGTTCGAGACCGTAAAGGATGCGCTCGATTACATCCAGAGCCAGTCGAAGTAGCTCGCGATTACCGTGCGATTCCAAAAACATCGCGCGCTTCGCACTCCTCCGGTCGAGGCCGACCGGAGGAAAGAGCTGCAACTTTTCGAGAAACACGCATCGATAAAGTTCAAGAAGCAGGAGCTTCTTAATCTTGCGTTTTCTCACCGGTCATTCGCCAACGAGAACGCCTTAGATATTGGGAACAACGAGAAGCTTGAGTTTCTCGGTGACTCAGTTCTTGGCCTTGTCGTCGCCGAGTACCTTTTCCTGCAGTTTCCCGAAAAGCTTGAAGGCGATCTGGCGCGTATTAAATCATTTGTAGTCAGCGAAGACAGCCTCGCAGACATTGCTCGCGACCTGAGGGTGGATAATTACATTCTTATCGGGAAGGGCGAGGAGTATTCGGGCGGTCGAACCAAGAAAGCGCTTCTCGCTGACTGTCTGGAAGCCATCATCGGAGCGTATTTCATCGATTCCGGATGGAAGGCCTCCCAGCGGTTCATCCTGCGAATGCTCGTTCCCGAGATCGACAAGGTCGTCGAAAACCGCCATCGGAAAGACTATAAGACTCTTTTGCAGGAACTCGTGCAGAAGCGCTTCAGAAGCTACCCCAAGTACAATCTACAGAAACGGACCGGCCCCGATCACGACAAGACCTTCTGGATGGACGTCCGTATCGGAGAACAGACCTACGGGCCCGGAAAAGGGAAGAACAAGAAGGAAGCCGAACAGGCGGCCGCCGCTCTTGCCTACGAGGCGATCGAACCGTCTGAATCCGCCGACAGCCGTCCTGCGAGATCATCGGCTCGTCGTCCCTCGACGAAATCGTAAAACCGGTATCAGACTATCGTTCGTGCCTTATCGACGAGCTGTTCGTACGAGTTCCGGTTCGGATCGTCAATGACAAACGCAAGCAGTTCTTTCAGGATAACGCCGACAACCGGCCCAGGGCTCAGGTTCAGCTCGTGCATGAGTGCCCTTCCGTCGACTGCCAGTTCTCGAACCGTGAGCGGTGGACGCTCGGCAAGAACCTCACGCAGACGCCGTTCCATGCGCTCCGACAATCCGCCGGACGCATCGGCCCGAATCGCAGCTGAAAAACAGGAGATCTCCTGAACCATCCCCGGCCCGCACCGCGACAGGAGCAGCCTGATGTCCCGATTCGTCTGCAGTTGACTGTCGCTCACGGGACCGGTTTCGAGTAAGGTTGTCAGAACACCGCGGTCGTGATTACTCAGTTTGAGCCGGTCGGCTATTCTCGCCGCCTCGCTGACGCCCCTGCCCTCGCTGCACAGGGCTATCAGAGCCGCGAGGCGAACGAGCGGGAGATCTGGTGGGATCAGGTCCAGATGACGGGTGCGCTCCGACGCTGCATAGCGGATCGTCTGTGCCGAATCGTCCTCGTAGAACACATGCCCGATCAGTCCTGTTTCGTCCAGGATGGACACCACCTGCGCCGCAGAGCGCGCTGAGAGGCTCTTCAGCAGCTCGTCACGGACGCGTTCGGCACTGACCCCCCGCAGGGCATCACGGGCTGTCTGCATCGCCTGACGCGTCTCCTCGTCGATACGGAAATCGAGTCGTGCGGAGAAGCGTACTGCACGGAGAAGGCGAAGGCCGTCTTCGCGGAAACGTTCCGACGGTGAGCCTACGGTACGCAGCAGCCGCTTTTGCAGGTCTTCGAGTCCGTTGAACGGATCGATGAAGGCACCGGTGTGAAGATCGAGAGCCATGGCGTTTATGGTGAAGTCCCTTCGTGCGAGATCATCTTCCAGGGAGACACCGAACTCGACAGCATCGGGATGTCTTCCGTCACTGTAACCCGCTTCCGCCCGGAAGGTCGTTACTTCAATCTGATGCCCGGCATAGAGGACGGTGACCGTCCCGTGCTGCAGGCCGGTCGGTATCGTTTTTCTGAACAGACCCTGGACGTCGGTGGGGTGTGCGTCTGTTGCGATATCGAAATCCTGGACGTCGAACCCGAGCACCGCATCGCGGATGCTCCCGCCGACGAGCAGACATCGGTATCCGTGCGCCGCAAAACGCTTTGCAAAACTGTGGAGAAAGTCAGGAACAGTAGAAAGAGTGGGTTTGCGGTGCATCATAGCAGCATAAAAAAAAAGCACCCCCTGAAAAAGGGGGTGCGATCGGGAATCGACTTCCGGCCGGAGGTCGCTCTCCCGGCCACCTCCATTACTGGAGAAGGCCGAGTACGTTCTGTGGCGCCATGTTTGCCTGGGCAAGCATTGCAGTGGAGGCCTGGACAAGAATCTGGTTCTTGACGAAGTCGACCATCTCTGCGGCCATGTCGGTATCGCGAATTCGGCTTTCGGAAGCAGCAAGATTCTCTGCTCCGACGTCGAGTCCCTGTCGGGTGAAGTCCAGACGATTCTGGTACGCACCCAGGTCCGCGCGCTGCTTGCTTACCTCAGTAAGCGCATCGTCAATCGTGCCAATCGCCGCATTTGCACTGTCAGGACTTGACAGTGTAATGAACGTGGCCGAGTGCGGTGGTCCATTCAGCCCCTGCAGACCAAGACCCTGGGCAGTCATCGTTCCGATGTGTACCCGTACGCGCTGGTCCATGTTGGCACCGATGTGGAACCACATGCTTGCAGTGACATCATTCTCACCGGTTTCAGCGGCAAACCGACCGGTCATCAGCGTAAGGCCGTTAAACTGGGCATGGCTGGCTACGCGGTTGATCTCATTGACCAACTGGCTCACCTCGACCTGAATCTGCATTCGGTCTTCGTTGGTGTAGATGCCGTTGGAAGCCTGGACCGCAAGCTCTCTGAGACGTTGCAGGATATCCTGTGTTGTCTGCAGATAACCTTCGGTTGTCTGTATGAGTGAGATACCGTCGGCAGCGTTCATCTCGGCCCGGTTAAGACCTCGAATCTGCGACCGCATTTTCTCACTGACAGCAAGCCCCGACGCATCATCGCCTGCGCGGTTGATGCGCATGCCAGATGACAGCCGTTCAATGTTCTGATTCTGCGCCATATCATTGTACTTGAGCTGGCGGTGACCAAACATTGCGCTGGTGTTGTGATTGATAATCATTCAATCCTCCTTGACTGAACTTCTCTTCAGCCGAACATCCATGTCCGGGGGCTGATTCGACCGAATCAACCCACAGTTTTTTTGACCACAACTACGTTGCGGCTGACCGGTGGTTGCGACGGTGTTTGGGACAAAGGCTGGCACCGGTTGGGCCATCCTTCCATCGTCACGGTCGGTCTCTTACAAGTTTCGGGTGTTTACATTTGCTTCTTGAGCGCTTTTCGAGCACCATGGACTGGTATGAACGCAATGCTCTTTATCGGTGGCGGAAGAGCCCCCAGGCAGATAATCGAACGATTCATTACTGCATCCGCGTTAATTGCTGCAGCCGACTCAGGCTACGACAGTGCCCTCGTGGCCGGGTACTCGCCGAGTCTTCTCGTGGGCGATATGGACAGCATTTCCGAGGCGGGTGGCGGCCGCGGACGTGAAGGCCTTGAGATTCTGGAGTTCGACGCTGATAAGGATCACACCGATACAGAGCTCCTTTTTCGCATCGTAAAGGAACGCGGGGCCGGGTTTACCGTTCTTGCCGGTGGCGGCAGTGCCGGGCGAATGGATCATGAACTCGGGATACTCGCGATGTTTGAACGTGAGGAACACCCCGATGTCTGGATCAACGACCGGGCTGAGATCCACTGTATTGATCACGCGGTCCACGAGTATCGCGTAGAGCTCGGGCAGACGGTATCGGTGTTTCCCGTTGGTCGTGGTCCGTGGCACATAACGAGCAGGGGGCTGAAATGGCCACTGGATGAGGTACGCTGGTCGCGCGAAGTTGCTGGTGTCAGTAACCTCGCGGTTTTAACCGATATATCGGTAACGGTTCACCACGGGCGACTGCTGATAGTGTATCCCTACAGCGTTTCCTGAGTAATAATTATCCGGTAGAGGTTTTACATGGCGATTGTCGGACGAGAAACAGGGAAGGCCCTGACGATGGACGAGGATAAGATTCTGACTCGTACCATCCGTGACAGTCTGAGTCTCGATGCAACTAAGGACGATCATCTCTTCCACGCAACCTTTGATGCCTCACAACGGCGGCAGTTCGTCGAACGGGCGCTTGAAACCATGGACAGAAGGGAGCGCGCCCGCTTTCGTTTATTCCGTCTCAAGGCCGGTAAAGACGCGATCACCGCGTATGAGCCATTCAGGCTTCTGTTGTGTCGCGAGCGCATCTGCAGCTCCCATGAAGCATTGGCTGAGTACGACGGGACATCTCTTCCCGGTAAGAGCGGCGAACTCTTTGCCCCGCTCATACAGGCTGTCGCGGCAATCAAACCGTTTTTCAGTCGCTTGTGGGAAACCCAGCGCATGATGACGTCATCGGTACACTACGTGCTTGTAGCCCGGACGAACAACCTGAAAGCTGGCCTGTCGGAATTTATGAGCCAGCGCGAGATGCAGGAGCTGTATCTGCAGGAACAGAGCAAGGCGAAGATACGAGACATAGTCCTGCAGAGGTTCGAGACGCATATAGGCGAAATCGACGTTGATCAGATAGACCGGCTCGAAGCGGGTCTGAAACCGTTTTATTATCTGTATGCTATCACGAGCATGGATTTCGCGAATTTATGTGATAAATACGGCATGGACACACACGGGCAGATTACGGGCGCCCTCAGACGCGTTCCGGTGGCGGCCATCGTAGGAGAGCTCGAAGAGATGTTTTACGCGCTTTACCTTGTCAGTAAACTGCCGGACGATGCGAAAATACACGACGAGATCGTTGAGTATGCGTACAGCCCGCGTGCTGTTTCCGACGACGCGGCGAATGGTGAGGAAAAAGCCGTTGATGTCGATTCAGTTCGACGGGCAATTCAGACGGTCCTCGTGCGGGCGCACGAGCTAACCCGGGTGATTCCTCTCGCTGACATTATACGGGTGCATCACGAAGACCCGTTTTACAAGTTGCAGGTCTATGTCCCCCATATCCGGCTTTTGCCCTTCTACCGTGCCCACCTGAAACGAACCATACTGGAAGATCTCGACAGACGTTTTGGCGACGTTCGCATGGGGGTTATCGGCTACGTCATAAACGAGCTCTTTAATGGACAGCTGTACGAGCTCAAGTACTACGGAGCGTGGACGAACCCGAAAGAGCTGAAAGTAGGGCTGCCACCGTTTCAGTATCAGATGGCGATGCAATGTCTGTTATCCTATCTGTCCGGCCACTACCGTTACCGCCTCCAGGAAGAGATACGGATCGTCTCAAAGATTCTGCCTGCCCGCAGGCGCGACGATCAGGGTAAGCTCATACAGCACTCAGCAGCACTTGAGGACGTTGGTGAGCAGATCAAGGAGTTTGACGTCGGTTTCAGTCTCGAACGGCCAGACGGGCAGTACCTGTACCGAACGAGACAGTTACTCGAGAAGGACTTGAGCCAGCAGAAAGCGTTCAGAACCTTCCAGGCTCAGAAACATCGTGAAGTCCGTGTCATGATACATACGGCTCTTGAGCATCTTGAGGCTATAGAACAGGTGCTTCGCGAGGTCGGAAAACTCAAGTCCACAAACCTGGAGGATCGCTACCGGAACTTCGACCCATGGTCTCCCCGGCCGATCAGCCTTGAAGACATGATAGAGGTGGAAACCCGTCGGTTAAGGATGCTGCGCGGGCTTCTGAATGAAGCAATAGCACTGGACGAAGGCTATTGAGATACGTTTTAGTGCGTGCCCGTCGCGGGGTTTACGGGCTTTCCATGAGCAGATCGGGCACGAGCTCCTGTATGCGCAAGGGATCTATCCCCAGTTCGAAATACTCAAGCAGGACCGGAAACTCCGTAAGGAGTTCGCCGTAGGATCGCAGCGCCTGCTGCATCTGTTCGCTGCGGTCACGCCGCAGCGCCCGCTCCTGCGCCAGCGACGCAACCGCATCCCGGTCGGCTTCCGCGAGCGCGAGATACAGCGATCGTGCTTCGGCGTATAGCGCGAAATCAGGTACCTCCACGCTCCGAAGGGTGACTGTGGCTATATCAAGACCCGGAAACCGCGTCGTGAGGTGCTCAAGCAGGGCGTCGGACAGGACTCCCGGAGGCAGAACGGGTTCATTCTCGATTATCTGTCGGGTAATGAATCCCTGTGCCTCGGATATGATCCGCTCTGAGAGCTCATCGTGAAAGTCATCGATAGTATCCGGACGCAAACCGTTTTCCTGACTCAGTAAGGGAAGCTCGTCGGGACGGATACGGAAATTCACGCGCCCGCTGATCCGATAGGAGAAATCCGGCCGGTCCTCGAGTATGGTACGGTATACCTCGCCTGACGGCAGGGTCCCTTCCACCGAAATCTCCAGAGACTGCGACTCGATATGATAGATATAGAGGGACATGTTCGTCGGAAGCAGGCGCTCCCACCGCCACTGAAATGTGCCGGGTTCTACGACCTCGTCTTCCCACCCTGAGGTTCGGGAGAAGACCACCGCGTGACCATCATCAGGTATAAGGAACTGTATCCAACCGAAGTAAAAGGCCACCGAAGCTGCAATGAGCAGCAGTATCAGGCTGATCAGGAATTTCTTCATACGCGAGGTCCGTCTCCCTGAGAAGGATTGTAGGATGACCACCGGTCAGGTGCAAGGGTATGTTTTAGGTGCTATACTTGGAAAAAGCTATGAGTCGGGAAGTTGAACCAGATATCCACACGCCAGCCCGCAAACCCGCCGGTTCCCTTGACCGGGCACTTTTCAGGATCATGCGCATGCTCGAGAGCGCAAGTCTCTTCCTTGTCAGTTTCTCGCTGTCGGTCGGCGCTCTGTACATCATTGGTAACTTTCAGAGTTTTCTGGATCGCAGTCAGTTCATGCTCCTGCTGGTGCTCAGAGGCAGCAGTTTCCTGAGTGTACTGGTCACCGCATACTATCTCGCGTTCCTGGTGATGTGGATGTTTCGCAGACGTATTTTCGTTCTCCCCCGAATCGTGTACGCGACGACATCCATCGTTCTGCTGCTCATGATTCTTTTCGGGGCCGCATACCTCGATTCGGTGTTTGGCGGAGCATAGGCATTGAAACACCACGCAGAGGAACTCTCGGGCACACTGTACTCGCGTAGAGACCTGTACGCTATTCGCGCTACGTCATCCCGTCTTTCGACGGTTCTGTCGCAGTTGATCCGGGCAGTACGACCCGGGGTCAGCGGTGTCGATCTCAACGCCTACGCACTTCATCTTCTGCGGGAACACGGCCTGGAAAGCGCTCTTCGCGGCTATCAGGGATTTCCCGGCGTCGTCGCGATCAGCCCGGATTCCACGGCCGCGCACGGCATCCCGGATGACAGCGCCCTGAACGAAGGCTCCATCGTGAGCCTCGATATGGGCGTCCGTCGCAATGGCTGGCACGCCGACGCGGCTCTGACGGTGCCGGTAGGGACGATTTCGCGAGGCCGCGCCGAACTCATCCGCGCCGCTCACGCCTGTTGCCGGGCTGGCATACGCGTTATCCGCGCCGGTTGTGACGTCGCGGAGATAGGTGCTGCCGTACGCGCCGAAGCAGCGCGTCGCGGGGTTACGCTTGTGAGCGTGTGCGGCGGACACGGGGTGGGGCGTTCGCTGCACGAACCGCCGCATTACCGATACGATGACATGCCGCACGGTCTGGTTCTCAGGCGGGGTAACGTGATCACCGTGGAGCCGGTGATCACGGGTGGCCCGGACGAACTCATGATCGCGGCTGACGGCCACTCGATGATCACCATGAGCGGTCGGGATTGTGCACAGTTTGAGTACACCGTCTACGTGGACGAGAACGGTCCTGTCGTACTCACCGAATAGCGCCAGGGCAGCGTACACGCCTGACCTGCGATACCGGGCGATTGACTTTCGTGCCATGATTTTATAGTGTCAGGACCGTTTTCCGATAGATGTTGCCACCTTAGCTCAGCTGGCCAGAGCACGTGACTTGTAATCTCGGGGTCGCCGGTTCGAATCCGGCAGGTGGCTTCTTGACAGCCGAGTACCGGTGGTGCTACCGTCGGACGCGTTCGCGGGAGAACGTGTCAGAACGTATTTCTCCCGGTACGAAATCGATTCGTTCGAAAGACCAATCGTATATAAGTAGGAAGTTTATGACGGGGCGATGCCCGAGCGGCCAAAGGGAGCAGACTGTAAATCTGCCGGCGTACGCCTTCGAAGGTTCGAATCCTTCTCGCCCCATACTTTTCCAGGGCAGCATGCATGCCTGATTGGGAACCACACGGCCTACGCTTCACCTGCACCCGCTGTTCCAACTGCTGCCGACACGAATCCGGATATGTTTTTCTTTCGGAAGAGGACATATCACGGTTTTCCGAAGGACTTTCGCTCGACCGGCGTTCGTTTCTTGATGCATACTGCAAACAGGTCGACCTCGGTCTCGTGCGTCGTATCAGTCTGAAAGAGCAGGAGAACTTCGATTGCATTTTCTTTATCGATGGCCGCTGCAGTGTGTATCCGATTCGCCCGCTCCAATGCCGGAGCTATCCGTTCTGGCCCTCCGTCGTCGCGTCCAGGGAGTCCTGGGACGCGGAAGCGTCTCATTGTCCCGGTATCAACATCGGACGGAGACACTCGAACGAGACAGTGCTCGACTGGCTGATCAGACGAAGAGAGGAACCTCTCGTCGAGGAATGAGCACAAATCTGCGGAGGCGTACGTGACCTTCAAGTTCTGGGGGGTGCGTGGTTCGATCCCGACACCACTGACGAATGATCGTCTGAAACGCAAGATATCGGCGATAGTACAGAGGATACGCCCGCGTGATCTGGAAAGCCCGTCCGCCCGTGAAGCGTTCATGGCGGATCTTCCGGACTGGCTTTTTGGAACACCCGGAGGAAACACGACCTGTCTCGAAGTGATTCTGTCCGACGGCACGCACGTGCTTTTTGATGCGGGAAGTGGACTTCGGGAGCTTTCGACCGCAAGACTGCAGAGCGATACCGGCCCGAACGCTTATCATCTGTTTTTCACCCATTTCCACTATGATCACCTCCAGGGGCTTCCTTTTTTTGCTCCGGCGTATATACCCGGCTATACGGTCAGGTTTTACAGTCCCGTCTCGGGGTTCGAAGATATTGTCAGGAATCAGATGCGCCACCCGTATTTCCCGGTGACCATGGACGGCTTCATGAAAAGTGATCTCTCTTTTCACGAACTTCCGACCTCCGGCGTCATCCATATCGGTACCGCGGTGATCAGATGGCGGCGGGTAAATCACCCCGGTGGAGCGTATGCCTACCGCATAGAGGACAACGGGCGCGTGCTGGTGTTCGCCCCCGACGTGGAGCTCTCGGACAAGGAGTTCGAGCGCAATGAGTCCAATCGGAGTTTTTTCGGTTCCGTGCATTCCATGGTTCTCGACGCCCAGTACACGCTCGGTGAAGCCATAGAAAAGTACGACTGGGGTCACTCGAGCTACAGCCTCGATGTCGATTTTGCCGGAGGGTGGCGGGTTCGAAAACTCTATCTGTTCCACCATGAGCCTCTATACGAGGACAGGAAGCTGTACAGGAATCTTCAGGCGGCGCGCTGGTACGCAGCACGCAGCGGACACGAGTCGCTTGAAGTGCATATGGCGGTCGAAGGGTCGGTTCATCGGGTATAAACGTGTATCCGGTCGATCGTACTGTCATGTGCTACAATTAAACCAGCGAAAATGAGTCGTTCAGTAACCATACATGGTAACCAGGTGATATCTCTGTTCGTTTTATTACGGAAAAACGAAGAACGACTCGATCAGTCATGTCGGGTGCTGCTTCGATCAATCGAACAGAATTTGCAACAGGAACTATCAATTGAAGAACTTGAACAGATCGAACAACGGATACTTGACCCGGAGAACGGTGATTACACTCGGCCATAAGATACGTGTGCCGGCGATTCTGCTTATGCTCGTCTGCAGCGTCGGTGTGGTCTACGGCCAGCGGTCGATCGACCCATCGGGCGAGCAGATACCTTTTCTGCGCTCCACAGCACTGGTGGCCGGTGAAGGTTCGGTGACGCAAACGGATAATCCCGACTTGACGGTTCTTAACCCGGCTTCAGTCGGAGCCTTGCAGCGCACCGTACTCAGTCTTTCCTACACAGGCCTGACCGGTTTTGGTCGCAACGGACAGGGATGGGACGGCCACGCGGGAAGTATCATGGCGTCACAGCCGACGCGATACGGTGTTTTCAGCGGTGGTATCGGGGTAATCACCTCAGGGCTTGCGGACTTTGATGTGGGTTCTGGGCTTATGCTGTCCTTCGGCTACTCGCGTGACGTATGGGATGATCTTCTCGTGGGAGCCGGCATAACAACCGACTTTGGCGGCCATGGCGACGGTCTCGCCTTCGGCGCAGGCCTGGATGTCGGGTTTATTCACAGCCCGCTTACGCTGTTTGGTATCGAGGGGGCTCGATGGGGAGGCTCGCTTCGGCGTATGGGCTACCCGTACCGGCCTGTAGCGGGAGTTACCGGTTTACCGGCGTCTCTTACCCCACAGCTGGGACTTATGCTCCCACTCGTCAGCGACGGTAACGTGACGCTCGACCTGTACACCGATATTTCAAGCCCCGGATTTCGTGACGGCAGGCTTTCGGTTGCGGCTGATCTCGGACTGTTTGACCGTGTATCCGTACAGACGGGAATCGGATTCAGTGTACGAGAGCTCATCGACGGGGATCTGCCTGTGCAGTCGCTGATCCCTTCAATCGGTATAAACGCACGGTTTACCGCCGGTCTCCCGGGCTCGTCGGATCGCGAAGGTTCGCTGATCGCAGAACAGGGTTGGGACCGGAACGAGTTTGCGGTGCGGAGCGCCGCACGCCCTCTGTACGGTGCAGTCTGGGGCGTGTCGACAGGAGTTACGGCTTCCCTCGGCGTCGCGGATAATAATCCTCCGGTCATCATCGTCGATTACGGCGATCGGCAGTACATCAGCCCGAATAACTCCGGCGTACAGGACGACATCGTCGTGCCGGTTGAGATCTACGACGAGGAACGTTTTCTACAGGGCTACCGCTTCGTCATAGAGGACGAACAGGGGCGTGTTGTCAGAGAGTTTTCTGCCCGGACACCGCGACCCGAAGAGCGGAGCAGCGCAGTGTTCTTTGAACGGCTCACCAGAATTGATACCGGGATCACCGTTCCGGAGAGTTTTCGCTGGAACGGGCGGTCCGACGGTGGATCGGTCGTGCCGGACGGAATATACGAGTTCTATGTCGAGGCCTGGGACGATAACGACAACAGGGCCGTCTCGGACCGTTTTGAGGTCGTCGTCGACCTGACTCCGCCATCCGCAGACGTTTCAACCCCGTTTGGCGGTGACCGTGTATTCTCACCGGATGGTGACGGC
>RECN01000081.1 GCA_007694005.1 Spirochaetaceae bacterium
TTGAGAATCGCCTGACGACAATCGAGAACACGCTTCCGTTTGCTATTCTTGGTCGCACAGCACCGGAGCATCCGGCCATTGCAATTGCCACAGATTTCTGGAATGAAAGCCTGTCCGAGGATGGACGGATACAGGATAGCGATTTAGTGAGTGCCGAGGGTTCGTACACTGTCGCGTACCCGCTCGCGTCCGTCGCATCGTCTCGTCGCGACTCGAGTGCGATGCTACTCGCCCGGACTGCACTAGCCGAACTGAGACGGCGGCGCGATTGCCTCACACACGGGGACGATCTGTCGCTACGAAGATACGATGACGGACGTCTCACCTTCACCAACTGGGCGAGGGCGTATGCCTGGTACCTGCTCGGGCTCGTACGGACCCTTGCGATCGTAGAGCCGCTGACCGGGCTCGACACAACCGATCTCGAAGCAGAATACCGACGAGTAGCATCGATAGCGCTTGAAAAGCGGCTGTCGAACGGGCTGTGGTCATGTTTCGTCGACGACGCCGATACTGGTGTCGAGACTTCCGGGTCAGCAGGGATTGCGGCGGCCCTTGCGATTGGTGCGCGTATGGGCATCGGAGACGATGCACACACTCAGGCGGCGTACACGGCCCTTACAGAGCTTCTCTCATTTCTCACCCCGGATGGAATGCTCGGCGGTGTGTCACAAAGCAATCGCGGCGGTGAACCGCTGCAGCGCAGCGGGTATCGCGTACTTTCGCCAATGGCGAGTGGACTTCTGGCGCAGCTCATGGCCGGGCTCAGTTAAACCTCAAGCGTATTGAATGGCATTTGTTTCCAGATATAGCCATGATATCATACCGACTCATATGCACGATTCGAGTGATTTGACCGGTGCAGAGCGTATCACAAAGAGTATGGATGTCTCTGTCGAGAACTTCCGGTTTGTCGTACAGCGAACACCCGATACCGGTTGGCAGATCGCGAAACTGGCACACGCGGACATCTTCGTCCTTGCGTTCGCGATCTCTGGTGTAGCTCACTATGACGTGGGCGACACCTCATTCGACGTTACTCAGGGTGACATCGTGTGGTTTCCACCCGGAGTTGTCCACAGCGCGTATAGCGACAGCACTAATCCGTGGAGTTTCTGTTCGGTCGGTTTTCAGCTTCGTGACCATACCGGCACGTCGACCGGACAGCTTATCAACCTTCCGCACCGGCTCCGCCTTCCGAATTTCTACCGCTTTGCCGCACTCCTTGAAGAATTGGTTCACGAGTGGACCAGTAAGCGCCTTGCCTACATGGTTCGCTGTCGCGCGATTGTTGAGGAGATCCTGTTCATCATGATTCGCGCGACAGATCAGAACGAACAGCGTCAGTCCGTACCACACGTATTTGCCATTCATAAGGTCACGCAATTGATAGAACAACAGCCGCAGAAGACGTTTGCAGTTTCGGATCTTGCAAAACGGGTCAACCTCAGCGAGTCGTACTTCCGGCGTCTCTTCAAGCAGATTACCGGATACACTCCAGTACAGTATCAGCACTGGGTGAAAGTAAATCTGGCAAAAGACCTGCTCCTGTCGGGACAATGCAACGTAAGCGAGGCCGCATTTCAGCTCGGTTTCGACAACGTGTATTACTTCAGTCGTCTTTTTAAGAGAGTTGCTGGTATAAGTCCTTCGGTCTACCTCGAAAAATAATCGCGTGTCTCTCAACACGGTTGCGAGCGTTTCCATCGGATACGTTTCGTTTTATCGAAATGTGCAACAACAGGTCGTCATCGACATGGTGTCGGATACGAAACCGGGTGATCATCAGAGACACGATGATTGCGAAACCGTCCATCTCAAGAGGTCACGACAAGAAATACGGTCTCGATCCCGGACCCGGTTTCGAGTCGGCTTAGGTTCTGTTCTCAGGGATGTTGGGATTACCTATTCATAATCGATAGGAGTATTATATGGCACTATTTCTCAGTGAACGGGAGAAGGATTCACTTCGCACCGGTGAACGGGATTCTTTCTGTTCGGACCTCTACTGGGCACTTATTCGGCGCGCCGAGCAGCGAGCGAGCAAACCCGGTCTGCTGTCATCCGACGATAGCGTCGACTGGTGGCGACCGGTTGGCGAGTATCTTTCGGATGCGGCGATGGCATATGCCGTAAAGCCTTCAGAAACACTCAGCGTGTGGATCAGAGACGTATCGCTAAGCCTTGTACGACGGCCGTTTCAGGATTGGATCGGGCCGGCGTATCGTGCACACGACCCGTCGAAAGGAGAGGCCGGACAGGTCGGTCATCTTGAGACCGCACATATGTCGTGGGCACTTTCTGTTGTCATGGACCTGGCCACCGAGGTGTTTACACAAGAGGAGCGGAGCGAGGTAGAACAGGTTGTCCGAGATCGAGGGGTGGCTCTTTGCCTGAGGTGGCTGGAAACACCGCAGAAGGTTGCGAACTGGCGCCTGGTCATGATCGCTGGGGTTTCGGTTGCCGCGGCAGTGCTCAATGACCGGAAGCTCATTGACCGAGCGGTGGCTGAACTGAAGATCGGAATGCAGTGTTTCCAACCCGACGGCAGCTACGGAGAGTCCCTGCAATATGGAAGCTATGCGATATACGCGGCAGCGCTGAGCCATGAGGCGCTGCGGCGTCGTGACCCATTGCTCACAGATGCTGTACCCGTTTCCTCCTACGCCGGTTATGCCCGTTGGGCCGCGTACAGCCATCTCTACATGAAGCCGCTCAGCGGTTGGGACGGTATACGGCCCCGGGCGATAAACTTCAACGACAGCGGTGCAATGTTCAAGCCTCATGGTGATGTACTGTGCCACATTGCGGCCCGCGCGATGGGTGAGGCTCCGAGGGATGCAGGTCTCGCAAGGTGGCTCTTCGAGCGCACGTACCGCGACGGATTCTCCTATGGTCCCCACGATCAGGGCAGCTTCGGTCTACTTAACGACTTCGGGTTCCTCACTTTGGCGCTCTACTCACAGGCCGCCCCGGCACAGTCGCCCGAACAGGCCGACCTGCCGCGTCTGGGCTTGTTCAGCTGCGGAGACGTCATCGCCCGAGATGAATGGTCCGGCAAGACCGTGCTTGGTTTTCACGGCTTCGCCGATCCGCTCTACGGCCCGGGTCATCTGCATGGGGACATCAACTCGATAATTCTCGCACACAACAACGAACGATTGCTGGTTGATCCCGGACACAGCTGCTACCGCAATCTGAGTCGCCAACTGGAGATCGGTACCCTGACACACAATACGTGCAGCTTTACGGTATCGGAAACGGTCCGCGAGTCGGCACACGCTGAAGAAACCGCACGGGTGCGGCAGATTGAGCAAAGTCTGGATTCCGACCGTCGGGTTCGAGAGGGAACACCCGACGTTCCGTATGATCGAGGCGGACGGCGGTTGCTCGCTGAGCACCATGGGCTCGTAGCGGTGGCCGCTGGGGACGCTGCGGCGCTCTATGGCTCTCCGATCGACCGGTTCACCCGGTTCGTAGTGTTGTGTGGTGCTCATGCGGTGTTCGTCGTGGACTGGATAACCTCGTCGGTTCCGGTGACCACACGGTGGAGCTGGCTACTGAATAATCGCGATGGGGAGCTGGATTTCAAACATGCAGGAAATGATCGACTGGTCGCACGTCGGGGGAACGCCGGACTTAAACTGTTCCATCTCGGCGGAGGGCAACCGGTGAACACCACATACAGCTACGTTCATGACGCCTATCACTGTCTTCCAGCCCATCGTGGGGAAAACTCTTCGGGCAGTGGAGTTCTCGTCGGCTGGCGCGAGAAGCATGCGACCACAGAGCGTCTCGTCGTCCACGCGATGGCGGTGGACTCCTACGGAGAAATCGCGTCATGGCACTTACATGAGCAGGAGGGAGCAGCAGCAGTACTCGAGGGTCCCGCGGGCCGGGAGCGCTGGAAGCTTTCAGTCGAGCATGATCCGCTTAAGCTGACTGTCGAGGAACAGACGGCGCAGTCAACCTACACAATCGGTGTGTCCGACGGTATGTGGAGGCTCTGGGAAGCCTGATGCACGGTTGGCTTGCCGGGTATGTTACGCGAAGTATTTGTGGTTCGGCCGGTGTGCGTTCACTTCATGAACAGGAATGACTCGAAGGACACATCATGAAAGACAACGTTGGGGTTCATGCCTATGACGAACCCGATAGTCTCAGCGACATCCTCCGGCCTCATGAACTTCTCGCGGGGAACCGGTCGATCTCCCCAGAACGGTGAGTCGATCGGTCCGGGATTCATCGTGGTAACGCGAATACCCTTTTCGATGAGCTGCAGTGCAAGCGCCTGTGAGAACATGTGTACCGCCGCCTTCGCGGTGCAGTACATCGGCGCATTCGGATTGGCGCGTTTGGCGGCCATTGATCCTATATTCACTATCAGACCATGCGCATCCGCCTCGACATGCGGGACGAAGTGCTTGCAGCACAGGAAAATGCCCTTCAGGTTGACGTCAATCATCTTGTCGTAGTCTTCGACCGGCATTTCCCAGATTTTGCCGGTACGACTCAAACCCGGAAGGTTGACCAGTGTATCAACACGGCCGAAGTGAGCCGTGACATCTGAGAAGAATGACTCGACTTGCGTTTCATCGACTACATCCAGTGCGCGAGAAAACACTTCCACGCCCAATGTACCAAGTTCTTGTGCCTGGTCGCGAAGCGCATCCGGCTCGTTTGACGCGATTGCAATCCGTGCCTTCTTCTCTGCCAGCTTGCGCGCCAGCGCCCGCCCGACACCACCACTCGCTCCCGGAATAACTACCACTGTGTCCTTTAAGTCTCTCATCCTTCCTTCTCCTTCTTTTTCTGCAGAACAGAACTCGATCCCGTGTGCCCAGACCGCCAGACTCGATAGCGCACGCTACAATCACGTTACCCGAGTTCAGTTACCAACTTCTGTGATGCCGTGGCGATGCGCCTCGAGAAGCGCGTACATTATCGGAGCAAAGCCATGGTGCTCGTCGCGATGTGGGAGCTTGAGTGTAACGTACGCACCAATGCTACCCTTCTCCTCACCCTCACCTGGACAGAGGCATCCCGGGCAGCTGTTGTTGATCGAGAAATCCGGATTCACGGCTACTTTGACAAGGCCGCTGACTCCCTGTTCGAACGATGGTCTGAAGCGCGCCTCGTCGAGTAGCCCTGCACGCAGGCCCGCGCCGAAGCCATACAGGATCAGACCGGTGCCGGATGTTTCCTCATATGAGAGATCGAGCGGGATCTCCTGCCGCCACATTCCGCGCCGTGACTGGTGTGGGAGAAGCGCCTCGGAGTGATCGATAAAGTACTTCTCGACTGCTGTACGGTGCGGTGAGTCATTAGGGAGATAACGGATGAGTTCGGTCAGCGCGAAGTAACCCCAACCGTTACCACGACCCCAGTGGTCGTCAGAGAATCGGCCCGGGCCGTTGAAGTTCCTGCTCTGATGCAGCAGCCCGTTGTTCGGGTTGCGGAGTAAGTCGTACATCATGATGGTTTGCTTGACCGCTTCGTCGACATAATCCTGGTTTTCCAACGCAAGTCCCGCAAACAGGAGGTACGGCGTTACGGCCATTGCGACGTCGATCCAGATCCGATTGTCCTCCGGCGCCCGCGGGTCTTTCATGATCCCTGACGGGTCGCGCGGTGCGCTCATCATCTCTTCGGCGTATCGATGAACCTGCTCTTCTTTTTCCGGCATGTGTCCACGGAAGTACGCGTACGCCGCGGGAATCCCTCCGATGTAGTAGCTCGGGAAGTTATACCCGTACATCGGACCGATAGCTTGTGGATGATCGATTCTTTCGGGGAAGAGTGAAAGGATCCAGCGGCACCGGTCCAGCGATTCCCCGCCTTGTTCGGCAACCTGCACGAGTGCGTGAATCGCGAGGAGCCCGTAGTAATGCTTGACCTGTTCAACCGACTCGTAGTGATCGTACAGCCGACGTGCAAGTTCGAGTGTTTTCATGTTTGCGTGAGTATGAGCGGTGGACGAGACCTGCGCCATGAAGGAAACAGCATATTTTTGGACATATCGGGACTGGAGTCGCCTCGATATCGAGATGCGTTTCGGGAACGGACTCAGTAATCGGAATGTGCAAAACCTGCGCGCATGGACCATTGTTGTGAGGAGTCCATCAATTTAGATTGTAGTGGCTCGACGACGAAGACGCCGATTCTATCTCAAGGAGCGTACCCATGAACCCGAAAATTCTGTTCACCTGCAAAATCGCCGATTCTGACGTTCGCGCGCGCCTGGCAGCGGTGTGTGATCTGGTGGAGATCGAAATTACAAAGCCCGCCGAACTGGCGGAGCGGGTTGGCGATTGCGAGGGCATCATTGTCCCGTACACGCCGGAGCCACTGATAACCCGCGAGGTGATGGACGCCGCTCCCAGGCTGCGCCTTGTTGGTACTACGTACGGCGGTGTGCGGCAGAACGTGGACGATACCTACGCATTGTCGAAGGGGCTGACGGTGATTCACACCGGGGCATCCCGGGTGGAGCCGATGGCGGAATACACCCTGGCGCTGATTCTCTCCTCGCTGATGCAAACACACAATTACCACCACTACATGCGCTCCGGGGAGGCCTGGCCACGCACGAAGTTCCCGCGCACCCGTATGTTGCGGGGACGTTCAGTCGGGGTTATCGGCTACGGCCGCATCGGCCAGGGGATTATTGAGCGCCTGAGAAGCTTCACCGCCGACCTGTCGGTTCAGTCCAATCACCTGACCGAAGCGGAAGCGCAAGCCGCTGGACTGAAGAAGCGGGCATTAGACGATCTCTTTCGAGAGTGTGAGGTCATCGTGCTGGCGGGTGGTTACAACCCGTCCACCCATCATCTCATCCGCCGACGCCATTTCGACCTCATGCGGGAAAACGCGCTGTTCGTCAACATTGCCCGCGGGAAGATGGTGAACGAGGCCGAAATGACCGACGCCGTGCGGGAACGCCCGATCTATCTCGCTCTGGACGTGTTTGAAGTGGAACCGTTGCCCGCCAACAGTCCCTTGCGCGAAAATGACCGTGTTCTGATCACTCCGCACCGGGCCAATAACCCCATAGAGTTCGAGCAGCGCTGGCAGACGCTTGCGGGCGAGATCGAAACGTTTATACGTGGTGAAACCCCGGATTCCGCGCTCAGCCCCGAGCGGGCCGCGGTCATGAGTGAATCCTGAGAGGACCGAGATGTGGATTGGACGTTTTTCAATACAAGTACCTGACGCGCCTGCGCTTACCACCGACTTCTACCTGTTTTTTTCAATCAACACGGAGACCATATCATGACCACACACGGATACGAGACAGTAAAACAGGCCGCGCTCAACTACGTCGCAGCCATGAAGGTGGGCGACGTCCCGGGGCGCTACAAAAAGGAATATGCGGAGACCGACGCGGGACTATATGGCTCGTATCACGCTACGCACATTCTGGACCTGTATGATCAGCTTGGAGGTTTTTCTTCGGAGGACATTGATACCTGGGCCCGCTTCTTCCAGGAGAAGCAGAGCGACCATGGCTATTTCAGCAACCAGTCCGGGGATGTGACACAGAACCGGAGACGCGTTCTCCGCGAGCTTGATCCGGTCTGGCACAGCACCCGGGGTATGATCTGGGCACTGCGGGTTCTGGACCGGCGCCCTCTCAAGCCCTTCGCGTTCGTAGAGCCTTTCATGAACCCTGAGACGCTCTACAACTATGTGAAAAGCTACGACTGGTCCAATTCCTGGGCGGCCGGGAACCAGATTTGTGCTCTGGCCACAGCCATGATGGCCCTGCGGGACTGGTTCGGAGAATCTGACGTTAATCGGGTCATGGAGCAGGGGATGTTTCCAGCGCTGGAGGAACTCATGGACGATAAAACCGGCTATTGGGGAACCCAGTTCGGTGCGGACCTGTACAACGGACAGTTCGGAACCATTCATGTCGCCCCGATCTACTTCGCCATGGGCTGGCCCCTCCGGGCGGTCGAACGGAACGTCGACTCTACGCTGGCCTGTCAGCTGCGTGATGGTTCGTTCTGGCCGGGCGGATCGGATTGTCCGGATTTCGACGGTGCGTACATGATGATGAACCTTTCGGAGCTGACCGACTACCGGCGCGAGGAACTGAACGCCGCCGCGCGGCGCTATCTTGACCACGCTCTGTTGCATCTGGACCCCGAAGGGTGTGGATTCCGATTGCACCGACTCGACAGCAAACCCTCGGAATGGAAGCCTCGCCCGCATTTCATCTGGCAGGACGGTCACGACCATGCCCATGAGGAGTTGCGCGACGACGACCCCGAACGGACCCACATCATGCTCGGCTCCTGGTTTTATCCCTTGTCCATCGGTCTTGTAGCCCACATGCTCGGCGACACCGGCTACGAAGGACCCTATAAACTCAATCCCATGTCACTGCACGAATGCAATGTGCGCTGTCCGACGCTGATAGGCAAACCGTGAAGACGTCGCCAACGACGACCCGGTCCACGTCTAGTTTGGTACGCATCTCTGTAGACCCCGTAAGTCCGGTTGGGCCGCTCGATCCGTTCTGGGCGGGACAGATTATTCATCCGACCGAACGACTGCTCACCGAAGAGGGGCAGTCGTTTCTGCGGCTCCTCGCGGAGAAAGGCGCGTGCCGGGCCGGCGTGCGCATCTATAACCAGCCCGAAGAGGCTATCAGGCCTGGCGCAGACGGACAGTTCTCCTATGACTGGAGTCGGTTCGACGGGATGGCCGACCAGATCGCTGCCCTGGGCTGCCCGTTGAAGGTCGTTTTTTTCGCCATGCCTTATGAACTCGCGCTTGACCCCACGAGCGAAAAAACGAGGCCAAACGGAGCCAAAGTATGCATTTCGCCACCGAAAGACTATGAGCTCTGGCGGGCAATGTGCGCCGATTTCATGCGCCATATCATGGAACGCTTCGGAGAGGAAGCAATCCGACGCTGGAGTTTCCGCTGCTGGAATGAGCCCGATCTCACGCATTTCTGGCATGAGGGTAATGTCACCGAGTACTTGAAACTGTATGACTATTTTGCGGACGGGGTTAAATCTGTCTGCCCGGAGGCCAGGATCGGTGGCCCGGCCCTGTCCGCGAACAAAATCTACCTCGATCCTGCCCCCTTTATTCAGTTTCTGGATCACATCACCAGCGGTACCAACCACGCCACCGGTACTCCCGGTTCGCCGATTGATTATCTCGGCATCCATACCTACGGCGGTAAAAGCGGCGGACCCGGCCACGGACGCGATTACCCTGATTCGGACTACATGCTTGAGAAGCAGTTCCGATTACGAGATATCCGAAACCGGTATCCCACCCTGAGATCCGTGCCGATTCACGTCGAGGAATGGGGTGAAAGCTCAGAGGGGACGACTGGTATCGACCGCCAGCCCATGTCCGATATCCGCAATTCGGAACACGGCGCCGCATTTCTGGTCAACTGGGTCGGACGTCATCTGCGCCTGCGGCAGGAAGGTGTTGCCGACTTTACCAGCTTTACCTTCTGCGCATCCGGGTACGAAATTGACCGAACCCGTGACTTCCACGGATATCGCACCCTGCATACCTTGAATGGTTTTCACAAGCCTGCGCTGAATGGCTACGCGCTCCTCGCGAAGTGCGCCGACACGCAGGTGCGCTGCCAGGCCGATCCTGATACCCTGCAGTATCAGGTTGTGGCTGCGGCTGACATGAACCGGATAACCGTGGTCGTCGGAGACTACCAACCCTCACGAATACAGAACGATGGCCCGGCAAGTTCAGTTACAATTGTCGTGAATAACCCGTGGTCGGAGGTCGTCAACCTGACGCTGCGTCACTGGCGTATCGACGCCAATCACAGTAACGCCTACAGTGTGTTCAAGACGCTGGGCTCGCCCGAAACGCCGAGTCCTGAGCACGTGCATGCCATTACAGACCGCATGTCCCTGGAGCTACTCGAGCCGGAGCGCCGGCTCCCGGAAGCTGCCGAGTGGACATTGGACTTTGACCTGCCCTGTAACGGGGTATCGCTGATCGAAATCGACCGTACGTCCAAGGAGTCGCCATGAACACCGGAAACACAGTGAAGCTTTTACCGCAGCAACTGCTCGGTAGACTTACAGAAGAGGCTCCTTCGCAGGAGGCAGTCAAACGAGGTACCAACGCCGTGGCAGAAGGCCGCTGGTACACCGCGTACGAGCTCGACGACGGGCTGGTGTACCATATTCCACAGGGCATGCTCGCCGAGGTGGACTATCTGTGGCTCGATCTGTATTTCGAGGGGCCACATATGGCCAAGCACACCTTTGCGATCTATCTGCGTCAAGGCGCTGACGATCCGGGATTCTACGCGACGTATGGAGTTATTCCGTGCTGTTCGGCTCGCTTTCGTCTGCCGTTAGAGGCTACGGCATTGAACCGATTGTGGCTCGATCGGGAGGGAGCGCTCATCAAGCCTGCAGCCCGAGGTAGTCGGGTAACGCTGTCCCAGGTCGACCGGGTGGAGATACGCATCAACCGGATCGGCCCTGGAGTCCGACCTCTTCACTGGTGTCAGAGCCCCCTGTTTGCAGGGCCTCAACCGCCCGCAATCGATCAACCGGTGCTGCCGTTCGGGGCGCTTGTAGACGAGTTTGGCCAGAGCACCCGACTCGATCGGGCGGGAAAAGTGGACTCCATCGAACAGCTGCGCGATCGGCTGCAGCACCAGTACCGCGAAGCACCGAACATGCGCTGGCCCGACACCTTCGGCAGGTGGGGTGGTCGTACGGCCGGCCCTGCGAATGAAGCGAGCGGATTCTTCGGACTGCAACGGGACGAGCGTCGCTGGTGGTTTGTGGATCCGGACGGCTTGCCGTTCTGGTCAACCGGCATGTGTACCGTCCGATTGGGGTCTACGTCCTCTCCGCTGCAGCGCCTTGAGTCCGCCTACGCGTGGCTTCCCGGGCAAAAGGAGTTTGCCGAGGCCTACTCGTCTGATCCGCAGGTCGCAGCGACAAAAACGATCGAGTTCCTTACGGTAAATCTCAAGCGGGTGTTTGGAGAGCGATGGAAGCAGGCGTGGGAGACCATCGTCTACGGCATGTTGCGCCGCTGGGGCATCAATACGGTGGCGAACGGGTCAGACTGGCAGGCTGCCCGACGTATGGGCATTCCGTTCACCCGTATGCTTGATCTGTTCTGGGCGACCACCCCGCTTGTCTTTCGTGATTTTCCCGACGTGTATGCCCCGTGTTTCGAGGATGACGTGCAGAAGGTGGCGCGACAGCTCGAAGAAACCGCGGAGGAGCCCGCGCTTCTCGGGTACTTCCTTGAAAATGAGCCGAAGTGGTCGTTCGCCGAGCAGTCGCCGGCCGAAGGAATGCTCATGTCCACCGAGCGGGCCCATACCCGGGACGCGCTTGTGGAGTGGCTGAAACAGCGCTACGACTCGGAAGAAGCCTTGCGCGAAGCATGGGGGCCGCAGGCGAGTTTCGCAGCGGTGAGCTTCGGCCGCTGGAGTCCGAACTTCAGTGAGCAGGCGAAGGACGATCTCAGGGAGTTCAGCAGGGTCATGGTAGACAGGCTCTACAGAACGCTCAGTAGTCGGTGCCGGGACATCGACCCGAATCATCTGAACCTCGGCGCGCGCTTTCCGGGGATACCGGCCGCGCTGGTCCTCGAAGGGATGCGTCACGTTGATGTCCTGAGCATCAACCTCTACAAACGAGACCTGCGTGTATCACCGATAGTCGATGAGCTGCGCGAACTGAGCAAAAAGGTGGACAAGCCGCTCATCATCGGTGAATTCCATTTCGGAGGACTCGACGGCGGCGTGCCGGGAATCGCCAACCAGAACGTGAGCACCCAGGCAGATCGCGCGGCTGCCTTCCGGGTGTACCAGGAGTCGGCAACGGCGCTGCCGTTCTGCGTGGGCGCCCATTACCACAAGCTCCAGGACAATCCTCCGCTCGGACGGCCCGACGGCGAAAACTACAACGTGGGGTTCTACGACATAACTCTGTTTCCGCACGAGCCGCTCGGCTCGACTGCCAGAGACGTACATACGGACCTCTACGATATCGCGTCCGGACTCGCGGCACCTGCCGCCGAGCCACCGGAGTATCTGGGGATCTGAGCCCTCGCAGGCAGTCGGCGCTGACGGCACCACCGGTGGCGAGGGAGACGTTATACAGACGCGTGAACCGGACCTGTTTTATCCCACGTCGGCCGCGTCGTCGTTCTGATTCTGCCACTCGTGAAGCCGGTCGATGAGCCGGTCGCGCAACGCTTGATGGTCGGCATCCTCGTAGAGGTTTCTCTGCTCGTGCGGATCGGCGTTCAGGTCGAAGAGTTCGCAGGTGTCATCGCGGGTGAGGTTGAGCTTATACCCCTCGTGCGAGATCAGTGTCCGCCA
>RECN01000026.1 GCA_007694005.1 Spirochaetaceae bacterium
GACCCGAGGTCGTCGGTGCCGCGGATCACCCCGGCGCGGCTCCTGCCCGCGATACTATCCGGGAGCGGTACGCTGGCGAGTTCGAACACGGTCGGCAGAAGGTCGATCTGACTGACGGGGCCGTCGACGACGCGTGGGGTGGCGCCCGGAACACGCACGAGCAGGGGTATCCTGATTGACTCCTCGTAGTGGACCGATTTTGCGAGAAGCCCGTGGTCGCCCATCATTTCGCCGTGGTCGGAAGTGAACACGACAATCGTATCGTTTTCGATGCCCGCGTCGGCGATAGCCTCGAGGATCGTCCCGACCGCCGAGTCGACCAGCGAAACAAGACCGTAGTAGTTTGCGCGTAGCCGCCGCCAGTCGTCTTCTGTCTTGAGCGGATATCCCGCGTGACCCTCGGCCTCGTAGCGGTCGGCGAGGAAACGGTTGCGCCAGGGAGCATCGGCACCCGGTTTCCGCGCGAAGGCCGGTCCGACCGGAAGCGCGTCGGGGTCGTACAGGTCGTTGAGTGGTCCAAAAAACGGCATGTGCGGTTCGAGCGTGTTCACGCTCAGGAAGAACGGCTGCGACGACTGTGCCGCCGATCGGTCGTGAATGAACCGGGCCGCTTCGCGACCGATGAACGACGCCTTGGTGTAGCGCTCTGCCATCACCGCCGAGAAACCGCGTCCAAATGTACGTGCTCCGTCGGCCGCGACCTTGTCGGGCTGGTAGCCGTTCTTCAAGAGAAAGTGATGATAATCGCTCATCGTGTCGAGGTATTCCGGTTTCGAGTAGTACGGGCGGTACGCATCCTCGATACTGCGCCAATCGGTGAAGCCGCGTTGAGCAATCACTTCGTCCCCGAGGTGCCACTTTCCGTAGTACGCCGAGAGATACTCATCCGGCAGCATCTCGGCGATCGTCGGCACATCGCGCGAGAGCGCGGAGTTGTTCCGAATGCATCGGTGCTGATGTGGCCATTGTCCGGTCAGTATCGACGCTCGGGACGGGGTGCACAGCGGCTGCACGCAGTACGCGTCACGGAACACAACGCTCTGCGATGCGAGACGGTTAAGATTTGGGGCTTTCACGAAAGGATTCCCGTAACACGAGATCGTGTCGGCCCGCTGCTCGTCGGTCCAGATCAGTACAATATTCGGTCGTTTCATGCAAGGTCTCCTGCGGGCCGCCGGCGATATCTCCTATCGTACCGTCGGGGTTCTTTCGGGCACAACGAACGAACTCGCGAATTTTTGTGCAATCCGATGACGGCAACGCGCGCGAGGACGGACGAACCACTCCATGGGCAGTACCCGTTTCGTGCAAATCAAGCCCGATTGATTCATGGCGGACCCAATCGGATAGAGGTACGGTAAGAAATCATGCACATCAATTCTCAGGAGAACAGACTATGCCGATGAAACTGGACAAGCTCCTCGCCGAACGCTCGCCTCGAGACCTCACGGAGCACCCGATTCCGCTCGCACAGATGTGCGAACGGTACGAGCGCCTGTACTCAGGTGCAATCAACGACGTCCTGCGCGAACACAATCTTCTTGATCAGGCGCTTCCTCACAACATCCTGCCCCTTCGCGAGGATATGGTCGTCGCTGGCGATGCATTTACGATTAAGGGAGCTCCGACGCTTGAGATCAACGACGATATGCGGATACGGGGTCAGATGCTCGACGCGATTCCGCAGAACAGCGTCGCAATCTGGGACACATCCGGGGACAACCAGTCAGCGCAATGGGGCGAGGTCATGACGATGACGGCAAAACGCGCTGGCTGTCGGGGAGCAATCGTTGACGGAGGCGTACGCGATACCCGTCAGGTGCTCAGCCAGCAGTTTCCCGTCTGGGTGCGGTACCGAACCTCGAGCGCTATGATGGGGCGATTCCGCATAACCGGCTGGGGTATACCGATAGCAATTGGTGGTGTCGCGATCTTTCCGGGTGATATTGTTTTTGCTGACATCGACGGGGCTCTTGTTGTCCCGAGAAGCCTTGCCTATGAGGTGCTCACGAGGGCCGAAGAAATCGTCGTCGGAGAGGAAGATATCAAACAATGGGTCAACGATGGCGTGTCAGTCAACGACGTGATTGACCGGGGCGGATACTTCTAGGTCAGGAGGACGTTCATGTCACTCCTATGCATGAACCCCGTAGAAGAAATACCGGTTTAGCGAGTACGCTACAACCACTATGAACCTCAAAAACACTCACGTCCTGATAACTGGCGGTGGTTCCGGAATTGGGCTTGGAGTCGCGCTGGCGCTCGCCGAAGGTGGAGCCCAGGTACTGTTGTGCGGACGGCGGAAAGACGTCCTTGACGAAGTCGTTTCAGCCAATCCCGGTCTTTCCCTCAGGGCCCGCACGCTTGATCTGACCGATAGGCAGGCGGTGGATGCACTCTTCGAAGAACTTGAGCGCGAGGACCGGTCGCCTGAGATTGTCGTGAACAGCGCAGGGATCAATATTTCGCAACGCAGTATGGCGACCATGGATCCGGCAGAGTGGGATCAGGTAATTTCTGTGAATCTGACCGGCGCATACAACGTCATGCACGCGGCTCTGCCTTCCATGCGAAAACGTCAGTCAGGCCTTATCGTGAATATCTCTTCGGTTGCCGGAAAGCGCGCGCTTCCCATGGCCGGTGTTGCCTATGCCGCGAGTAAGTTCGGGGTAACGGCGCTTGGGACCAGTGTGGGGCTCGAAGAAGCGAAGAACGGTATCAGAGTAAGCAACATCTATCCGGGTGAAGTCGCGACACCGCTTCTGGACAAGCGCATCGAGCCGGTTCCGCAGGAGCGGAGGGTGCGCATGGTACAGCCGGAAGATATCGGCCGTATCGTGCGGCTCATGGCCGAGCTTCCCGCTTCGGCCCACATTCCGGAGATCATAATTAAGCCGCTCTATCAGGAGTACATGTAAGATGGAAACGACTGTACGTGAAATGCAAGCGCTTGAGCTTCAGGAGTACAAGAAACTGGTCCTCCGGACCATGGAGATCCCACGCCCTGCACACGACGAGGTGCTTGTCCGCGTTCGTTCGGTCGGAATCTGTGGCAGCGATATTCACGGATACGACGGACAGACCGGCCGGAGGATTCCGCCGGTGGTCATGGGGCACGAGGCCGCCGGCGAAGTGGTCGAGACCGGAGCATCGGGCGGACGCTTCGCACCTGGAGACCGGGTGACCTTTGATTCGACGCTGAACTGTGGCGAGTGCTTCTACTGCTCGCGGGGCCAGATCAACCTGTGTACGAAGCGGCGGGTTCTCGGCGTCTCCTGCGACGAGTATCGACAGAACGGCGCCTTCGCCGAGTATGTGGTTGTGCCCGAACGCGGCACATACCGCCTTCCCAATTCGGTATCGTTTGATCACGGCGCTATGGTAGAGCCGGTGTCAATCGCGGTGCACGCGGTAAACCTGACACCGCGATGCGTCGGCGACAGCGTGCTTGTCGTGGGTGCGGGGCTGATAGGTCTGTTAACCGTACAGGTCCTGCGTAACGCCGGATTCGGGCCGATCTTCGTGTCCGACGTTGCAGAATCGCGACTCGTGAAGGCGCGTGAACTCGGTGCCGATGTCGCGCTGAATGCCCGCGAGACCGATGTTGTCAGCGAGATTCTTGCACAAACCGATGGACTTGGAGTCGCCGCTTCACTCGATGCGGTTGGCAGTCAGGCGTCTGTCGATACGGCAATCTATGCGGTGCGCCGGGCAGGGACGGTGACCTTGATCGGGAACGTCTCTCCATCAATCGCCATACCCTTACAGCATGTCGTGAACCGTCAGCTCACGCTTCAGGGTTCTTGCGCCTCCTCCGGGGAGTACCCGGCGTGTCTCGATCTGATCGAACGCGGTGCAATTGATCTCGACACAATGATCAGCGAGCGCATTCCGCTGCATGAGGGGGCAGAGTGCTTCGAGCGCCTGTACCAGGGTGCTCCCGATGTGTTCAAGGTCATTATGCATCCATGAAGACACTCATCGCATACGCGACAAAATACGGAGCCACCGAAAAGGCCGCCCGCGCGCTCAGCGACCAGCTGCATGGAGACGTCGAGCTGCGCAACCTCACGCAGGATACCGTGCACGACCTTGCCGGCTACGACAGGATCATCGTCGGCGGGTCGATATATGTCGGACAGATACAGGATGATGTCAAAACCTTCTGCCGCGACAACCAGTCCGTGCTGTTACAGAAGCCGCTTGGCCTCTTTATATGCTGCGGAGACGAGGAGCGCGCAGACGAACAGCTTGCACAGAACTTCGATGCCGCTCTTGTGGAACACGCCTCGCCGACCGGCTACTTCGGCTATGAGTACGACTTCGGGAAAATGAACATCCTGTTCAGGTTCATCATACAGGCGAAGGCCAAGGTCAGGCAAAGTCAGTATAAGCTCAGAGACGACAACATCAGCGCATTCGCCGCTACGCTGAACAGTCCAGTAGCCTGACGGTTTCCACTGTCCCGCAGGTCCGAACGGTAGTACCTTCTGCCCACTATGGCGAAACCCGATGACAGCAGAGAACCCCGAATTACCGAACGCATCGGCACGTCGTTTCGGTTTCTGATCGGGTTCCTGCAACCGCACCTCAGACTGTTCGTGGGTGGGCTCGTACTGCTGCTCCTGTCAAACGCGGTCTTTCTTGCGTTCCCGTATCTGACTGGACAGATCATTAACGAACTGTCCGGTGGGGACCCCTGGATAATCAGGGGAGTCGGAACGCTCAGCGTGCTGCTGCTTATTGTGCTCACCGTGCGCGCGGTCTTCAACTTCGGGCAGATATGGCTCTTCGGAGCGGTTTCAAACCGTCTCGCGCGCGATATTCGTCGTCGTCTGTACGGCCATCTGCTGCAGCTCCCGATCAGCTATTACGACAGCCACCGCACCGGGGAGCTCCTGAGCAGACTATCCAACGACGTAACTCAGCTCGAGACCGCAATCTCTGACGTACTTGCGGGGCTGGTCCGACAGGTGCTCGTAGTGGTCTTCGGTATAGCGATTGCGGTGTTTCTCGCACCGCAGCTGGCACTCTTCATGGTGCTCATTGTCCCGCCGGTCGCCCTCGGCGCGCGGCGCCTTGGGCGCATTATCCGGGACCGTGCCCGGGAAACGCAGGATCTGCTCGCCGAGAGCAGCACCATAGCCGAGGAAACGATCGCCGGTGTCGCAACGGTCAAGAGTTTCGCAAACGAAGGCTTCGAGTCGGACCGCTACAACGAAGCGCTGCACCGCGTGCTCGGGAAGGCCATGGAAACCGTGACTCTCCGTGCGCTCATCGGCAGCTCCATAGGGCTGCTTGTCATGGGGTCACTGATACTCGTGATCTGGTTCGGCGCGACCCTCGTCGACGCGGGTACACTTGCGGTCGGAGACCTTATCAGCTTCGTGATCTATACCGGATTCATCGGTGGGTCGGTCGCAGGACTTGGGAACAGCATTACCCGGATACAGCGCGTGCTCGGGTCGAGCGAACGGGTTATCGAGCTCATGCAGATGGACCCGGAGCCGGGGCTCGGCGCCGCTCGACCGTTTCATAGCCAGGCAGAGGATGCTGCGACCGCTACGCGGCAGCAAAACACGCCGGAGACGCAACCGGCTCTGCCGCCACTTGCCGACGCTGTCGCGCTCCGATCGGTCTCCTTCGCCTATCCGACCCGCCCCGACCTGGTCGTGCTCAAGAACCTCGACCTCACGATTCCGCGCAACTCACGGGTCGCCCTCGTCGGGCCGAGCGGATCGGGGAAATCGACCATCGTGCGGCTCCTGCTGCGATTCTACGAGCTGAACGAAGGAGCGATCCTGCGGGACGGCACGGACATTACCAGCTTCGATCTCCGCGCGTACCGCTCGTGCTTCGCGATCGTACCGCAGGATGTGCTTTTGTTTGGCGGTTCGGTCGAAGAGAACATACGTTACGGGCGACCCGACGCTACTGCCGGGGAGGTGCGTGCTGCGGCTGAGGCTGCGCACATGACAGAATTTGTCGACCGCTTTCCGGAGGGTCTGTCGACCATAGTCGGGGAGCGCGGCGTGCAGCTCTCTGGAGGTCAGCGGCAGCGCGTCGCCATTGCACGGGCCATGCTGCGCGACCCGGAGTTCCTGATTCTCGACGAGGCAACGAGCTCTCTTGACGCGGAGAGCGAGTGGCTTGTGCAGGACGCACTCGACCGGCTCATGGAACATCGTACGACGCTTGTCATCGCACACCGCCTCGCAACTGTTCGAAAGGCCGACAGCATCGTCGTGCTCGATCAGGGCTCAATTGTCGAGCAGGGAACCCACGAGGAGCTGACGCAGATTCCCGACGGCCTGTATGCGAAGCTCGTACGCATGCAGGGCCTGGGCGATACGGTCGCGGCGGCTTCCAGCATCTGAAACCGTAAAGCCGTGTGCGCGGACGCCGCGTATTTCAATTCGTGTCTTCAATGATCGCAACCGCGCGGACCGGTGAGCCGTCACCATCAGCTATCGGAAGTGGCAGGCCTATGAAGGTGAATGTCTGATGCCGGGGCAGCTCGTTGAGGTTTACCAGACCAGTGTAGGTAAAGATGCCTTCTGCGAGCAGGCGTCGTTCGAGTGCTTCGTCCATGTCGCCGCCGACGAAGGGCGGTCTTGCCTCAGCAATGCGCGAAAATTCGCTTTCGGTGATACGGTCGGTGAACAGAAGCCCTGCGCCGAACGGGTACTCGGCGCCTGGCTCGGTCGCCACGGCGTCTCCCATGCACCGTTCGAGCAGGACTTGTGAGATTGTGGCGCCGTCGGCGTGCATGTGAGACGGGGCGTCGAGGTGTGTTCCGGTATGGCTTCCGAGGCTCAAGGAGCGAAGCAGCCAGCCGTGTGTATCATATGTGTGCGCCGTATCGATCCGTACCTCCGGGTCGCCCGGGTAGACGGGCATGCCGCTGAAAATTGGCTGCGAAAGGTCTATGACACGCATCTCTTCTTTACCCCGCTTTACAGGCCGAACACCTGCGTGTAGAAGAACGATGGAATACCAAAGAAACTCCGGTCGGCAAAATACGCGGCGCCGGTACCGAGATAGCGGTACTCGCGCCGGAGAATGTTCTCCCGGTGTCCGGGGGATTTCATCCACTGTTCGACGACGACTTCTGCCGCCGACAGATAGGTGTGTGGTGGAATCGGGTCACCACGATATGTGTAGCTGAAATATCCGTCGTTCTGAAGCGGTGAAAAGACACTCCTGCCGGCTTCGTATGTAATGCCGAAGGTCCGGGCGATGTTTTCGCCGACACCGCTTCCGGAAAAGCCTGACGCGTCGGTGCGATCACGCACCGTTCGCCGGCCGGGTACGGGGCTTGTGTGCGAGAAGAAGTTCCGGTCGCGCATGTCTTCGCTGTGGACCCGTGCCGCCGATTCGAGAGAAGTCTGGTGTGTCAGAGGGCTCAGCCCGCGGGCCTCCCGTTCGGCGTTGGTCAGGTAAAAAATCGCGGCGTGAAGGAGCGGATAGTCTATGCGGTCGAAGTCGATCAGCTCATTGGCCTCCGGTAGCCGAACGAATGTCGCCCGATCGACTGACCGGTACCGATCGGCATTCCAGGCGCTCTGAGCGTCGACCGCGGTGGCAACGAAAATCAGCGCGACCGCGGCCGCTACCGCGACGGCTTTCCGGTGAATCAAGAACGATACCTGCTTGTGCGACTGCATCATCATCACTCTACTTCCTTTTCCTCAGACTGCGCGTGCCATGCCGGATAATCCACTCGGTCTCAACGCTCGGTGACTCGGCACGCCACGCTTCTATGATAGCCCATGCCTTTTCCGCATCGTTCTTCATGAGGTCGTTGAGGTTATTGCCGACACTTTTCTGCACGAATTTTTCGGGCGCACTCTTGAGCCGGTCGAGGACCGTTCGATACGAGTCGAAATAGTCCAGAGCGACGGTGAGCTTCTGCGCCCAGGGAAGGTTAATGCGCATTCCCTCGCTCGCAAGGCGGCGCACGTGGACGTCCGGGTCCTGCGCCCAGGTGTCAAGAACTGACAGCGTGTCTTCCGGGGCGTCGCGGAGCAACGGGCGCACGGCGAACTCGCCGGTGAAGCGCTGTGTCAGCTTGTAAATGAAACCAAGGGACACCTCGCGGTCGGCGAGTGCGTTGCGCTCGATATACCGCCCGACTGGCCATAGCCACCACCCGTAGGTGAACATCCCCTCGGGTCCGGGGAGTGGGGGCCCGAGGATGCGCTCGAGGAGCGAGACCGCGTCGGGGTAGTGTCTTGGCAGATGCTCCTCGAGCGCTGAAGCAAAGATGTCCTGGCGGGCGCTGAAGGTCGGCCCCTCGGCCGATCCGCCGAGCTCGCGGTCTATCGAATCGACGAAGGCCATATCCGGAAAGGCCGGATCCGCTGACTTCAGCTTGTCAGCGAGCAGGTGTGCGCACTCGAGGTCGTAGTAATCCTTGAACTTCTTTGCCACGGGAGGAGTATAGCGGATTACGCGTGATTGGTGCACGGGCGGGCTACGGTGTACTCGGCGCGTATTTACAGCTCGAGTGATTCGATCACGTCGATGTACCGGAGAATGCCCGCTTCGAGGGCATCCGGGTACTCCAGCTGTGTTTCGTTCACTCCAGGCCCTACGGTGGCACGGATGTACCATGCGGTAAGCGCATAAAGCTGCTCATTTCGAATGACTGCGTCAAGCATGTACTTCGCGTGGCTCAACTCCCCGCGGCGAAGGCTCTTCGCGACGTAGACAATGTCCCAGAAGAAGGCGTTCAGCGTATCTGCGAACTCTTCGGCATCCGGCAGGCGGGCGGAGTATTTCGTAAACGTTGCCTCCGGGAGGCTCGTGGCGACGCCATCCTTGTCGACAAGCACCCGATATCCCGAATCGAGATTTTCCGACGCCGACGGCGCGCGAGCTGGTGAGAATGACCGTGCGAATATTCGTGTCGTTACCTGCCCACCTGTTGATTCGCGTGATCATGCTGTCAAACATGATGATGATGAATGGACCCTAGGGTCGACACAGAAACCGGCCCGGAGTACGCACGTGAGCGGGATGAGTTCAGAATCTTCAGTACTACGCGGCGCGACTCAAATCTTCCTGTATGGCCGCACGGAGGTCTTCGAGCTGTTCGCGCAGGCTTGGGGAGCCGGCGTCGAAGTCGAACTGTTCGTTGTGCATTGCACAGATCGTTCCGAGTACCTCGCCTCCGATCTCGATAGGGTACCCGAGGTAGACTCCAAGACCGAACTTGACCAGGTCCTCGTTTCCCCGCCATTCCGGGTCGACTCCGGCATCCGGAACATGCAGCGGCGAGCGCGTATTGACGACCTGCTCGCAGTACAGTTTGTGGCAGCCGGGATTGACACTTTTCGGTCCCTCGTCGCCGGGGTGATACGTGTCGGCTTTGGGCCCGGCGCTCACTACAGCGACCATGTGAGTCGGCATAGAGCGCATAATCAGCAACGATTGTATTCCGCTTGAATCGGCAAGCGAAGCGAGTGCGTCGTGCCACTTCTGTCTGAAGCCTTCGTAATAGTGTTTTCCGAACGACACGGTTCCCTCCTGTCTGAAAGCTGCGATTAAGTGTATCTACAAACGAATGAAAAATCAAGCACGAACGTGCGTCCGTTGCGCATCTGAATCGTCGTTATGCATCGAACAGCCATTCGAGATCGTCAGTGCCGAGCCCCGTAAGGCCTCCGGCGCCCGAGCGGATGACGGTGTGCCGGTCTATCGATTCGACGAACGCAATGCCCGGAAACGTCGAGTCCACCGACCCGGACGCGGAGTGCGCACGTGCATGGGATGCCTCCGGGTCAGGCGTGTCCCGGGACAGGTGAGTGCCACGGGCGGATCGTGACGTCGGTTCGGTTCTGAGACGTATCGCCACCGTACACGAGAACTGGTATGGATGCTGTCTTTCCGGCAACATCACTCCAGCGCCGGATGCCGCGCAGCATATCCCGCGTGACGGTAGAACCCGATTTCATTTCGACAGCGGTCGCTGTGCCGCCCCGTTCAATAATAAGGTCAACTTCGTCCCCGCGACGTTCTCGCCAGTACGCGAGCGATCCGCTGTCGCGGCTGTTATGCAGTGCTTTCACGAATTCTGAGACCATCGCACTCTCAAATAACGCGCCCCGGAGTGGATGGGCGACGAGGTCGTCGGCGTTTCGAATGGAAAGGAGATACGCGGCCAGTCCGACATCGTGAAAGTATAGTTTTGGAGACTTGATGAGTCGCTTGTTAAACGAACGGTGGTACGGCTGCAATAGGTGCACAACAAACCCCGCCTCGAGTACGCTCAGCCACGCCCGAGCGGTATTGTGGGATACGCCGGCGTCGTCGCCGAGCGCCGACAGATTGAGTACCTGTCCTGTTCGGCCCGCACACAGCCGCAAGAAGGTCTGGAACACGCTGAGGTCACGCACGGCGACCAGTTGCCGCACGTCACGCTCGATATACGACGCGACGTAGTTCTCGTGCCACGCGGTCGGCGAAACCGGGCGGTCGTGTATTGGGGGATAATGGCCCTGGTAGAGGAGCTCGTTCAGCGTATCCGGAAGGCGGTCGGCCGATTTGAGCTCGGCACTTGAAAACGGCAGCAGCGTAACCGCGCCGACCCGCCCGGCGAGCGACTGCGAGATGTCCTGCCTGATGTTGTATTGCTGAGATCCGGTTATGATGAAACGCCCGAGTGTCGAGGACTCATCGACAACCTGCTGCAGATATGACAGCAAGGTCGGAACGTTCTGGATTTCGTCGAATATCGCGCCGTTGCGGTACTGAGCGAGGAATCCTCGCGGATCGCTCATTGCAAACTCTCTGGTATCGAGATTCTCGAGTGAAAGATACGGTCTGTCGGGGAAGAGCGCTCGGGTAAGCGTTGTCTTACCGGATTGTCGCGGTCCAAACACAGCAACAACCGGAAATCCGTCGGCATATTCGAGCAGGAGTGCTTCGGCTGCACGAGCTATCATGTGACAGATTGTAACTTATATTTACGATTTGTCAAAAAGCCACTCGAGATCTTCAGTGCTGAGCCCCGTGAGCCCCCCGGCGTCAGAGCGGATAATGGATTCAGCGAGGCCGCGCTTGTGTTCCTGCAACCGCAGCATTTTCTCCTCGATTGTGCCTGCGGTAATAAGCCGGTAGGCGATGACGTTACCGGTGCGGCCGATACGGTGTGCCCGGTCTATCGCCTGTGCTTCGACCGCCGGGTTCCACCAGGGGTCGAGTAGAATCACGTAGTCGGCGGCGGTGAGGTTAATGCCGAACCCGCCGGCCTTCAGACTTATCAGAAAAACAGCTGAACCTTCGTGGTTCTGAAACGCGTCTATCTGTCCGCCGCGCGCACGCTGCGGGGTCGACCCGTCTATGCGGAAGCACTGCGGTCCCCCGCCTGAACCCGAACCGGTGAGCCGCCGCTCGACCTCGTCAATGACGGCTGTAAATTGTGAGAATACGAGCGCCTTGTTGTCTTCGCTCCGTATGGTTTGCACGAGCTCTTCGAGCTGATCGAGCTTGACGCTCGGTACTGAATGGTAGTCCGGGTCGACAAGCGACGGCAAAATGGCCGCCTGCCTGAGGCGCAGCATGGCCTCGAGTATGTACATGCGTGCGCCGTCTATCCCCTTCTGCGTCACGCGTTCTTCGATCGAACGCTTGAACTTCCTCCGTAGCGACTCATAGACCTGCAGCTGTTCGCGGCCGGGCTCGCCGAAGTGCAGGCGTTCCTCGCG
>RECN01000008.1 GCA_007694005.1 Spirochaetaceae bacterium
TTCGGATGACGACCGCCCGGATCTGCAGCTGCGGAAACGTCGCGTGCAGCAGGCGATGCGCGCGGAGCTCTATCTTGACGCGTACTACAGGCTTCAGGCTATCGCTGTGGATTATCCCGACGACCCTGATATTGTGCCGCTCATGCGCGAAATCGTAGCGGAGCTGGAGAAGCGGGTCTTTTTTCTCGATGCCCTCGACTCGGTACCTCCGGGCTCCAACGGTCCGGGGATACTCTTCGTCCAGGAGACACCAGGAGGCGGTCACGAACTCGTTCGGGTTGCGGCAACGATAGGCCGACCGGTGCCGGCCTTCGGGGTTGGCCTTGAGGCTCTGGAGATCGGCCCCGAGAATCAGCTTGTCTATCATCTGCAGGCCGACAGTGTGCGTTTTCAGACCTCAGCGATCCTCCTGCGGGGCATTCATCAGACGGATGAGTCACGGATACAGAGCGCACGCTATCTCGCCGGGCAACGGGAAGATGCGCTTGCGCATACGCTTGGTCTGCACGTATCGCTCGTCAATCTCGTGGCAATCGCACGGGGTCAGAACAGCCTCAGCGAACTGAACGGTTTCGATCTGTACCGCTTCGTCACTTCAGCGCCCGAAACGGCAACCTTTCAACCGGGCATGCAGATAGAGCTGCTCCGTCGGCTGACAACGCCCTTCTCGCTGCTCTTTTCCTTTTTTGTCTTATTCGCCCTTGCATTTCGCATGCGCAGGAAGGGCGAATCCGGTCTGGGCCCTGGTGGTATCGTATCGGTCGCGTTCTTACCCCTGCTTGTTGCCGCACTGTTTGCGCTTGTTGAATACGGGCAGGCCCTGTTCGCCGTGATTCTTGTTCTCCAGATGGGTGTTTCGCTCGCCGCTGTGGTGTTGCTGTTCTTACAGGCGGTGTTTGTCGCCATAGCGCTGTTCATCGGGATACGGACGGTCACATGACGCACGACCAATCGATCAGAACGGGACCGCGGCGGTTCTGGTATGCGCGACTTGGTCTTGGTCTGCTTGGTTTTGTGGGGGGGGCGGCAGGTATCGTTCTCGGGTTCGGAACAGGCGTCCTGCTCGATCATCTTATCAGTCGGTTTGCGTTTCTCAGAACAATACGACGGACCGTGTTCAATCGGACTCCTTCCGCCGAAGCGGAGCTGTACACGGTGATCGCCCTGTATTTTCGTGAGTTGTATCCTGATACATCGACTCTCTCCGGTGCTGTTGAACACGACCTGCTCCGGCAGTACCTCGAGCGAGGTCTTCAAATCGTTTTCTCAGGTGATGCACGCGAGTTTCACGGTACGGTGCTCGAGGCACTCAGCACGGTCGCGACCGGGGCCCTGTGGGAAGCTCTTCTTGAAGCCAGTCCGCGAGACAGGCAAAACATGCACCAGGAACTGCTTCGCGGACAGTCGGGTGGCACAGGAGAGCAGACGCACAAGGTATGGGATGCTCAGTACTCGCTCGTGCTGGGTCTGAAGGAACCCGCCGGGGAACACGACATCCGCATGGCGTTCCGTAGACGTGCGCTTCTGAGCCATCCTGACATACCTGACGGTCCCGGGACGGAGAGGATACCGTATTCGTTTGCCGAGATCAGGGCTGCCTACGAGACCCTGATCAGCCGCTTCGTGGCTGAACCCGGAGGCCCAGGCTCTGAAGACGACCGCACAGATCCTCATAGCCACGTTCAATCTGATACACGTTGCTGATAACGCTTGTTCCCTGCGCACACAGCGCTGCGATCAACAGCGCCATGCCCGCGCGAACGTCAGGAGAGGTCAGCTCAGAACCTCGAAGATCGCACGGCCCGGAAACGACCGCGCGATGGGGGTCACACAGAATTATCCTCGCACCCATTGATATAAGACGGTCAACGAAGTACATCCGGGACTCATACATTTTCTCGTGAACGAGTATCGTACCTTTGGCCTGTGTAGCGACGACAACCATGATGCTGATTAGATCAGCAGGGAATCCCGGCCAGGGAGCATCGTCAATTTTCGGTACCATTCCACCAAAGTCGGTCACAACCGTCATGGGCTGTCCCGATCGAACAAGAATGCTGTCGCCGGAATGCTCCCAGTGAACCCCCAGTCTGTTGAACGCGAGGCGCGTCATCTTCAGATGCTCTACACCGGCAGACTGTATCTCGATTTCACCGTGCGTGACCGAAGCCAGTCCGATCAGTGAACCGACTTCCATGAAGTCGGTTCCTATGCGGAAGTCAGCCCCTTTAAGGCTCTTTACTCCGTCGATATGAAGAATGTTACTTCCGATTCCGGTGATCCTGGCCCCCATGGCTATGAGCATGTTGCAGAGATCCTGGACGTGCGGTTCGCTTGCCGCGTTTTCGATAGTGGTGCGGCCTTCCGAAAGTACTGCTGCCATGACCGCGTTTTCGGTTGCAGTGACTGAAGCCTCGTCAAGGAACAGGACATCACCGACGAGCTTGTTTGCCACCAGCTTATAGACGCCGTCGGTTTCAAGGCGGGCGCCGAGTCCTGTCAGGGCGAGAAAGTGCGTGTCGAGTCTGCGCCGCCCGATCACGTCGCCGCCCGGAGGGGCCAGCGTTATCCGTCCCGTGCGGGCGAGCAGTGGCCCTGCGAACAGGATGCTGGCCCTGATCCTTCCGGCGAAGTCCGACGGTATTTCCGAGGTCTTGATGTCTGCGGTTACGATTCTATACGTCCCGTGCGATTCCCGGGTGACGTCGGCCCCGAGGTACCGGAGTATCTCGATCATGACCTTGACATCCTGTATTTCAGGGATGTTTCTGAGTATAACTTCCTCGTTCGTCAGCAGGGCTGCTGCGAGGCAGGGAAGTGCCGCGTTCTTGTTACCACTTGCCTTGATGGTTCCCTTGGCGGGGAATCCACCTTCTATTGTGTACTGATACATAAGCCGCCTTACGGGGTTTTCATGATGTGCGTCTGCATCCTACATTCACTTTGCTGGCAGGTAAAGGTCTTCTGAAGGATACGTGATGAAAGAGGTTGAACAGTTGAAAGTAATGAAGTTCGGAGGCAGCTCTGTGGCGGATGCCGGCTGTATTTCCCGGGTAGCGAAGCTCGTGTTTGAGGCTGCTGAGCAGGGACCGGTGTGCGTTGTCGTGTCGGCCCTGAAAGGTACGACGGACATGCTCCTTGAGGCCGCGGAACGCGCGGAACGCGGCGATCCGGGCTATATGGAACTCACCGACCGGCTTGTGACGCGCCACAGGGAAACGATACGGGGCCTTCATCCGAATGAATCCGGCGTGCAGGTTCAGGGCCTGGTCGACGCGATGTTTGATGAACTGAAAAGCGTCTTTCATGGTGTTGAGCTCGTGCGCGAGTGCACTGATCGCACGGCGGATCTGATTGCCGGCTTTGGAGAGCTGCTGTCAGTTCGCATCCTCGAATCCGTTCTTCTGACGCTCGGCGGGGTCCCTGACGTGATCGATCCCCGCCGCTGCATTATTACCGATCATCGACACCGAAACGCGCGGGTTAATCGTCCGTTGACATATGAACGTCTGCGGGAGGAAGTCTCACGGTGCGGAGGTCTCGTTCTTGTACCCGGGTTCATCGCGGCGACGGCCGAAGGTGTGACGACTACGCTCGGGAGAAACGGGAGCGATTACACCGCGTCGCTGCTTGCCGCGGCAACGCACGCACAGGAGCTTCAGATCTGGACCGATGTCGACGGGGTACTCAGCGCGGATCCTCGATTCGTCCCCGACGCATTTCTCGTTCCTGAACTCACCTTCGCGGAGGCGGCAGAGCTGTCGTACTTCGGTGCGGAGGTTCTTCATCCATCGACCATGCTTCCGGTCGTCGAGCTCGATATCCCTGTGAGCATACGAAACACCTGGAACCCCACAGGCCCGGGAACCCGCATTACCGTCCGCGCCCAGTCCCGGTTCGAGATCGCCGGCATTGCGAGCATCGACAACGTGGCCATCGTTAACGTCGAAGGGAGTGGCATGGTCGGCATTCCGGGAATCGCGGCGCGACTCTTCGCTGCCATAGCCAGAGCCGAAGCGAACATAATCATGATCTCGCAGGCATCGAGTGAACACACGGTATGTCTCTGTTTTCGAGAAGCCGACGCACAGCGGGCTCTACGCGAACTTGAGCGGGAGTTTGTCGCAGAAATCGTGTCCGGAGAAATCGAGAACCCCCGTATACAGGATGGCATGGAGATCGTCGCGATAATCGGAGAAGCCATGCGCGGGCACGCAGGTATCTCCGGTCGGCTGTTCCACGCGCTCGGCCAGGCGAAGGTCAGCGTTCACGCGATCGCACAGGGCTCATCGGAACGCAATATTTCGTTTATCGTCGCCGAAAGTGAGCGTGAGCACACGCTCCGTACGGTTCACAACGCGTTCTTTTCGTCGGAACCCGGAGCGCGGTCATGAAGTACTGCTGGTCCGGCGGCGAGTCGACTCGCGATTTTGCCGAGGTGCTCAGGCTCGGGTCGGCCCCCGACGGGGGACTCTACTACATCGAAGACATACCCGACCTGTCTGATCTGCTGATACGGGATGATCTGCCGCTTTCTCCCGATTCGTCACAGTACAATGCGTTCGCTGCTGAGATTCTTGAACGACTGCTTCCGGGCGACGTTCCGGGCGATAGCTGGCAGGAAATCCTTGATCGGGCATACGACTTTTCCCCGGTGCTGCGGCCATTCGGGAGCGATTACCTGCTCGAGCTTTTTCACGGGCCTTCGTGTGCGTTCAAGGACTTTGGTGCCCGATTTCTCGCGGCCTTCCTGCAGGCCGACTGCGAACGAAGAGGCGAGAAACTGCTGATTCTTACGGCAACGAGTGGTGATACGGGTAGCGCCGTTGGACAGGCGTTTGCAGGAAGCACTTCTGTCGAAGTCATAATCCTGTTTCCGAAAGGACGCATCAGTCGTCTGCAGGAGAAGCAGTTGACGACCATAGGAGGAAACGTCCACGCAATCGAGGTAACCGGGAGTTTCGACGACTGTCAGCGCATGGTCAAGGAAAGCTTTGCCGACTCGAGACTGCGGTCGGACCTGAACCTGAGCAGTGCCAACAGCATCAATCTCGGTCGCCTGCTGCCGCAGATGCTCTACTATCTGTACTCAAGCGCCGCGGTGACCAGCGTGTCCGGTGAACCACCGCTGTTCTGTGTGCCCAGCGGAAATTTTGGAAATCTTACCGCCGGTGTCATGGGCTATAAGGCCGGCATGCCGGTGGCAGGGTTCATCGCCGCGACCAACAGAAACGATGTCGTCCCGGCGTATCTCCACGGTGGGGAGTTCAAACCCCGCGCGAGTGTTGAGACAATTTCGAACGCCATGGACGTGGGCAATCCGAGTAACTTTCCACGCCTTCTGCATCTGCTTGGCGACGATTATCACACGGTGTGCACACAGGTCTCGGGCTACTCGCTGAGCGACGATCGTACCCGGGAGATCATGAAAGAGTACTCGGAGCGCATGAACTACCTTCTCTGTCCGCACACCGCGGTAGGGCTTGCGGCGGCCGAACAGCACCGGGACGCACAGCGCATACCGGACAGCGTTCCCTGCATTACCCTTGGCACCGCACATCCGGCAAAGTTTCCCGAGGTGGTCGAGGAAGCTACCGGACGTATTCCCGAACCGCCGTCACAGCTTGCGCGTGTCGTCGACCTGCCGGGTCATGCAGATTCCATGGGCCCTGATTCGCGTGAACTGGCAGCGTGGTTGCGAGAGCGGGGCTCCTGAGGCAGACAGCGGACCGGCATCAATCGACATAGAGCTGCAGCAGCTTCTTGCCTTCGGAGTCTCGAAACGGGTTTGACTCGTTTCGCAGAAAACGACGATATACCTTGCACGCACGGTAATAGCCGTCCGGCCCTCGCCAGGTTGAGCTCAAGTCGCATCGATAGACTTCGAGCAATGCCGGAAAGAGCTTTGATCGCATGAGTGCCCGCGTCCTGAACACCGGAAGCTGCGGAAGCGCTCCCGGGATCATATGCCAGCGAATGAGCCACGCGACATCTTCTACGACGGTATCCGGAAACCGAAGCTCCCTTAAAAACCGCCGTGCGTAGTGTGCACCGATTTCCGCGTGCTTGTGGAACCTGTTCCCATCCTCGCTGTTACTGTACGGCTTTCCGCAATCGTGCAGAAGCAGGGCGAGGGTAATGACCGCGTCTCTGCTCTTCCGATGAACAAAGCTCTCAAGCACGTGTTCCCAGACATTCCCTTCGGGATGGTTTTCCTTACTGTGCTCGGTTTCGTTCATCGGAAGCAGCACGGGCCAGTACGCAGCGACAAAACCCGAGTCCATAAGCACACCAAAACCCAGATCGGGTCGTAACCCGGTCGCGATCTGCATGAGCAGGGTTCGCTGCTCGAATACACTGAGTCCTTCCGCGGCGTCTATGTGGGGGAGCAGTTCGGGCTGCGATATCTCGAATCCGTATCTGCCCGCGAGCAGGGCGGCTTCCAGCACAATCCTGGTTCGCCGTGCGTGACCCTCCCGGGTCGGCTGTCTCCCACGCGTATCGGTGAGGAACGGAGCAACATCGGTCAGGTCCACCGCTTTGCGGCGTATCATGCCGTAGGCGTTCCCGAGGTCAAGATAGCTCCGGGTTTGTGGATCCAGACGGAACGAAAGATGGGGAAGAAAGGTGTCTTTGCGATCGGGTTCCCTGTCGAGACAGCGTATGCATATTGTGCTGCCCGCTTCGGTAATGACCGCGTCGATATGCTCGACACCGGGATATTCGAGCTCATCGCTAATTTTTGCGATATCGATAAGGGAACCGACGACATCCAGGTACACCGTTCGGCCGTGTTTCAGCTTGAAATAGTGGTCAAGTGCAGATGATCCGGCAAAGAAATGGCGTATGCCGCGATCAGCGAGTCGTTCAGTCAGGTTCATATGATGGTCCGCTAAAGGTATCGCTGCCGGTCGGTTTCGTCTACGCGGGACCGAGGCGATTCAGCGCATCGGCCTCCCGCTCAAGAAGGGCGAGTACCGCTCGGAGCTCCGGGTCTTCCGACGGCTCGGGGTGGGTCTGCCGGTACTCGGCAAATACGCGAACTCCCCGATGAAAATCGCGTGCCCGCGAGTCCTTTGCCCGTATACTCAGACGGTCCAGAAGCTCATGACCCTCGGCGACCTGTTCCCGCGAGAGCGATGTACCCTGTTCGATAGCTTCACGAAGCCGGAAGTACGACAGGAAATCCCTATACGCGGCGATACCCCGGCGGCGGTCCGACTCGAGAAGCGCATTCTTGCCGACTCCCGAGATACCCCCCTCGTCATACCACTGAGCCGGTTCATCCACCGACTCCAGGCGGTTCACAGCATCCTGTACCAGTGTCGCGGTCTTCGCACGGATGACCTGTACCGTAGGCCGTGCCTGACCGAAACGTCTGGCAAACTTGAGTTCGTTGCGCAGCAGCGCAAACAGATTGTGGCTGATCATCCAGCCGGGAATAATTCTGTTGTAGCCTGCGGGTGCATCTGCGGGAGCATCATCCAGCATCGTGATCAACGAAAACGGGAAGCGTACGCGCTGGGGGCCGGTGATCAGACCGGTCGCGATCACGCTGTACGGACTCTCCCGGTAATTGGCCGGGTATTTGATCGCGGTCGCGAGACCAAAAAACATGCCTTCTCCGGCGATCATGGACTGATCGGGGAGTCGGGAGGTGTGATTGGACCCGACCTGGGCTCCGGAACCAACGTTGCCGAGACCCTCGGGCCACATACAGGCGATTACGAGGCTCTTGTGATGGACCCCGACCAGTGGGCCAAGAACACTCGCCGTTACCTCGCCCTGCGAAACACCGGTGCGGAATCCGAGTACACTCAGCGAAACCTGGCCGCCGTTACTGACCGACGATTCCTCAAAAAGCATCGAGGCACTGCAGCGACCGAAGTCTCCGACCCATGCACGTGCGGTGAGTATGCTCCCGCGTATGATACCACCGCCGCGACACGCAGCCGCATCGCCATGACCCGAACCAAGCAGGGTACTGTCCTCAATCGTGAAAGCACCTTCTATTGTCCGTCCCGCACCGACATACGCTCGCCGCAGCACTGCCCCGCCATTGATGACCGAATCAGGTCCGATGTACGCGTGAGTTCGGTGTATCTGCGCGGTGAAGTCGGATACCGCCCTGGTGTGGTCCGCCTGGTCCGTCGTGCCGTCAAGCGCAGCGACCGTCGACTCCCAGTCGAGACCTGCGCACAGCGGTACCTGGTAGGGACTGATTTCGACGGCAGGGGGGATCGTCAGGTCGTTTCCGAATACGGATTCGTGGTCGTGGTCGAGAATTGAACCCGCTATCCTGCTCCGGCAGGAAATGCGGTAGCCTCGTATCATCGAACAGTTGTGAACCTGTACTGCATCTTCGAGCACAACGTTGTGAAAAATCGAGTTGCGGAGAGACAGACCGGTCCCGAGTATGCAGGAGCCGGAGAAGTGACAGTTAATAACTTCGTCGAGCACAGCTCCGGGCGTTGCCTGTACCTGCGCCCAGTCCTCCGCGGTGTTACCCCGCGACTGCAGCTCCGAAATCAGATCGTCGTCAAGAGGCCCTGTACCGGGCTTCAGAGTATGATCCTGGGTCTCGAGCACAAAGGGAATCGTTCCGTCCTGTATCCGGCTCATGAGGCATTGTAACAGCGCACGGGGTCGTTGGTAAGCCGTGATAAATGCGATATGCTCACCCTCGTGGGTGAACGCATTCTGATTCTGTATCTCAAAACGGGCGGCGGACACAGTTCCGCCGCCCGTGCTCTCGCCGCCGCTTTTGAAGAGCATACTGATACGACAGCCATTCCTTTCAACCCCATACGGGATTCGCAGCGCCTGGTACGTCTGTGTGTCGAGAAATCCTATAACTACATGGCAGGTAAGGGGCGGTTTCTCTGGCCCGCGTTCTACGAAGGCAGCCGATGGGGTCCGGCACTCACCCTGTCAGAAATGAGCTTCAGCCGTTCGGTGTCCGTCGAAATCGCCCGGGCTGTACAAAAGCACGAAATCACGAAGATCGTTGTCGTGCACTTCATGTGCAGGCGCCCGGTGCGGCGTGCGCTCAAACTGCTCGGCGCATCGCATATCCCGGTGGTGCAGGTTGTTACGGACCCGTTTACCGCGCATAAGGCCTGGTTTCACCGCCTGCGCTACCCCTGCGTGGTGTTCTCCGAAGCCGTGTACCGCTACGCAACAGAAACCTGCACGGTCGATCCCGGGCGCCTGGTGACGTTTCCTATCGTCCTTCGAAAGCAGTTCCAGTCTCGCCTGTCGGACAGCGAAGTGTCAGAACTCAAGAAAAGCTTTGGATTCGATACGGAGAAACGACTTGTGCTCGTCGCAGCTGGTGGCGAAGGCCTCGCCGACGGTGCGCGGGTTCTCGAAAACCTTGTACAGTCGAGTCTGGACTACGAGATCGCCGTGGTCTGTGGCAATTCGGCATCGTTCAAAGCCGATGCCGGCAGAATCGCACGGAGGCATCCCGAGCGTCGAATGGCCGTCTACGGTTTTACCGATCAGATGTACGAACTCATGAACATGGCGGACCTCGTGATTGGTAAGGCAGGACCCGCAACAGTCATGGAGGTTCTGATCCTTCATAAGCCCCTGATTCTGACAAGCTACATGTACGGTCAGGAGAAAGGGAATGTCGAGTTTGTGGTTCGCAACCGCCTCGGCTTTTTCGTCCGGAAACCCGGTGCCATACAGGCTGTGGTCGAGGCGATTCTGCACGACAACGACCGCCACAGCGAAATGCAGAATCGCATCGCGAACATGGGTATAGAGAACGGTACTGACCGCATCGCCGAGTACATCCTCGGCTATTCCGTTAACAGGTCCGGCCCGGTATAGTGGCAGGCGTTATGCCTGAACATTTCCCCGACACCTTTCGCATTCCCCTTCCGGATGATTTTCACGTTCATCTGAGACAGGATGAACCGCTGCGAACGTATGTTCACGATCTCGCCTCTTCTTTCGGCCGCGCGATCGTCATGCCGAATACGACGCCGCCGATTCGGGATGCAGCAGACCTGCGCAGATATCGCGACGAGATCATCGATGCCGCAGCGGAATACCCCTGGTTTACCCCTCTCATGACCTTCAAGATCGCCGAATCACATTCCGCCGGACAGGTCCGGCAGCTCGCCGCCGCCGGGGCGTATGCGGGGAAGCTGTATCCACAGGGGGCGACCACGAACGCCGAAGACGGTGTCTCGGATATACGTGCCGCATGGCCTGTCTTTGCAGCGATGCAGGACAGTGACCTGGTCCTCTGCATACACGGTGAAGACCCGGCATCTTTCGTGCTCGACCGGGAGGACGCGTTTCTCCCTGTGCTCGAACAGATCGTGAACGACTTCCCGCGCCTGCGTATCGTTCTCGAACATATCACCACCGCGCGCGCGGTCGATCTCATCCGCAACCTTCCCGACACGGTGGCGGCGACCATCACGGTGCACCATCTGCTTCTGACCCTGGACGATGTCGTAGGCGGTTTCCTGAATCCGCATGTGTTCTGCAAACCTATCATGAAACGCCCTGAGGATAGGGCCGCACTCGCTGAAGCGGCGCTGTCTGCTTCTCCGAAGTTTTTCTTCGGGTCAGACAGTGCACCGCATCCGGTCGGCGCGAAAGAAAACGCATGCGGCTGTGCGGGCGTCTATACGGCGCCGGTCGCGATGCCTTTGCTGATCGATTTCTTCGAACGTCACGGCAGCATCGCAGGGCTCAGGGAGTTCTGCTGCGAACGCGGGCGCCGCTTTTACCGGCTTCCGGAGAGCGACTACGAGGTCTCCTGCAGCCGCACACCGTGGACTGTTCCTGAGCGCTACGGTGTTGTTGTTCCCTTTCGGGCAGGCAGTACTGTGGGGTGGACTACATCCCGTCCGACGCAGGTCAAGGGAGGCTGACTCATGTCGTGTACCATCATTCCAGCCATCGATCTGCTCGGGGGGCGCTGTGTACGGCTTCATCAGGGCGATTATGGAGCTGCTACGTCGTACCGCGACGACCCGGCGGCGGTTGCTGCCGAGTTTGCGTCAGCGGGTGCGACACGCCTGCACGTAGTCGACCTTGACGCTGCCCGCGGTACCGAGGGGAACCGGGACGCTATCACGGCAATACGCAAGGCCTTTCCAGGTCTGCTGGAAGTCGGCGGTGGTATCAGATCCGTAGACGATGTGGACGATCTTCTGGCACGAGGTGCGGATCGTCTGGTGGTCGGCACCGTGCTCGCGCGTGATCCGGATCTCGTCGGCCGCATGATAGCCCGAGCCGGTGCCCGCGTCATAGCCGGTGTTGATGCGAAAGACGGTATCGTTCAGGTTTCCGGGTGGCTCGAGCACGACGGTCTCTCGGATGAGGCAGCCGCACGGCGCGCGTCGGATCTCGGATGTATCAGTATTATCTACACGAATATACGCAGAGACGGGACCGGTACCGGCCCCGATCTGTCCCGCTGCGTAACGGTTGCCGCGTGGTCCGGCCTGCCGGTGATCGCGAGTGGTGGAGTCGGAACGGCACAACACGTCGATGACGCCTGCATGCACTACGAGGACGGGATCGTCGGCGTTATCGCGGGCAAGGCCCTGTACGACGGGGCCATTGAGCTTGGGAGTCTGTTCAGGTCGCATCCGCCGGCGGCTGTATCCGGGATGCACTGGTAGACTGACGCGGCAGACTG
>RECN01000130.1 GCA_007694005.1 Spirochaetaceae bacterium
CGTGTGCGGCGCGTGGATCCGGAGGGCGTCCTGGTCGATAACCCGCCTGCGATATACCGGCGTCTGCAACGCGAGTTCGAACGCGTACGACCGCCGGATGACTTCGCTGCACGGCTGTTCTTCGAAGGACTTCCGCTCGGTCTGGATTTTCCGAGTTCGCTGCGCTACGTCGAGCCTGAAGCGGACATCAATCTCAGCGCCCGTTTCGACCCTTCGAGCATAGCGGATCTGTTGAAATCATTCCGGGACTATGCCCTGAGCATCAAGGCTGAAAGCAAGATTGTCATGTTCCGGGCGCGAAGGCCCTCGAGTTTTGCCGAGCGGATCATTACGCGTTCCGGACGAATACTCCTGCTCCCGATGAACGATACGATTGCGCACGAGGTTGGAGTTGAGCACGTTCTGACCGAGGATGATGTGCATGCGCTCGCAATGGAGCAACTGCACAACGAAGCTACGCTTATGGCCGATTTCGCTGCGGAGATCGAACGAATTTCCTCATTTGAGCGCGGGTCGGAACTGTACGCCCCTATTATGTATCGCCGCTATGTCGTCGGATATCTCGCACTCGTCGGCGGCAACCACGCACGGAAGAATTTTGACGCCGAAATTGTTGACCATGTTCGTGAGTTCTGCAGCGTACTCGCGTATTCCCTGAACGAAAACGGCTATTTTGAGGGAGCCGTACGCCCCGAACCCACACAGGCCGAGATTGTCGATATAAGCGCCTCGGGTATGCTGGTGGCACTGCCGGTCGATTCTCCGGAAATAGCCGCTGGTGCGGGCGTCGAGGTATCGGTCGATACGACTCTCAAGACGATTCGTGTCGGTGCTCGGGTCGTGCGCACGATTGCCAGTTCAGACCGCCTGTTTCTGGCTCTGCGTTTTATCGAGGTGGAGTCAGAGGACAGTTCTTATCTACTCAAGGTGCTGTACGGCGATCAGTACGACGGTACCATCGAACGCCAATCAGATATCGAAGTCAATCCTGAGCTATAAAACGCGGTGCATCTCTGTTCGATAAGTTCTATAGAGGGACTGCATGTATTATCTGCTCATAGAGATTGCCGGTTACCGGCAACTGCTCAAAGTAAATCGCGACGGGCTCGTGAGACTCGTCCGCGATCTCTGTTCTGCGCTGGAGTATAGCGGTGGGACAGTGCACATCGAAGAAAACGGGACCGTCTACGGCGAGTTCCGCTCAAGCAGTTCACACGATCTTGGCCGTATAGTACACGGTGCCTACAAGGCCTACGAGATTCTGATGGACAATCGACAGGATCTGCACGGCTTTTCCATGGTCATGGAGTATCTCAGAGGTGCCGAGCGCTCAGAGGCACACAGGCGAATGAATGTGCTTCTGCAGAACGCTGCCGTAGAAAGCTGTTTCTGGATTGGGTCCAACGCTTCAGCCGATTTTGCACAGTTCCTCCGAATGCAGCGTAAACTTGATATGTGGCGCGTCGAAGGTATACATGACCATGCTGTTGTCTTACCGGACTTCGCCGGGTTTGTACGGGATTCTCATCTGGTTGAGCCCCTATGCCAGCAGATTACCGACTTCATCGAAACCTTGTCACAGGCAGACCGGAGAGACCCCGGCCTCACGCTCGTCTACGGCGTCCCTGGCAGCGGGGTATTCGCCATAGTCCGCGAAATAGCGGCATGTCTCTCATCCGAACACGAACTGCCGGTACCTGAATGCATCGCCTCATCACCCGATGATACGGAGCTGAGTGCATTCCAGGCTCTCGGATTACACCCCTTCATGAAACGCGTGCCCGAGTTTCTTTCCGAGTACGAGCGCGAACTGTGGGAGAACATCGCGTGGGTGTTTCATCGACCCTTCGATCAGCCACCCGGTTCAGTACACCCCGACTCGCTGTCGCATGAGTTCACCCACGCGCTGACGCTGTTTCTGAGGGCCTTTGTCACAAAATGTGCGGGCGAGGGTATACCCGCCGTGTTCGTGCTCCAGAGAGTAGAGAAGTATTCGTCGGAACACTTACGCGCAGTCGCGCGTGCAGTACGAGCCGCAGGAGAGCGGGGAGCACTCTGTGTCCTTGCTTCTTCGTACACCGCGCACATTCCTGCCCCCTTAAGAGAGTTTCAATCGATAAAACTGGCTACGAGAGCGCTTGATCCGGCAGCAATTTCCGAGTTTCTCGGAAATCTCCCCCCACATCTTCATCGTGATGCATCATCAAGAGTTCGGATTCTGACCAGAGGCCGGGCACTCCAGTTGTACCAGTACCTGTGGATGATCGAGCGAGTCGGGCAGGGCATAGAGCACATCGAGCAGCGTGACCGTGAACTGGATGACATTGTCGTTTCGGTTCTCAATGAACACGAAATGATCGCCCTGTATCTCGCGTCGATTGCGACACATTTCCCGACTACAGAGGAGCTCTCGGAACTGCTTTCGGGCCTGAACGTCCCGAAAACGCTGAGTCGTGATATATGGAAATCGCTCTCTTCCGCCGGTCTCGTATACAGTCCGGTGTTTCCGTACCCGACGAGTGAGAAGCTGACGGCCAGAATCGCAGGCAGACTCGCCGAACAGACCGAAACAATACGGCTTCACGTGCAGAATGAGTTGTACCGCATGTTTGCTACAGGTTTGCTTGGTATTACTCGAGGCCGCTATAAGCTCCTGTGTGACCATCCCGAACCCGAAGTACGGCTGCACGTGCTCAAGGCCTATCTTACGACTGCGTTTCATTCGGCTCAAACCGACATTGTAGACGCTGCATCGTCGGGTGACCTGACGCTACCGGTCATGAATGACTCGGCACGAGTCAGACGCGAAGTCGAACGACAGTTGTATGTTCTTACCCTGGCACGAGTCCGCGACTTGCCATCGAGAACAAAGATCACTGACGCGGGAAGCCAGAGCGACGGCAATTTTTCCGCGTGGAGCCATTTCTTCTCAGCAGGTGAAACTGATCAGAGTGGAGGGCTTCTCCTTGAGCGTTCACGCTGGCTTGCCGCACACGGCTCCGTCTCCGACAGTAGCAGGTGTGCGCGACGCGCAGCGATGCGCTTTCAGGAAACCGGCGACGAGTCCGGAGCGGCGGAAGCCCAGATCGAAATCGGCTATGCCCAGTTAGCAGCAGGGAACGTTACGGAGGCGCGCGAGTACTTCGCCATGGCTCGCAGCTCTGCCAACGAAGGATTCGATGTCATTCACAGAGTCCGTTCATTATGTCTGGAGGCGATTGCGACTTTTCTCTATGGAAATTACAGCTACTGTTTCGAACTCTGCGATCAGGCTGCGTCCGTTTCCGGTGGAGCAGGCTTGCGTAGCTGGAAACTTTTCGCGGGTTTTCTGCGCGGGCGCTGTCATATGGAGCTCGGACGCTACACGACCGCGGTCGAGTGCTTCGATACCGGTATTCGCGAAGCATCGGTTTTCGGTATAGAGGAAGCACAGTCAGCGTTCATTCTCTGGTACGCTCGTGCGTGTGCGTATGAGGGGACTCCTGACAAGTGTCTTGATACCCTTGATTCCGTCGCCCATTCTCCGGAGCGGGAGTTTTTCGCAGCAGAAGCCCTCGACATGCTTGATCGCGCCGATGAAGCACTCGTCCGCGTGCGTGGTATCGAATGGACGGAAGATCGGGCACCACGAGTTTCGATCACGCGGCCGGACTGGAGGAGCGGATTCTCGGGGATCGAAGAACGGGCAAACGGGAACACGGACACGGTTTTCAGAAAACTCGTGAACTCCTACACGGGGTATCTTCTCGGACGAACAGGCGAGACCGATGAAGCCATACAGTTGCTGCGCGGTTGTACAAGGACCTTACACTCCTCGGAAATCGATCCTCACGTTCCGCTGTACTATTTCTGGTACGCAAACGTCCTGCCGAAACGCAGAATAGACCGTTATGACGATCAGACAACCGAAATAGGCCGGTCAGTAAAGATCGTTCAGCAGAGACTGTCGCGTATCGAACAGCATACCGATAAGCTTGACTACCGTAATCGAAATGTCTGGTTCGGCAGGCTTTTTGAAGCGGCGAGAAAACATAACCTTGTCTGAGCATTGACAGAACACGGTCTGCGCTGATAGTTTAGCGCTCGTTCTCAAAGACATGGCGGCGTAGCTCAGGTGGTAGAGCAAACGGCTCATATCCGTTCGGTCGGGGGTTCAAGTCCCTCCGCCGCTATCGAACTCATATCTTCGTACAGCTCGTACTGACGGTCTTCGGGTTCTTTTTCCCGCTGAGACTCATTGCGACCCTGTTTCCCTTCAGAAATTGTTTCGATTTCGTTGACGAACTCCTCGACCGTCGAGAAGTTCCGGTAAACGCTCGCGAAACGTATATATGCAACCCGGTCGATTCTGTACAGCTGACTCAGTATCATTTCGCCTATTTCGCGGGCGGGAATCTCATGATCGGGCAGGCCTTTCATGGCTGCTTCGTCTTCGATCTCGGAAATCACGAGGTCTACGGTAGACTGCCCGATGGGTCGCTTCTCGACGGCGCGCTGTATGCCCCTCTGAACTTTCGACCGGTCAAAGGGCTCACGCCGTCCGTTTGATTTGATAACCATGAGCTGTTTTTCTTCGATGCGTTCGTAGCTGGTGAATCTGTACCCGCAATGAAGGCATTGTCGACGACGACGTATGCTCTCACCCGCAGCAAGACTTCGTGACTCAATTACCTTGTCATCCAGGCCTGAACATCGTGGACAGCGCATGCTTGTACCTCTGGCTCACCGTATTCGCCGGTGAGCCAGCCTGTGTTCTATGTGATTAGTTGACAGCGATATCAACCGAAGGTCGCATTTCTGCAAGGATCGATACAGCCTCATGTACTTTATGCGCACCGAAATCCTTCATTGGTCGGGAATCGACTGAACCGGCGTCGAGGGCTGCAAATCCACCCTGCGCGAGCCGGTAGTCAAAACACGGGGCCCATTTTCGTGCGCCAAGACGGGCAGTAGTCGAACAGTTGTCCACCATATACGCGACACCCTTGAAGTGCATGTACGGGTTGAGACTGTCGACCGCTTCAATGACTGACTCATTCACGATCTCGGAGTACGCGTGACCGAATTCGGTGAGCACGTCTATTTGTGCCATCATACAGGCGACATACGCGCCGGCTGTGAATGCGTGAACACCAGTCGTGTGAGAGTCGCGTTCTGATCTGACTTTCTCGCCGACTTTCCACATTGTCGTTGTGTCTATTTTTGACCAGGCAAAACGCTGCAGGCGTTCCCCAGCGAGGATGACCGATCGGATTTCGTTTCCGCTGTGTACTTCCTGATAGATTTCGAAGAGAACCTCAAAGCACGGTCCGTATGCAGCGTTGTACGCCTGTTCGAAGATCGGTTTGTCGGCAGCACTGAGTTCGTCGTACACCGCCTTTATACCGCGGTGACTTATGGTCTCCGAGATCGGGCCGGTTATTGACTCAACCGAGTCACGGTAGGCCTGTTCCGGATCGACCCCGGCTGCGGTGTAGCGTCGGTACAGGAGTTCAACGATTCCGTGCACGGCACCGAGCAGGATTCCGCGTTCGCCGAATATGTCGGAGCGGTATTCCATTTCCAGGCTTGTCTTGAACGTGAATGGAGCGCCAATGGCTACCGACCAGCCTATGGCAATGTCAGTTGCCCGGCCGTCGAGATCCTGTTCTACGCAGAAGCTCGTATTGATTCCCGCTCCGTTCACGTCCTTACCCTGTTCGTAGAGTCTGCGGACCGAAGGGCCCATACCTTTCGGACATACCGCTATAACGTTGATGCTTTCCGGGAAACAGGCTCCGATGCTCTTGAGATGCCCAAGAAGGAATCCATGACTGAGGCCGAGCGTTGCTCCGGGCTTCATCGCAGCGAAGACCTCACTGTACAGTGCTGCCTGAGCCGCATCGGAGATGAGCAGAAGGACAAGGTCGCTTTCCTGTATGACCGAGTACATTTCGCCGAGCGTACCGGAAGCTTCGGTGAAGCCGTGGGACTCTGCTGCCTTCCACGATGAAGAGCCGCTGCGCAGACCGACTTTCACGGTAATTTCGGTCTTTTCGAGGCTGTCACGAAGGTTCTGTGCCTGCGCCGGACCCTGACTGCCCCAGCCGATGACACCTATGGTCTTAACACCAGAGAATGCGTCCGGCAGACGATCGAAGAGATGTCTGCCGCCGCGGACGATGTATTCATCCGTGCCGGCCAACTTTATGTGTTCTTTGTCAAAAACCTTTGTATCAAAATTTAAACTCACTGGAGATCTCCATGCGTATTATTGGGTCAGAAACTATAGCACGCGCATTCACCTGGGGGAATCCCCTGAATTTTCTTCTGAAAGTCTCAAGGCGACTGCTGCAGCACGATTGTGTCCGGATGTAAGAACGCGCTGGAGAACCGCTGTCGAGATGGCCCGGAGCCGTTGAACAGGAGAAATTCCGGGGCGAAAAAGCACTGCGGTCCGTATATTATGCACTACCCGTGTCGTTTCCGGTATCAGAGCGAGTACGAACCACGCTGAAAAAAGGATCGCCTGAAGACGCGGCGGAGTACGGGTGGCGGAGCGTATCAGGACATCCTGTATCGCACAGGAACGAACGAGCAGATATGCCGACGCAACGAGGACGAGAAAGCGAAGAACGGTAACGAGCGTTGCAACAGATAGCGGGAGATTCAGCGTTTCTGCGGTTTCTGTGGCCCGTGCGATTCCGGTAATGAAGGCCGGCAGAAGAACCGGAAGGAGAATTCTTGCAAGGGTTCGTAACGGAACCCTTTGAATGGCGATAACGACCAGCAGGAGAAGCGCCGACGGAGCGAGCAGAGCAGGATGTGACAGGACAATGAAGACCTGCAGGGGGATGAACAGGACGACGCAGATGAGGACAGGGAGCGGTGCGGTGACTCGAACACGGGGGTTGGTGTTGTTGTCTACAGCCATGACTGCTCCGTCCGTGAACCGATGATCCGGATTCCAGCGTTCTTCAGGATCGCCCGGTCGGCGTCAGAAAGTTCTTCTTCGCGAGTGAACCTCCGGTTCAGCACGAGCTTCCCGGAATCGATGACAAGCAGGTGATCGGTATGCGCGAGGACTTTCTCTACCTCGTGTGTGATAACCACGACCGAGGCACCGTTTTCACGAAGACGAAGAATTGATCGAAGAACGGTCTGTACCGACGGCCAGTCAAGATTCACGAAGGGTTCGTCGGCAATAATGAGGCCGGCACCCGAGAGGATCGCCCCGGCGATCGCAACGAGACGGGACTCGCCCCCGGAGAGAGTAATCGTATATCGCTCACTGAGTCTTTCCAGTCCCATTTCGGTGAGCAGACTGAGCGCCTTTGTTTTTGCCTCGCTCCTGTAAATGCCCGCCGACGCCGCCGCGAAAAGCAGATCATCCATGACGGTTTCCCCGATCAGTCCGTGACCGGCATCCTGAAAGATCATGGCGACCCGGTAACCGTTCAGGCGTACCGTACCAAGCTGGGGTTTGCGGATTCCTGCAATGCTGTGTGCGAGGAGCGTTTTTCCGCTGCCGACGCGACCGCAGAGAACGGCAATCTCCCCGGTACGAAACACTGCAGAGACCCTGGAAAGGACCTCGCGTCCGCCTGCATGGACGCACAGCGAACGCAGTTCCGCAGCCGGAATTCCCGACACGACCTCAGTCCTGCAGGAGGCCCGCCGCAAACAGGGTGCGCGCGGAAGCAGCGGCTCCGACTGCTTTGAGGAGATCGCCGGGTACGAATGGAATTGCCGCGACTGAAAGTGCTGCCGGAAAGGACAGCCCGAGGCTCGTCATGAGCCACAAAAGCCCGGGAATATAGAGAACTACCGCTGCAACAATGGAGGCGAGCACAGCGCGTGGAAATAGCGGTGCATTCCCCTCAGCTGAGGTCTTCCTGCGAGGGGCAAAGATCAGACCGGCGACGAAGGCCGAGAGAGGATATCCAAGGAGGAATCCGCCGGTAGGACCGAGCAGGGGGGCAATGCCGCCGGTGCCTCCGGCGAACACGGGTAGTCCCAGAGCTCCGAGCCCGATGTACAGAAGGCAGGCGTAGGCTCCCCGTCGCGCACCAAGCAGCAGACCGGCGAGGGTCACGAACATACTCGCAAGCGATATCGGTGCCGGACTCCAGGGGATCGGAATCGAAAAATAACTGCCCACAGCAATGAGAGACGTGCAGACCGCCGTCGTTGCAATACCCCGCATGCGAGTGGCTCTGATAGAAACGTCCATAGGCTAAGTGGGTACACAATATCGGATGAACTGTCCACCGTACCCGGGCTGTGTACGCGACAACGCTCGCTTTACAGGAATCAATCCGCTCGCTACCATCATCTGGTTAGATATTTCCTCCTGGGACACGAATTATGCTATATCAACTTGGACTGATGCTGACGCCTGTGTTCGGGCCTTTCCGGCTTTTTACGTCGTATATGTTTCTCATTACGGCGGGGGTAACACTGGCGTTCTTTCTGACTCTGTTTCTGCTTCCGAAATCAGTACGATTTCTTCCCCGCGACCGGGGCAAGGAGTACGCCGTACAGGGCGGAGCCGCTCGGGGAAAGCCAACCGGTTCCGGAATCGCATTTATTTCGGTTTTCGTCGGCGTAAGCATACTCGTTGTACCCTTCAGTCTGAACCAGTTTGCGATTATCGGCCTGACCTATGTAGCGATGCTTACCGGATTTTTCGATGACCGCTCAGAGCACGCGTGGAGCGAGTATCTGAAGGCGGTTCTTGATCTCGGTATCGCACTCGCCGCAGCGGCCGTGCTCATCGGCAGCCGGTCGCGGATATGGCTACCGTTCATAGTCGGTGAGTTCACCCTGCCGGTCGTCCCCTTCGTTTTTCTGGCCGTTGTAATTCTCTGGTTAAGCATAAACAGCACAAACTGCACCGATGGTGTCGATGGTCTGTCGAGTACGCTGGCTCTGTTAGGACTCATGAGCATCGGAATATTTCTGTATTTCGTCGTAGGGCATACCGAGATATCCGGACACCTGCTGATACCACACTATCCGGACGCGGCGAACTGGTCGGTAATGACCTTCGTTCTCGTCGGATGCCTTTCCGGGTATCTCTGGTACAACGCATATCCAAGCGAAATTATGATGGGAGACGCCGGTTCGCGGGCCGTCGGATTTTTTCTCGGTGTGACGGTGCTGATCGCACGGAACCCCTTCCTTATGTTCATTGTTTCCACGGTCATTCTCGTCAACGGAGGTACCGGACTCGTTAAAGTGTCGCTTTTACGCTTTTTTAATATACGTATTCTTCATTCCGTGCGCTTCCCGCTGCACGATCATTTTCGAAACATGAAGGAGTGGTCAAACACACAGGTTCTCGTTCGATTCAGTCTCGTGCAGATCCTGCTGATCATCGTTCTATTCGGAATATTCCTAAAGGTCAGGTAAATGGATAGTCGTGATACCCGCGCGCAAGCAGCAACCGTCGGCGTTCTTCTTATCGGAGATGAGATTCTTTCGGGAAGCATCAAGGACAAGAATTCGGACTATATCATTCAGCAGTTCAGTCCGCTCGGATACGACGTCAGGGAAATCCGGGTGATTCCCGATGACAGGAAACGCATCGGTGGGGCAGCACGGGAGCTCTCCGAAGAATATGAGATCGTGATCTCTTCAGGAGGCGTCGGACCGACTCACGACGATATAACCTTCGAAGGCATTGCGCAGGGTTTTGATGTACAGCTGGTCGAAAGCCAGAGAATCATGCGTTTTCTTCACGAGCGCTACGGCGAACGCATGCACGACGATCTGAAACGCATGGCTCTCATACCGGACGGAGCCGACGTTCTTCTTGAAGAAATCGGGAGTCCCTGGCCGGTCGTGCGATACCGGAACATTTACATTCTGCCTGGGCTTCCTCGTGCGTTCGAGGACAAGATCGACCGCATCTGTGCATCCCTCACACCCAAAGGTGCATTCCTCGGTGGTCAGGTGTTTCTCACCGCCGATGAATCGGATTATGTGACCTGGCTGAACAGTTTTCAGCTGCGGCACCCCGATCTCAGTGTCGGATCGTATCCGTACTGGGACCAGCCGGAGTACCGAACCAGAATTACCGTACGAGGCAGGGACGACAGCGACGTGTCGCGTGCGATGGACGAGCTCACCGCGTTCGTGACAGATCGCAACTGGCTTGTACGGGCGGAGCGGTATTAATGCCTGCGCTGTCGTACAGGCTCCGACGGGGACAGGGAGATGCCCGCGGAACAATTGTTCTATACCACGGCTTCGGGGCTACTGCGGACGATCTGTTTTCTCTTGCTGACCTGTTTGATCCCGCGGGTGAATGGAATGTGTTCTGCCCGCAGGCTCCCGTAGCGCTGCAGTATGGCAGCGAAACGTTCGGCTACGCCTGGTTTCCCGAGCGTCCGGACGAATTGCAGATGGCCATGACAGGGCAGTATTTCCACGACCTCCCCGACATGCAGCCCGAGGGGCTCGTTCGCGGCGCCGGGACGGTACGTACTCTGCTTCACGAGCAGAACCTTGATTCCTCCCTGATTGTCGCAGCAGGGTTCAGTCAGGGTGCCATGATGGCTGTTGAGACTGCCGTGCAGTCCAGGATCGACGGGCTGGTTCTGTATTCCGGAGCTCTGATAGCCCGGGATCGCTGCGTAGAGCGTTCGGGTCAGTTCCACGGGTTGCCCGTTCTTCAAAGTCACGGGAGCGTAGACGAGATACTGTCGATAGCGTCCGGGCGGGATCTTCGAGACATGCTCACAGAAGCTGGTGCTCTGCTGGATTTTCATGAGTTCATAGGTGGTCACACGATACCGGAAACGATGATCGAGGCGACGCGACGCTTTCTTCAGTCGGTTTCCTTGCGAGACAGTTCCGAAGAACGGTAACTCATGTGGACGGCCGCGCCGTCATTGGTTTCCGGTGCATACAGGACGTTGTGGCCGGGAAAGCCGGCGAGTATCCCTGTCTCGAGAACTCCTTCCTCGAGTGCGGTATCGACCGCCGAAAACTCGACATTAACGACACCTATCCGTATGGTGGGGCGTGGTACACCGGAGCTTGAGGGGTCAAGAATCTCGTTTCCCGTGAGTTCCATCAAACGTCGGACGGATTCAGCAGGCTCGCGCGCGCCAATTTCAAGGCGAAAAAGACCGGCTGCGGCGTTTGCGTGACTCTGTCCCGGGGGTAATGCATCGACGTAAACGACAGGCATGGCGAGGGAGGCGGGGTCGACAAATGTCCGGCAGGAAACCGGCGAGCCGTCCCTGCTGTAATAGTTGGTACGGCCTGCATCCCGGTAGCCGTTTGCGCGTAGCCGTTCGTGCGTTTCCCCGGTGTCCGTAGCGAGCAGTGCGTATCCCTTGTAACCGGCGGGTCCACGATCAAAGTAACGATACGCCCGCACGGCGGAAAGCAGACTGCCCTCGGCTGTGCGTTTCCTGCCATACTGCCGGTACGCCCGTTTCCGTTTTCGCGTGTATCGCCAGTTATCGTGCATTTCCACGAACTGTATTCCCGTACCGTTCTCGAAGCGGATCTGGGCTACGGATGCTCCTGTGGCGTCGGCAAATCCGCCGGACTCCACCCGAAAGCCGCGCTTCTCGTAGCGTTCTATCGTTTCATGCAGTGTTTCGCTCCCGATCTGTACATGATCAAGCTGAAAAAGGTCTGTGTTCATGGCGTTCCGAGTGTACGCGAACTC